>NC_003552.1:0-302710 GCF_000007345.1 Methanosarcina acetivorans C2A | reverse complement strand
ATTAATTTCCAGGAAAATGCGAGAACAGGGAATCAGTCGAAGAAAGAAGGGATAAACTTCCTGCCTGCAAAAACATGGAGATAAAAAGCCCGAAGGAATAAAATAGTCTCAGGGATAAAAGGAGGGAAGTTTCATAAGATAAAGAGTTAATGGGTGAACATTAGTCACGATTATCTTAAATCACACTTATCTTTACGTCATATTTTTGCTGGAGGTAAAAAGTACAATGAGAGAAGGTCTGGACCCCTTTGGGGTAAGAGATAGCATCGAAACAACTGCCGGAAAAGCTACGATTTACAGACTGAGCAAATTGGAAGAAAAGGGCTTTGAAGGGATTTCCCTGCTCCCCTACTCTATAAGGATCCTTCTGGAATCCCTGCTCCGGCATGCAGATACGGAAAAGCACCTGATAGCTGCAGAGGATGTGGAAGCCCTTGCCCGCTGGAGCCCTGGAAACAGAATTGAGAGGGACATTCCGTTTATTCCTTCAAGGGTAATCATGCAGGACTTCACAGGTGTGCCTGCGGTAGTCGACCTCGCCGCCCTCCGTTCGGCAATGGAGCGCCTTGAAGGGGACCCCGCCAAAATCAACCCTGTAATCCCTGCCGACCTGGTCATTGACCACTCGGTTCAGGTCGATTCCTACGGGACAGCATATGCCCTTGAGGAAAATGAGAAAAAGGAGTTTGAACGCAACAGGGAGCGTTATATTGTCCTTCGCTGGGCACAGAAAGCCTTTGACAATTTCAGGGTCGTGCCCCCCGGAAGAGGGATCATTCATCAGGTGAACCTTGAATACCTGACCCCACTCGTGCACCTGAAAGAGAAGGAAGGTGAGTTATTTGCATTTCCTGACACCCTTGTTGGAACTGACTCCCATACCACAATGATCAACGGGATAGGAGTGCTCGGCTGGGGAGTAGGCGGCATAGAAGCCGAAGCCGTAATGCTCGGGCAGCCTTACTATATGCCCGTTCCCGAGGTTGTGGGCTTCAAACTCTACGGGAAACTGGAACCCGGAGTTACTGCCACGGATCTTGTCCTTACGATCACCAAAATGTTAAGAAAACAAGGGGTAGTCGGCAAGTTTGTCGAGTTCTACGGGCCCGGCCTGAATTCCTTAAGCCTTCCGGACAGGGCGACGATTTCGAATATGGCTCCCGAATACGGGGCAACCCTTGGGATTTTCCCGCCTGACACGGAGACCCTAAACTACCTTAAGAGAACAGGCAGGAGCGACGAGCAGGTTGACCTTGTTAAGAAGTACCTGGAAGCCCAAGACCTGCTTTATTCGATCCACAAACCCGAACCTCTTTTCAGCAGCAATCTCGAACTTGATATGGAAACCGTAAAGCCCTGTCTCGCAGGCCCGAAACGCCCTCAAGACCAGCTTTTCCTGAACGAGGTTTCGGAGAACTTCCGTGAAACAATGAGGCAGACCTTTATAAGAAAAAAGGAAGGAGGCGCTGAACTTGCAGGAGATCCGGCTTATCAGCGCTGGCTGGGGGAAGGAGGAGCCCCGGTAGAAGAAACCGGAATAGAAGAGGTAAAAAAAGTTGAACCCCATGAGAAAGGCTTCAGGGTCACGCATGGGTCCGTGGTAATCGCGGCCATCACTTCCTGTACCAATACCTCCAACCCCTCGGTCCTGATAGGAGCCGGGCTGCTCGCAAAAAAGGCGGTTGAAAGGGGCCTGAGGGTTAAGCCTTTTGTGAAGACAAGCCTTTCTCCGGGCTCAAGAGTGGCTACCGAGTACCTTGGAGCCGCAGGCCTTCTGCCCTATCTGGAAGCCCTTGGTTTCCACCAGGTAGGGTACGGCTGTACGACCTGTATAGGGAACAGCGGCCCCCTGCCCGAACATATTGCAAAGGAAATTGAAGAAAAGGATCTTACGGTTGCAGCCGTGCTCAGCGGGAACAGGAACTTCGAGGGCAGGATCAATCCCCATGTAAAAGCAAACTATCTTGCCTCCCCGCCACTTGTCGTTGCATATGCGATCGCAGGTACGGTGAACATAAACCTCGAAACCGATCCTCTTGCTTATGACCCGAACGGGCTCCCTGTGTACATAAGGGACATCTGGCCCGGAAATGAAGAGATAAGGGAAGCTGAAAAGAACAGCATTAAGCCTGAAATGTTCAAAAAAGAATACTCAGGAGTTCTGGAAGGTTCAAAACTCTGGAAAGAGCTGGATGTGCCTGAAGGTACCCTCTATGCCTGGAGCCCGACCTCCACCTACATTCAGGAGCCGCCTTATTTTGTGGATTTCCCACTTACTTTGCCCCTGCCCGGAGATATACAAAATGCCAGAGTTCTTGCCCTTTTCGGGGACAGCATCACCACAGACCACATCTCCCCCGCCGGAGATATCCCGGCAGACGGTCCTGCAGGCAGATACCTGATATCCTGGGGTGTAGACCAGAAGGACTTCAATTCCTACGGTTCACGCCGGGGCAACCATGAGGTAATGATGCGAGGGACTTTTGCAAACATCCGGCTCAGGAACAGGCTTGTAAGCAGGGAAGGAGGCTGGACGGTCTCCCACCTCAAAGGAGAAGACTTCCCACCGGAGGCCTGTGGAGAAGGGATTCCGATCTATGATGCAGCTCTGCTCTATGCGGAAAACGATGTTCCCCTGATTGTACTCGCAGGAAAAGAGTACGGGACAGGTAGTTCCCGCGACTGGGCAGCAAAAGGCACATTCCTCCTCGGAGTAAAGGCGGTTATTGCCGAGTCCTTTGAACGCATCCACAGGAGCAACCTCGTGGGCATGGGAGTTCTGCCCCTGCAGTTTAATGTAGGAGAAAACGCAGATACCCTCGGGCTTACAGGAAAAGAAAGCTACGATATCCTTGGCATTGAGCAGATGGAACCCCACGGAGAGCTTACCGTAAGGGCAAAGGACGATAACGGAGGAGAAACAGAGTTCAGGGTAACATTGAGGCTGGACTCTGCCGTGGAGATAGAGTACTACAGGAACGGCGGAATTTTGCATAAGTTCCTGCGGGATTCGGTGAAGAAAAAATAACGGGTTGAGTACGCCATATGGTATGAAAAGATATTTAGAGTGGTTCCGCAAGCCTTAATACGGCTCCTTCTTTTTTCCGGAACCTAGCTTTTTATCCGTATTGGAGACCCGTTTATTTGAGTTCAAAAAGGTATTTTGAAGCGGAACACATTACGAAAAATATTAGGCTTTACAATTAAAATAGGTGGAGAGATTCGGAAAGCAGGAATTTGAACTCCAAGAAATATATTTAAAATGATTTAAAGATACAATTTCAACAAATTTAATATACTTATTCGATGATAATACAATTGCATTGTCATCCTATTTTTGGGCCCAAAAAGGTCCTCGTGCTAAATCTTTCACGTATAACCAGAGGATCCCCTAATTTCAAAATTTTTTGAAAGTCCTCTAGGCATAACTGTGAGGTAGAAAATGAGTAAAAATATATGTTTCATCGACGGGCTGGAGGGCGTTCTGAAATACAGGGAAGTAGACATAAACGAACTGGTCAAACTTCCTTATGACGCGGTTTCCTATCTGCTGATCCGGGGAAGACTTCCCGGAGAACAGGAACTTGCCGAGTACTCAGCCCGCCTGCATGCGGAACGTAGAATCAATAAGGAGGTAATAGACGTTATCCGCATGTGCAATTTTAATATTGATGCTATGGCAGCACTGCGTACGGTCATTTCTTTCATATCGCAATTCGACCCTGACCTGAATGACAGTTCCCCCGAAGGAAATATGAGAAAAGCCATAAGGTTAATTGCTATAGTCCCAACCATTGTTGCTACTTATTATAGAATGGCAAATGGAAAGGAACCTTTACCTCCGGACCCTTCCCTTTCCCATGGAGCCAATTTCCTGTACATGATAAAAGGCAGCAAGCCAGATCCTCTGGATGCTGAAGTCATGGAAAAAGACTTTATTCTCAGTGCCGAGCATGAGCTGAATGCTTCCACCTTCTCTTCCAGAGTTACAGCTTCAACCATGTCCGACCTCTATTCAGCAGTTGTTTCAGGGCTCTGTACCCTTAAAGGTCCCCTTCATGGAGGGGCAAGGGCAGAGGTTATGACCATGCTCGACGAAGTTGCAAGCCCCGAAAATGCCGAGAAATTCGTCCTTGAAAAAATCTCACAGCGAGAAAAAATAATGGGTTTCGGGCACAGAGTTTACAAGACTTATGACCCAAGGGGCGTAATATTCAAGCAGCTCTCAAAGAAACTGGCCGAATCCAAAGGGGACATGCACTGGTACACAACCGCCGAAGCAGTCGAAAATGTTGTTGTCCGCGAACTTGTAGAAAAGAGAGGAAAGCCGATTTACCCGAACGTTGATTTCTATTCCGGAGTCATCTACAAATATATGGAAATTCCTCCGCAGCTTGCAACCTCGATCTTTGCAATAGGGAGAGTTTCAGGCTGGATAGCCCATTGCTTTGACCAGTATGAGAGGAAAAAAATCATAAGACCCAGAGCCTTCATGCTTGACGAATGTTGAAATAACTAAAAACTTTTGAAGCAGAAGTGAGAAGTGGTTATTTGGGGACTCCATTTTACCTCCCCTTATTCTTAGAGATTCAGTTTACGGATTTTCTATATAGTCCATTTTTTTAGAAGCAGATAGAAGATAAGTAGTATCTAAATAGTATCGGAGGGTGACAGTAAAAATATTTTTAATTAGAATAGTATATTTTTTGCATCAAAGCAACATAAAAAACATACAATTGACATTCCAGGTACTTACAACTTATTCTAAGACATTTCAGGGGTCTTTGCTGATTACAATGTTGTCGAAATAAATTTCCCTTGATGGATAATTGCTGTGGCTACTCATTTGAAAATAAATATAAGCTGATGTGAAATTCAAATAGTGTGGCGAGGAAGTAAATAATTCCTTACCATTTTCCCAAATTTTAAAAATTCCATTATCAAGGTTTATCCTGATATGCTGATCTGCAATTTGCCTACCGGTTCGCTCCTCAGGCCAGCCATCGGCATATAATATCCTTCTGTTCCCATCAATTTTACTGGAGATAATACTACGAACATTTTGCCCGGGAGGAACACCAGCGTATTCAAACTTTACCCAATTATTTTCGTCTTCTGGATTCCCTTCAGTTACGGTAGGGCAAAGGTATAAAGATCCCGTCAGATAACATCCATTGCCCTGGTTGTTCCAGTCAAGATCAAATGAGATTTCCTTTCCTTCGCTGAAATCCACTTTATCAACACTTCTGACTCCGTGGAACTTTACCGTATCATCCCTTGTGCCAATTGTATTCATACACAGCCTCAATCGAAAATCAACGTTCTCCGAAGGATCAACATCGTATACATCTACTATGCTTTCCTTGAAATCTCCTTCGCGAGTGATCTGCCATTTTTGTAGATTCAAAACTCCTTCACTAAAACTTTCATTAAATGTAGAGGTATTTTTAAAAGAGATAGAGCCTGATGCTGTCTCCCCTATCTTAAAATTGTTAACATTTAACAGAGTTCCCAGAATAATAAGGATCAGACAAAGTATAAGAACAAATTTATGTGCCCCACTCTTATGTGCCCCACTCTTCCCAATTCCTGATTTCATCTGCTTTCCTCATTAAAACAGAAATTAAATCAAAAAAGTGAAAAAACAGAAAGATAACTCTCTGTCTTTTACGTTAATAGGTTACCACATCCACTTCAATTAAAGAACAGATATGTCCGTTCAGGGATAGTTCACCGTATATCCTGCGGCTGCCCCATCATCAACGGCTGTAGTTCCTTCGTCCTGATCATGAGGAACCCAGACCTGACAGGACCCGGTTGCCGTATTACCGGATGCATCCGTTACTTCATAATTAATTGTGTATACCCTGCCGTTTCCATCTCCCTGCCTTTCTGCTCTCAAATCAACTGTCTGGGGATCCACAATAACAATGTCTTCTAGTGTAGCCCCATCTCCTTTGTCCGGGGAGTCCTCTGGTTCATCGCTACTTACCGATGTGATTATTATGTCATCAACACCCACATCAACATCACATATATCGGTCACCGATTCAACACAATCGGAGATCGAAACCGTTTCATATTTGTGATTGGGAGCCCAGAATATTATCGGTTCACCTGATGCTGTTATCTCTGGCAAAGTTGTGTCCTGCACAGTGATTTCAACTGTATCGGTATCCGAAAGCTGCCCATCGAAGACTTCCAGAGTTATTGTCGTTGTCCCAAGTGGGAGGGATACTGTAGGGCTGACACCACTAGCTGATTCACCATCCCAGGTCCAGGTATATGTCAAGGGTGAGACCAGCCCGTCGTCTGTGGAACCTGACCCATCAAGAGTTACAGATGTGCCCGCCCAATTAGCCTGCTCAACAACCTGATCTTCACCGGCATCAGCCACGGGTGCGCCATTGACGGTAATATATGCCTGAGGAATATTCACAGACCCGCCATCTCCCCCTTCACTATCTTTATAATTTACTTTTGCAGTTCCGAATACATCAACTTCCAGATTAGTTCCACTCTGGTCGGACTTTGCATTGAACGACAGGACTACCGTTTCGTCATCGGACAAATCAGGATCCCCATCACTGCTCAAACCGATATTGTTCCAGATAATGGTAGTAGTCCCACTGCCATCCGGGATGACGGTGTCCGGGGCAATGTTAAAGGAACTTTCATCGACGATATAGTCCTGAGTTACCTCCACAACGTCCACATAATATGGAATCGTAGAAGTCGTGACCTCAGAAAATATATCATCGAAAATTGCCTGAAGGCTCGTGGCATCTGGGGAAGAATAATATGCCCCACCTGTTGTAGTTGCCATATCCTGTAAAGGAGTAGGATTGACACCGCCCAGCCCAATACTGTAAATAACATAACCTTTATCGGCAGCTTCTTGTGCAGTTGAATGAAGATAAGTTCCCTGACCATCAGTAAGGAAAATTATTACCTCTACTGAATTTTCAGTTCTTGGATTTGCATCAAGTATATCTATTGCTTCCTCCAAACCGACATTAAGATTAGTACTCCCAGAACTGTCCACACTATCAATGTTAGTTTTCACAAGCGGAAAATCATTAGTTAACGGTAGGGAAAAGTCAATGCTATCATCCCAGCTGACAACTCCCGCAGTATCCCTGCTTGAATCCATTTTGTCGACAAAACTTTTAGCGGCGGTTTTCCGCAACCCTGAAGGGTCGTTTGATTGCATACTTCCAGAACTGTCGATTGCAAAGACCACATCCATAGGTACAGCAGAAGTACTTGTGCTTCCGGCCCCTGTAACTTCTATGGTCACAGTCGTCTCTTCATTCACTCCACTGCCAGCGATATTTATAAGTGCAGGAGACGCTGTCTTTGAAACTGCAGGCTCAGCAATAGCCTGAGCACTTACTGCACCCGTTAGAACAATTGCTACAACGCCCAATACGGATGCGAAAAAGATACTTCTCAGCAAATTCTCTTTTATCTTTTTGTTCCATTCCATTTGAGTCTACCCCGTTCATATTAAATAAAACCAGACGTATCAAAAAAGAAAAATACGTACAGTTAGTCCTTACAAAATCCCCAGTTAACTTGGGAAGTTGCAAAGTGTAATATGCGCGTCCGTGCATAAAAGACTTGTTTATAATAAAATTGTCAAATTTAATGCTTGAAACCAGACATTAGAGATTAATAAGGGATTTAAAAGATTCCTATTTAAAATACCTCGACTTAACAGACACTTTATACGAACAATTCTAAAACGCTACAAAAAAATCCAAAAGATGTCCAGTTAACATGTATGGTCAGGGTGGGTATGACCGGATAATCTTTTTATCATCTGACAGCTTTTTGATATCCAGATACCCATGACTTATAGAGATTTTATAGACCAGTTAAGAGAAAACGGAAAACTGGTCGAAGTTCCGCAGCCCGTTTCCCCGAGATTCGAGGCATCAAGGATCGCAAAAAAAACAAAAGCTCCTGTTCTTTTCCACGACATTTCGGGTTCAAAGGTTATTATGAACCTGCTCGGGTCCAGAGACGAGCTTGCTTCCATGCTCGGAGTCCCTAAAGAAGAAATTATAAGAAAGCTTTCGGAAGTATCCCCTGAAGGCGAAGTCCGGATAGTTTCGGAATCTCCTACCCTTGAGGTCATAGAAAACGAGGTTGACCTAACAAGACTGCCCATTCTTACCCATTATGAAAAAGACGGCGCCCCTTACATAACTGCAGGGATTGTAGTTTCCGAATACGGAGGTGTGATGAATGCTTCGATCCACCGCCTTATGCTTGCGGGAAAAGACAAACTCGCAGCCCGCCTTGTCCCTCCGAGGCATACCTACCTCCTGCATAAAAAAGCTGTAGAAAAAGGCGAGCCTCTGCCTGTTGCAATTGTTATCGGCTGCGACCCCACGATTACTTACGCAACCACTACAAGAGTGCCCGTAGGAAAAGAATTTGAATACGCAGCCGCCCTGAGGGGAGCTCCTGTAGAACTCTTTGAGTGCTCAAACGGGGTAAAAGTCCCTCATTCCGAGATCGTGCTCGAAGGGTACGTTGATCCTGTGGAAAAAGTTGATGAAGGGCCATTTGTGGACATTACCGGGACATACGACATGGTAAGGAAAGAGCCTGTAATCCGCATTACCCGTGTCCTCCACAGAAAAGATCCTATCTATCACGGAATTCTGCCGGCCGGCCCCGAACACCTCTTGATGATGGGAGTGCCTTATGAACCCAGGATATACAGGGCTGTAGGAGAAGTTACAACCGTCAAAAACGTGGTCCTAACAGAGGGGGGATGCTGTTACCTGCATGCAGTCGTGCAGATCAAAAAGCAGACCGAAGGAGATGCGAAAAACGCTATTATGGCAGCCTTTGCAGCCCATACGAGCCTGAAGCATGTGGTGATCGTGGATGAGGACATAAATATCTTTGACCCTGCCGATGTCGAGTTTGCAGTTGCTACAAGAGTGAAAGGGGATATGGATATCCTTATTATTCCCAATGTCCGCGGCAGTTCCCTTGACCCGAGAGGAGCTCCTGACGGGACGACTACGAAAGTGGGAATCGATGCTACAAAGGTCCTTATTGAAAAAGAGAACTTTGAAAGGGCAGTGATTCCTGAAGAGTAATGAGATGAAACTTTTAAAAAATACGAAACTTTTAAGGGGTAGACAAACTTTAAGGAACCGCAAGCAGGGATATATAATACTCTTACCTTGCTTTAACATTTTAGATTTATTTCAGTGTTCCGTATTTGCTTTAATAGTTTGTGCATCAATAATTATATCTGCCTCAATATATGTTTGCTTCAATATTTTACACCCTTGCTACCTGGCAGTTAAAGAGTGAATTTTCATGTATCTTACAAAAGAAGAAGAGCAAATCCTGAACGGAGAGGCCGGAGAGACTCTCAGGCAGGCAATTGAAATCCTTGTGGCTCTCGGGGACATCTACGGGGCGGACAGCTTGATCCCTATCAAAAGCGCCCAGATTGCGGGAGTCTCTTATAAAACCATAGGTGACGCCGGATTGGAATGGATTTCGGACCTTGAAGGGCAGGTAAAGGTTCCCTCAATCCTGAACCCGGCAGGGATGGATCTGGAAGACTGGGGAAGGCTGAAGATCTCCCCTGAATTTGCAGAAAAGCAGAAGGCAATTGTTCAGGCTTACAAAAAGCTCGGCATCCGCTGTGAATGTACCTGTACTCCCTATACCCTCGAAGGCTTTTCCGTGGGCTACGGCGACCACCTGGCATGGAGTGAATCGTCAGCCATCTCTTACGCAAATTCCGTAATAGGGGCCCGAACGAACAGGGAAGGAGGACCGTCTGCCCTTTCGGCAGCACTCCTTGGAAAAACTGCAAATTATGGGTTCCATCTTGAGGAAAACCGCACCCCTGAGGTCTCCATCCGGGTGGAATGCCCGCTCAAAGAATCGGATTACGGAGCCCTTGGTTATGTGGCAGGCAAAATCATTGGGAGCCAGGTGCCTATTTTCCGTTTGAAGGATGCTCCGGAAAAAGACGAACTTAAAACCCTTGGAGCTGCAATGGCGGCATCCGGAGCAGTAGCGCTTTATCATGTGGAAGGAGTGACTCCTGAAGCCTGCAGGCTGGGCTTTGAAGAACCTGAAGAAAAAATAATTATCGAAAGAAGCCAGCTTGATGAAGTTTATGAGAGCAGAGGAAGGGCCTGCAAAGAACCCGAACTGATCACTATCGGCTGCCCCCACTGTTCTGCGGTTGAACTTAAAAAAGCGGCTGAACTTCTGAAAGGAAAAGCGGTTTCAAAGGAAACCTGGATCTTTACCTCGCGAGAACTTGCAAACCGCTACCCCGAATATGTCAGGTCCATTGAGGAAAGCGGGGCAAAGGTGGTCTGCGATACCTGTATGGTAGTTTCCCCGGCAACCAACAGCTACTCCTGTGTTATGGTGAATTCGGGAAAAGCCTTTGCCTACTTGCCCGGGATGTGCGGGGCTGAAAGTGTGTATGGGAATATGGAAACCTGCATCGAGGAGGCAACCGGAGGGAAAAGAAAGAAGGCGGGTGGTTCCTATTAAACTCAAAGGCAGGACAATTTCCAGGGGATGTGCAGAAGGGGAAATTTTGATTTCCAGAGACCCAATATCCTTCCTTGGCAGTGTGGACCCTAAAACCGGAATTGTTGTCGAGGAAAAACACTCTCTTGCAGGAAAGTCAATCAAAGGGAAGGTGCTTGTTTTCCCCCATGGGAAGGGCTCGACTGTAGGTTCCTATGTAATGTACCAGCTGAAGAAAAACGGAGCTGCTCCGGTGGCGATTATCAATCTGGAAACCGAACCGATAGTAGCTGTAGGAGCAATTATATCTGAAATCCCTTTAGTTGATATGCTGGAAAAAAGCCCATACGAGTCTTTAAAGGATGGAGATGTTGTCCAGGTAAACGGTAGTGAGGGGTATATAGAATTGATTAAACCGAAAGGCAGTAAAATAGAAGAATGATACAGGTTAAACTTTAAACCTGAATACCGTGCCGTTTAAGCTTAAAGCATGAAAATTGTATTGATAGAACCTAAAAGAAACCTCAAGCTCCAGAGACGTGAAATTTAAAATGAAACAGAGAAGAAAAGGTCAGGAGAATTCAGATACTGAAGAGATGATTTCACGCATATACCCTTACATAACTAGGGTATTTGACATATATGAAATCCAGAAGTCCGGAGAGATTCTCTATTTCTTTGGCACCCCTAAAACTGATGCCGAAAATGTAATGGGGGAACTCTGGGCTCCCCTCGAACAGCGAGGACTCGGCGGCACTCTGAAGTACGAGCTTGGGGAGCACGTTCTTATTGTTACTCCTGTAAAAAAGGCAAAAGAAAAACACTGGGTAAACCTTGCACTTTTCATAGCAACAGTGTTTACAACCATGATCTGCGGAGCCTGGTTGTTTGGAGTTGATCTCTGGAGTGAGCCCCTGCAGATTTTCCAGGGCTTGCCCTTCACCCTTGCAATACTGGCTGTGCTCGGCTCTCATGAGATGGCCCATTATGCAATGGCAAGGCACCATGGGATGAAAACATCTCTCCCTTATTTTATCCCGTTTCCGACTTTCATAGGCACGATGGGAGCTGTAATCCGTTACAGAGGACCTATTCCTGATCGGAAAGCCCTCTTTGATGTGGGAATCGCAGGACCCCTTGTAGGGCTTCTTGTCTCAATTGTGGTCACCATAATCGGGCTGAATCTTGATGTTCCTGCAGTCAAACCTTTACCCGATTCTCTGATGTTTGAGCTTGGTCTCCCCCCTCTTTTCGTAATGCTCCAGAAACTTGTAGGGGTTACGGGGAGCAACCTGCACCCTGTGGCTTTTGCAGGCTGGGTGGGGATGTTTGTAACCCTTCTGAATCTCCTTCCCGCAGGGCAACTTGACGGCGGGCACGTGCTCAGGGCAATGCTTGGCAAAAAAGCGGATTGGGTATCTTCAATGATGCCAAGAATCCTCTTGATGATAGGTATTTATGTGGTTTACGGGTTAAAAGGAGACGGCTTCATATGGATATTCTGGGCGCTCTTCCTCTGGGCTTTTGCAGCAGCCGGGCACCCGTCCCCCCTTCATGATAAAATGAAGCTGGACAGAAAACGTATCCTTATAGGAATCCTTACCTTTATTCTCGGGCTTCTCTGCTTTACCCTGATTCCTTTTAAGCCCATAACCTGAGAAGAAACGGAAAAACCGAAGAGAACTGGAAAAACTGAAGAGGACGAAAAAGGCCCGGAAAGAGGAGAAAAAAATGGATGTGAATTTTCGGTATAGCAAAAAGAACTCTTACAGCTTTGCGGTTCTTTCCCCTTTACTTCCCGAGGCAGGGTTTACGGACAAACCCCTGAATGGAATCATGATCTACAGTTTTACTACACAGCAGGCAGCGAAAATCTTCAGGGAGATTGAAAACGTGGAGACGGATTCGATCTTCATTGCAGGAGGACCACATCCTTCCGGGTCCCCTGAAGAGACACTTGAGTATTTTGATTACGTGGTTATTGGTGAAGGGGAAGAAACCCTTCCTGAACTCGTGAAAGTCCTGAAGGAGGGAGGAAACCCAGGAGAGGTAAAGGGAATCGCTTACAAATCAGATACCTGCAGAATAATCGAAACCCCTGAAAGGCAACATGTGAACCTGGACGCATATCCCTGTTTTGACCCGAAAAGACTCCGGGCTCCCATTGAGATTAGTCGCGGATGCCCCTGGGGCTGCAGGTATTGCCAGACACCCAGGCTTTTTGGAAGAGAGGTCAGGCACAGGAGCATTGATTCCGTCCTGAAGAACGCCCGGTATTATGACGACCTCCGTTTCATAGCTTCAAATGCTTTCGCATACGGAAGCGATGGGATTCACCCAAGGTTCGATAAGGTAGAAAAATTGCTCTCTGCCCTCCATGAACTGCCCGATAAAAAGATCTTTTTCGGGACTTTCCCCTCCGAAGTGCGCCCCGAGTTCGTGACCGAAGAATCTGTAGAACTTGTGAGAAAATACTGTGCAAACGACAGCCTTAGCCTTGGAGCCCAGTCAGGAAGTGACCGCGTCCTTAAAGAAATAAGGAGAGGACATACGGTTGAGGACAGCATTTCGGCTGTTGAGTGCTGCCTGGAACATGAGATTGCTCCGGCAGTTGATTTCATTTTCGGGCTTCCCACCGAAACTGAAGAGGACCAGGAAAAAAGCCTTGAACTTGTCCGCTGGATCTGCAAAAAAGGCGGAACCGTCAGGGCTCACTACATGACCCCCCTTCCGGGCACTCCGTACGCATCAGCTGTTCCTTCGAAGGTAAGCAACCGGGTAAGGAGGGAGCTTGGAAAACTAGCCCTTGGAGGAAAACTAACAGGTTACTGGGAAAAACAAAGGAAGGTATAAAAAAAGAAGGAGAGTAGGATCGAGGGAAGTCGGCATAACTCCGGTACCGGCTTTTAAACCCCAATCCTCTGTTTGCTTTGAATCTGTTTTGAATTAAACCGCACAAGGAGCCTTTGTTTTTGATCCAATAACTTTACCTTGAGGCAATTCCGTTAATAGGAATTAAATCTCAGGTCTATAGTCTGTATTTAATTTTCAAGAACTCTTTTCAGGAACCCGCTTAAGGAATCCGTTAAGAGCTTTCTTCTTTTCAAGAATCCTTCTTAAAAACGTTTTATGTTTGCAGGTTTGATCTATGCCTGTTTTTAAATTATGTTCACCGATTTCTCAGGTTTAATAGCTCGTATATTTCAAAGGTAGGTGTTGATCCCGTATTCAGTTCCCGTTTTGGGATATACTTATCGATCCTGTAATGCTCTTTCTGTTCTTCTTAGCAGGTGACTTCGAACCTTCTCTTTTTACTGATTTAGGAGGTGTATGTTTTTCAGATTAGGAGGCTCTCAGACTGACACATTTATCTGCAGGAAAAATGCATCCGTTTTAATTCCCAGAAGTAAGAAATACTTCAATCTATTTATAATTTATTGTTACATATCTTAACATAATACATAACAAATAACAATTGAGCAGATCGAGATTATAAAATAAAATATGCTGAAGAAAACATCCGGGAAGAACAATTTACAGAATTAAAGTATAACAAAAATACAAGAGCCAATCACTGAGAACTTAAAACTGAAAAACTAAATGATCACTTAAAATTAAAGCTAAAATTAGATCAGGAACTCAAGGCCAATTCATCTTTCTAGCCTCCGCTCCCGGCTTCAAGCAGATTGTAATCAATAAAAAAGTAACGATTAAGTTCGAATTAAGAAAGGGAAGATAAAGGCTCAGATCAATTTGAGCCCCACATGAATTTGTAATCTACCCTTTTGAGTCAATTTCCAGAAAATTCAATTTCCTGTTCAAGTCTTTTCCACTTTTAAGACCATTTCCAAACCTTCATGCATCAATTCTTCCGCCCTTTCCTGTTTCTTTGCCTCGGCAAAGATTCGGAAAATAGGTTCGGTACCTGAAGGGCGTATAAGGACCCATCCATCGTCATACCAGATCTTGACCCCGTCAATAGTATCTATTTTGAGCCCCAGGTTTGAAGTCTCATTTCGGATTTTTTCCATAGTGCCCGCAACATCCCTGGAAGGCGTTTTGGTCTTTGAATTGAAGTACACGGGTACGCTTTTGGTTATTTCGGAAAGCTTTTTTCCTCCGGAGAGTATCTCAAGGATTTTGGCGCATGCCATTGCCCCGTCCCGGCAGTACTGGTGTTTGGGGAAAATAAGGCCTCCATTACCCTCACCTCCAAAAACGGCACCTGTTTCCATCATCTTTCGGGCGACATTGATCGAACCTACAGCGGTCCAGTGAAGTTCAATCCCTTCTTCCTTTGCGACATCAGCCATACGCTGGGAAGAACTTACCGGCGTAACTATCGGGCCTTTTTCACGCTCAAGTATATATTTCGCCATCATGGCAAGCAGGACTTCCTCGTTTACGAATTCCCCGTTTTCGTCCATAAAGACTATTCTGTCCGCATCTCCGTCATGTGCTGCCCCGAAAGCTGCCCCTGTCTTTTTGACAAGGTCCGAAAGTTCGGTCAGAACTTCTGGCGTTGGTTCCGGGTTTCTCCACGGAAATGTCCCGTCAGGTTGAGCCCCGAGGGTGAGCACCTCACAGCCAAGTTCCCTGAGCAGGAAAGGAAGGGTAAGGGAACCCGCTCCGCAGCCCGTATCCACAACAACCTTGAATTTCCTGCTGCGGATGGCTTCGGCATCTACTGCATGGATTATATTTTTGATGTAATAATCGTTAACGGAAGGATCAATCCTGAAATTCCCTGTTTTTTCCCATGAAACCGTAGAAAATTTGCCCGAAAAATAAATTTTTTCAATATCCTTTTCCCCATCCCTGGGGAACTCGGAGCCATCTCCTGCAATAAACTTGATTCCATTGTACTGTCTGGGATTGTGAGATGCCGTAATAACAATCCCTGCATCAGCATAATCGCGCACATAGTACTGAATGGAGGGGGTAGGGACAGTCCCAACATCAATCACATTCAAGCCTGTTGCAAGAGCCCCGGCAATTGCTGCGGATTTCAGCATATGGCCCGAGATCCTGGTATCACAGCCTATTGCAACCGTACCTCTTGAGCCCATGTATGTACCAAGGCTTTTGGCTAAATTGACTGCCAGTTCAGGATTTATAAATTCATTGGCAATACCACGTACACCATTAGTTCCGAATAATTCCATCTAAGATCTCCATCTCATCATTTGCATCAAATTATACTATTAAAGGAAATTAGGTTCTAATTAGATTTATTCCTGAAACCAGAGCCCTGATAAGAAAACAAAGCTTCGGTACAGGGAGATTAAAGTATGAAAGATTAAAGTATATTTGAAGTTGAGTAGCATTTGAAATGATGTTGATTCAAGAGTTATATAAACTCAGGAAAAACACCGATTAGAGTACACCCTTATGTCCCTATTGTGGCTGCCATAAGGCACCTTCTGACTATAGGAATGGAAAATACATATATCTTATTAGCTGAAACTCGTAATTAATGGATGCCGCAAAGATCGGGACGATAAGGAAGGCTATAAAAGCCAGAGAAAGTGCAGTCATTGCATTTTCAGGAGGAGTGGACAGTTCAACTCTTGCAGCGCTTGCTTTTGAGGAACTGGGGGAAAAAGCCCTTGCCGTAACCATAGATTCTCCGCTGTTTCCCAGGCAACAGCTCGAAACCGCTGCCCAGACAGCCTGTGAAATAGGAATTCAGCATAAGATCCTTCCCTTCTCCCTGACCAGTGTGCCCTATTTTTCCGCAAATACGATAAACAGGTGCTACTTCTGCAAAAAAGCCCTTCTTGAAACCCTTGTAGAATTCGCGGAGAAAGCCGGATACAATGTCGTGCTTGAAGGGACAAATGCTTCGGAAATAAAAGGGGAAAACCGCCCAGGGTACAGGGCAATTGAGGAAGCCGGGGATAAGATATTTTCCCCATTTGTGGAGTTCAATGTTACAAAAGAAGAGATCCGGGAGATTGCCTCGAATCGCGCCCTTTCGGTAGCCAGCAAGCCATCGGCAGCCTGCCTTGCAACCCGCATTGCTTATGGGCAGCCCATCACCACTGAATCTCTTGAGAAAATAGAAAAAGCAGAAGAATATCTTTTAGCTCTGGGTTTTACACAATTCAGGGTAAGGATGCATTCAAATCTTGCCAGAATAGAAGTTACCGGTGAGGAATTTGAAGATGCAATCCGCAAAAAAGAAAAAATATCCAGGTACCTTAAGAGTCTCGGATTTGACTTTGTAACCCTAGATCTTGAAGGTTTCCGTTCCGGGAGTATGGACGAACCCTACATGCGGAAAATGGCTGAGAAAGCAGAAGAAGCAGAAGATGACTAAGCTTGAAAGAATAAAATATCGAATAGTCGGACTTCCAGGGCGAACGGAACCGATCAAAAAAAGCTGTTGCTGAAGAAATATGACAGAAATTTTAATCCGAAAAGCCGAAAAAAAAGACCTGCCTGCAATCCAGAGGCTCCTCTCCACTTATTTTCTGGACATTGAAGAACTGGAACCCGAGGACTTTGTGCTGGCGGAAGAAGAAGGAAAAGTGGTAGGATGTGCTGCCCTTATCAGGAACAGATCAGGTGAGAAGACCTTTATGGAGCTCCACTCCATCGCTGTACATCCAAATCTTCGAGGAAAAGGGATCGGGACCAGACTTATGGAGTACCTCATAAATACAATTGACGAACCTGAGATCTCTGAAGCCCCTGCACTTGAATTATATGTACGGACGACTGCTCCGGGCTTTTTTGAAAAACTTGGTTTTATAATGGTGCAGAACACTGAAAAACTACTTCTCTGGGAAGATTGCAGGAATTGCGAGCATTTTGGAAAGTGTGCACAGCATTCCATGAGGTATTTTCGAGTTTCCTGAAAAGTAAGAGTTTCTGGGAGAATAAAACTGAGAGAGGTTAACGAAACATTATTTTACAAAAAAACATATGAAGCAGCTTATGCTCACTCTCGGAATCGTTAATACCTACGACAAAATCAAAGTTCTTGATGCGCATTACCGTGCAATTGCCAGAGCCGCACCAATCTGCCATGCTTTTGGGTTCCATCTCGCCCTTTATGACTTCCCATTCAAAATGACCGCCGAAGAGCTGGTTGCTTTCGTAATGGAGAAAACCACCATAGGAGAGTCGGGAAGTTATCTCAGGGTCCTTTACGAAAAAAACCACCTTTCAGTTGCCGACCTTCCTAAGAAAGGCTTTCCTTCTCAATTCGGAGATACCGTTATTACCACTTCAAAGCCAGACCCAAAAAGGAAGGTCTTACCTGTGGAAATCGCTGAAGAAGCGTTACGCAACCATTCATTTCTATTTCTTGTGGGCCTGGGGCACAAAGGGCTTCCAAAAGAACTTTTTGGAAGAGGGAAATACCATCTTGATATCACCTCTAAAGGACTTTCCCTTGAGACATGCACTGCAATAGGAGCTATACCTGCGCATCTCTCAGGGCTCATGGGAAATCTGGAGACAAGGAAATGAACCTGAGCTTAAGATTCGGAAGCTCTGAAGACAAAACAACCAATGCAGCACCTATCTCGAAAGCTCTGAAGACAAAATAACCAATGCAGCATCTATCTCAAAAGCTCTGAAGGCAAAATAACCAATAGAGCACCTAGCCTAAAACTTGGATGATTCACAAAAATTTCAAGGCAATTTAAAAAAAAATCCGGAATAGATATATATTGCGAATTACAATTAATATTTTGTTGTGGGTAAGAACGACACCTGCTGCGCTGCCGCGGGTCTGGAACCAGGAGAACTGGAATTCTAGCCTGCATTTAAAGGGCTGCCATTCAGAAGCGTGGAAATCAAATACATTCTGAAGGAATCTATTATTCTGGAGTATTGGGAGATCTACCTTAATCTGGAGGCTTACATCCGGAAAAAACAAAATTCCAGCCCCGAAACAAGCGCGAGCATTGAAGAGACAGGAGGAAAACTTATGAGTGAGCTGAATCAAGAAGAAAGAAAAAGAAGTGAATATAGATACAAAAACCGTAAAAACGGCTACCACACAGTCGTAAAAGGCTGCACAGACAACCTAGACTCAGATGAATTAGACCTTTACCGCTTTATGATAGGCGGTGTGCAGGGGAAATAACCTGCATAAGCTTTTTTTATTTCTCATTCCTTAGAAGGGAAGCATGTACGATGTATATGCGGTCCGTGAAGATTTTCCTGTTCTAAAAGAAGTCGTGTACCTTGACAGCACGGCAACCACCCAGACCCCGATTCCTGCTGTTGAAGCCATGGTGGAATATTTTTATAAGTACGCCGGTAACCACGGGAGAGGAGCGCACCGCCTTGCAAGGGAAACAACAAATCGCTATGAAGATGCACGGGAAACTGTTGCCCGTTTCCTGAATTCAGAACCTTCAAAGACCGTGTTTACGAAAAATACTACCGAGGGGATCAACTTCGTTGCAAACAGTTACCCCTGGGAAGCAGGTGACCACATTGTCACGACCCTCCTCGAGCACCATTCAAACCTCCTGCCCTGGTTGCGCCTGCAAAAGAAAGGAGTAAACGTAACGGTTGTAAGCCCGGACCGTAAAGGCATAATTGATCCTCAGGTGATAGAAAATGCCCTCACTGACAGGACAAAACTCATTGCTGTAACGCATATCTCAAACGTTTTCGGCTCTGTCCAGGATGTCATCAGGATTACGAAACTTGCCCACAGAAACGAAGTTAAAGTCCTGATCGACGGTGCTCAGTCTGCAGGTCATATTCCAGTGGATCTGAAAACACTCGGATGTGATTTTTTTGCAACCGCAGGGCATAAAGGATTGCTCGGCCCGCAGGGTACCGGCGTACTCTACATAAAACAGCCGGAGGTGCTTGAAAGCGCCTCAGTCGGAGGGGGCACGGTTTCGGGGGTAAAAGGACTTGCATACACGCTTGAACCGTCTCCGGCCTGTTTTGAAGCCGGCACCCCCAACATTCCCGGGGTTATCGGGCTTGGAAGAGCAGTAGAGTATGTGGAAAAAATAGGGGTTTCCGAGATTAAAAAACACGAAGAGAAACTCTCCCGGGAAGCTGCAAAGAGACTCTCCGAATTCGAGCACGTGGAGGTTTACGGACCTGAAAACCGGGCAGGAATCGTACCTTTTAATGTGAAAGGGCTTCATGCTCATGATGTTGCCCTGATCCTCGACCAGACAAAGAAAATTTGCATCCGGAGCGGACACCATTGTGCAATCCCTGTTACTCGCTTCCTGGAAGTGGAAAGCACTGCCAGAGCATCTTTTGCACTCTATAACACCGAAGAAGAAGTAGATATATTTGTAAATGCTGTCGATGCGCTCAAAGCCCTTGTATCCTGAAAAATTTGTATTGTGAATTCGAAAAATACCTTCATTCTGAATCCTGAAAATACCTGTATTATGGAAGTACCCCGTATCCTGAAAACTATCTGTATCCTGAATCCTGAAAACTAGATCTGAAGAATGGACCTGGAACCTATTATTAATTCCGGGCTGCTCACGGTAGAAGACGTATTTCGGAACAGGATTCAGAAAACACTTTCCTCTTGCCGCCTGGGAAAAGGGCTTGAAGTAGTCGAAAAAGACAAAGTTGGGACAGTAAGAGATCCGACTGAAAATGTCGACGTTGTCGTTCTGGACAGCCCTGGAGCTCTTACCAGAATACGAAATTGTGCGGAGGGGGAAGCCCTCAACAAATTTGACGCTATTTACAGTATCCTGGCAAAATATGGTTGCACTTCACTTTATTTCATGGACGGCCGTGCCCACCAACATCATCAGGGTTTTGCAGATTATATCGTACTCGGAAAAATAGAGCTGAAACTTGAGGAAGATGCCGCAAACGGAAAAATATTACATGTGCTTTCTATTACAAAAATGAGGGGGATGGAACTTCCCGACAAAAAGCTCTTCTTTGAACTTACTCCTTCAGGGATAAGAGACAGGTAAGGTTTTGAGAATAAAATTGAGTAACGGATTATTAAGGCCCAACTTAAAGACCGGTTTATTTAGGTTCAGTTTAAGGGCCGGTTTAAAAACTGGGAGCTATATAAAAGAAGGAAAAACTCCCTCACCAGATCCTGTCTCGAATTTTTTGCCATTGAAAGAATTATTACGTCCTTATTTGTTGATATCATGTTTTACCGGCCTGTATGGTTCAGTTTTGAATTATTCACGGGCGTTAATAATGGCTCTAAGAACAGCGATAACAACATATGATTTTTAAAAACAGCATATGATTTTTAAATTTCTTCCAAAAGCTTCATTTAAATTAAAGCCAGCAATCATTAGAAGAAAAATGAGTGTCTACATTATAATTAAATTTATACATCAATAATCTGATCAAGTGAAAAAAAGGCTTAAAAAGAAAGATAAAAGGTTTTTTCGAGAAAAACTATTTATTAAAATTTATTAATATATCGATATATTATAGAAATATTTTATAAGATGTTGGGACGTATATAGCTTAAGGAGAAATCTGAAGGCGAGAGTATGGATGAAGTAACAGAAATCTCGGAAAAGAAAAGTTTTATTTCGGGGTTATTCGGGAAAACAGGCGATAATAACTCCATTTCAGATATTCTGAAAAGGGCTAAAAGTTATTTTGATAAGCCTTTGAGAAGTATGCCGCCATACGACCGGGAAGAATATGGACCGCTTGTAGAGTTTGAAGTACCTGAAGGAATGAAGGAAATAGAAAGGTACTGGCTCCAGGAGCCTTATGCTCTTGTGTCCATCCTCGAAGATCGCAGAACAAGGTACTACAAGCTTATTGAACCTGCCCTTACAAAATTTGAGAAGGAGTTGCTTGAAAGAATTTATGAGGATTTTCAGGACATCCTGATTTTGAACTCCACAACATCTAAAATAGAAAAAGACGCGCTCCTTGTGGACAAAACCCTTTTACTTCTTGAACGTTACAAAGCTGAAGCTTCGTCCTCAGCCATTCACAGGATAATGTATTACCTCAGAAGGAACCTGCTTGGTTATGAAAAAATCAATCCTCTTCTTTATGATCCTTATATTGAAGACATATCATGCGATGGTGTCGGAATTCCGCTCTATATTTATCATACGAGGTATCTCAACATTGAAAGTAATATTTCTTTTGAAGAGGAAGAACTCGACTCCCTCGTAATCAAGATGTGCCAGCTGAATAACAAACATATCTCTGTCAGCCAGCCAATCGTTGATGCGACAATCCAGGACGGGTCAAGGCTTCAGGCTATGTTAGGGAGAGAAATCACTCCTCGCGGCAGTTCGTTTACCATCCGTAAGTTCAGAAAAGACCCGATAACGCCTATCGACCTGCTAGGTTTTAAGACGTGCGATATGGAAATGCTGGTATACCTCTGGCTGGTCATTGAAAACGGCTACAATATGCTTTTTGCAGGAGGGACGGCTTCAGGAAAAACCTCAATGCTTAACGCAACGTCCCTTTTCATGCCTTCCACAGCCAAGATAGTCTCTATAGAAGATACAAGGGAACTCTTACTCTACCACAACAACTGGGTCTCGGGTATTGCAAGAGAAAGCTTTGCCTCGGACGCTACCGGGGAAGTTTCCATGTTCGACCTTTTAAGGGCAGCCCTGAGACAGCGTCCTGATTTCATCATTGTAGGTGAAGTCAGAGGCAGTGAAGCTCTTATGCTTTTCCAGGCAATGTCAACAGGACATGCAACAAGCTCGACAATGCATGCAGGAGATATGCAGACCGTTATAAACAGGCTTACCCACGAACCCATAAATGTACCTAAGCTTATGCTGCAGTCTCTTGACGTACTCTGTATTCAGGAACAGGTGTACATCGAAGAGAAAAGGGTAAGGAGGACAAGGAGCCTTGTGGAAGTCCTTAACGTTGACCCTGAAACCGAAGACCTTGGCATAAACGAGCTTTTCAACTGGGAGCCTTTTAAAGACAGTTTCCTGAAAGTTGGGGACTCCTATCTCATGCAGGAGATCATGCACGTCAGAGGATGGGATACAGTCCAGTTGAGAAGTGAAATCGAGAATCGGAGAAAGATCCTCACTTACCTCTATGAGAAGAATATGAGGAGCTACATCCAGGTATCTCTTGTAGTGCAGACATATCAGAGTTATCCGAAAATGGTTCTGGAATCTATAGAAAACGATACCCTGCAAACTATGATACAGGACATGGTCGCGTAAGAGGGAGAGCATGACTTACACTTCCGTGGACGAACTGGCATACAGAGCTTTTGGAGACTTTTTTTATAAAAATAAAGAAAGTTTCAAGGAGATCAAAATAAAGATACGCCACTCCCATATTCCAAAGTCAGTGGATCAGTACCTGGCATCAGCCTTCATGTACTCACTCTTCGCAGGTATAATAGGAGGGATCTTCGGATTATGGCTAGGACTTAAGACTTTCGGAGACCCGATCTCCCGCCTCAGCCTTTTTGTGGATTCCACAAGGGCATGTTTTGCAGAAGAATACCTTTATTTGCTTGCGATATTAGTCGCCCTTTTGTTATTCATTATAAGTTTTCTTGTCGTCTTTGGGATGATATACATCTACCCTTATTTCCAGGCAGATATCCGGAACGCCTGTATAGATAAGTCCATGCTGCCAGCGGTAACTTACATGTATGCCCTGACCAAGGGAGGCATGTCAATTTATGATGTATTCAGGTCTCTTAGCAGTTATACCCATATCTTTGGCACAAGCGCGGAAGAAATCTCCTATATTGTGCGGGATATGGACTATCTGGGAAAGGACTTTATAACGGCCCTTAAAGAAGCAAAGGAACGCACCCCTTCGGAACGTTTCAAGGATTTTGTTGACGGCCTGATCCTTGTTTCAAGCGGTGGGACCATAACCGAGTACATGAAAAATAAATCCGAGCAGTACCAGGAGATGGCGGATCTTGCAAACCGCAACCTGTTAAAGAGGCTGGACGTCCTTGCAGAAGTTTATGTAACTGCCTTTGTTGCAGGTCCGTTATTCATAATGACAACCCTTGTAGTGCTGCAGTTTCTCAAGCCGGCTTCAGCCCAGATCCTTTACATGCTGATTTATGTTATAATACCCCTTGCAACCCTGCTCTTTATCGTGCTTCTCGATACAGTAGGAGAACTCTCCATGAGTCCGGAAAAGAGCAGGGTTCCCAGGTACCCCATAAACCTTTACGATATCCCGGAACTCAGCTCCAAGCTCAGTGCAGAAGAGGAGGAGAAGAGGAACAAAAAGTTAAAACTGTACAGGCAGCTTTACAATATGAGAGACCTGGTTTTTAACCCGTACAAAACTATCCGCGACGAACCCAGATATACCTTCTTTTTCGGAGTCCCTCTCGGGCTTTATTATCTTATCCACCTTCCGAAAACTCTTAAAGAAAGCCTTAATTATAGTTTCCACTGGAACCTTAACTTTGCCCATATCAGTGACAGCAGTGTCCAGTTAATAAGCTCTATTGACGATTACCTGGTCATTTTCACCGTAATCGCACTCATCCCCTTCATTATATTTTACGAAATAAGGGCATGGAGGATGCGAAAGATTGATGAAAGAATGCCTGACCTGCTGAGAAACCTGTCAAGCATGAACGATTCAGGGATTCTGCTCTCTAATTCCTTAAAAATAATGGCAGAATCCAAGATGGGAATCCTCAGTAAAGAACTCAAAAAGCTAAAAGAAGACCTCTCATGGGGAAATTCAACTTCAAGAGCCCTTATGAAACTGGAAAACAACATAAGGACCGCAACATCCAGCCGGGTTCTCCATACTCTCATAAAAGCAAACGAGTCCACAAGCGACATCAAAAATGTGCTTTCTATTACCGCAGAACAGGTAAAGAGCGAAGAAAGGTTGAAAGAAGAACGTTCTTCGGAGATGGTTGTTTACGTCGTCACCATCTACGTTGCCTTCTTTGTCTTCCTTTTCATAGTTTATATATTGGCCGTATACTTTTTCCCTGAAAGTGCCTCATTTAAAAATTCTTCTCAGGGAATGGGATACGGAGGAATCGGAAACGGTTATTTCAACATAGATGAGTATTCTATGCTCATGTACCACTCAGCCCTTGTTCAGGCTTTTACCTCCGGGCTCATTGCCGGGAAGATGGGTCAGGGTTCGGTATATATGGGCCTGAAATACAGCGTCAGCATGATGATAATTGCCTATGCAGTCTTTACGATGTTCGTTTAAGATGTTTTTATGCAAGAAACTCCCGGAACAGACACCACAAAAGAGGCTGCAGTTTCAGAAGTAACGGGCGTTGTACTTCTTACAAGTGTAGTAATTATCATGCTCAGCATCCTCAGCATATCCATTTTTTCCCTGGACGGACCTGACGATATCCCTCATACAAGACTGCAGGAGTGGATAAACAAATCCGCGGATACAATTTATCTGAAACATAGCGGAGGGGAATTCCTTGACACGGAAAAATGTGAGATCGTACTTAATGTCAACGGAGAAAAGTATGTGTATCCATCGGAAGACATTTACGAATGTCTGGGGAACAAAAGCGTCTGGGAACTTGGGGACGTCCTGACAATAGATGCGAGAAGGGAGTGGAATCTCGACATCAAAAATGATGATGAGGTAGAATTGTTTCTGATAGACATCCCTTCACAGAAGCCGATTCAGGTGGCCAGGCTCAAGACAAATTATGAAAGGAAACCTCTTTTAAAAATATGAATTGCTCCACAAGGAGACATACTTGATACTTCAGGAGGCTATGGAGACCTCGAACAGGTCAAATATGTGGATAGCACTAAAACTGATGATGTACAGGACCCGCATACAGATCTAATGGATAGAAATTGACCACTTATCACCCTTCAGAAGATGAAATAAATTCAAGTGAATATCAAGAATTTGATTTCAAAACCAGTCCTTTAGAATACAGATTGTATCCGGGATATATTTTTTCAAATGTTACTTTAAAAATTGTATATTACTCAAAAGATAGCGCTACTAAAGAGATTAAAATAAAAATCTATGATAGTAACGAGCCCGATCGATGGGGTTATATCACAAATTTGCCGAAAGAAACCGATGATTTTGATGTCGAATACTATGATATCACCAATTACATCCACGATGCCGAAAAACTTTCAAATTTTAAAATAAGAATTGAAGTTTGTATAACCAATAGTAATCAAAGAATATATATAGACTAGATACCTATATGAATAGAATGACTTTTTAAAAAAATGACCGTTGATTCTGAAAGACCTGGTTTAGAGAAAAAAAGTTCAAGAGAGGAATCGGTTTTGCCGAATATAAAAGAATTCATGAAAGACTGCTCTGCGGTTTCAGATGTTGTAGGAGAGGTTCTTATGACAACAATTGCAGTAATCCTTATAAGTTCAATTGCAGTTTTCATATTTTCTTATGACGGAGCTGCCGACGTACCCCGCACCCATGTGAAAGAATGGACAGATTCTCGGATAAATACAATCTACATAGAACACAACGGGGGAGAATTTATCGAGACCGAAGCCCTTGAAATTGTAATAAACATCAATGGAAACCGATATACTTATTCCTCGCCCCAGATTTATGCAAATATCGGGAATAAAAGCAGCTGGGAACTGGGAGATAAAATAGAGATCAATACCTACAGCGAATGGAATGTCGACATAAAAGATGAAGATGATATAAACGTATACCTGATAGATAAGCCTTCCAGAAAAGTGTTCCAGAACCTTCGACTTTCCACCGAAGAAAGTGAGGATTCCAGCTGGTATACACCCCAAAGCTCAGCAGTTGACACTTCCGAGGGAGGTTCAGCAATCCTCCTCCATGTCCAAGAAGAAAACGATGGGTTATATACCAGCTACCATCCACCTGTAAGTCAAAACGACAACATATATGAAGAATTTAATTTTGGATTAAGTACTGCCCTCTGGAGGGATAATATTACTTCTGTGACCCTGAAGCTTGTCTACAGCGGAAACAATAACACCTGTGAACAAATAAAATTGAAGTTATGGGACGAAAGCTCAGGAACCTGGCAACAACAGAATCTCCCTGAACATACCTCATTTGCAGCTTACTCCACGGACTTATCCTCATATATAAACAACACCACTGATCTCGAAAACTTAAAGATCCAGCTAGTTGCTACGGGAAACGCCGGTGCAAACACCACAAATCTCCATGTTGACTACATGGCATTGTATGTAAATTAAAAAGCAGGAAAGGGAAAAAGATGAAAAATAGGTTCTTTGAATCAATCTCTTCTTTTTGCAGTTCCGAATATGGAGTTTCCTCCGCCGTTGCCGCAGCCCTTCTGCTAGGAATAATAGTTGCCGCGATGACAACAATTCAGCTAAATTACGTGCCTGTCTGGAAAGAAGACGCAGAATACGCTCACATGTCCAACGTCTGGCAGGATATGTCCAGACTTAAATCTAATGTTGATATTCTTGTTGCCGGACTTGAAATAAATCCTGATGCAAGAATTGTCCTGAACAGCCCGATCCAGGTAGGAGGAAACGACGTTCCCTTCATAGGCGGCACAACAACAGGCGGTACCCTTGCTGTAAACAATGAAATATCGGGGCTTTCGATAGTTGTTACGACCGACAATGCAACCACCGAGTATAACAGTGGAACAAGTCTCTTTTACACAGGTACGGTCACTTACAGTCCGACAAACACCCATTACGTGGACGAGACTTATTGCTATGAAAACGGAGCTCTCATAGTATCCAGAAACGGCAGGTCGATGATGAAATTATCCCCGGGAATGGTTCTTGAAAGAGATACAGGTTCGGTAAATCTTTCCGTAAGGGCTGTAACTCTTGATGGGAACCGCGGGGTCATGGCGAGCAACAGCATTGAGGACATAAGGCTTACATCCGAATATTTTACCCCTCTTTTCGATCTTACAGGGATAGAACAATTTTTCAACATAACCTCGGTCAACCTCACGGTCTATACGGAAAACCAAGAAGCATGGGAAAGATATTTCGAAAATTCAGCCGGAGAGATCGATCTTCAGGAAGGTACTGATTACAACCTTACCAACGGCACCTACACAGTCACCTTTTCTCTCTCCCCTGAAGATGAAGACCTGTACGTTAACGTCTACAAAGCCGCGATAAAAGTCGAAACGGGGATTTAATCAAAATTGTGCTGGCAAGCCCGCTGCGAACAACAGGATATTAGCCTAAATGAAATTACTTACAGCCATCCAAACCTGAAGAGAAAGGGAACCTTGGGCTGCACATGTCCATTTTCGAGGGAGCCATAAAGTGCCCCTTGTCAGATTTTCCTACATTGAAAGATTGAAACCCTGCATCAGGTTCTCCCTGAAATTCTATAACACAGTTATCAATTGTGTCAGCTATTACATTTCTAACTCAGTTATGATGCGAAACTCATTTTACGAAAAACATTGATTTAGAATTTTAAACTAAAATAAAATACCCCCTTCTGACCGATTGTTTATCTACTCTTGTCACCAAAACATTGTTGGTGGCACTAATGGTCTTGAAAATCCCAAAAGAATATCTCTCAACTTTTAATCGCCAATTACAGACTCAACTTTACAATGAACTGATGCAGGATTATTCCTTTCCTCGTGCTGTTTGCAGATCTCTGTCTGAGCTCTTCATGTCTTACATTGACCTATATTTCAGCAGTCAGCGCAAAGAAGGCCAGATTATCTTCCATGGAGTTTCCAAAGACGTTCCTCCTGGCGTACCAGTTAATGAGATGAATCTGGTTTCTGTCATTATCACTATCTACGACCCTGAAGACTGCAAAGTTAAGAACCAGCGAGAGCTGCTGGATAAACGGATCATGCGCATAAGTAATGAAGCACACACTCAGGGCGCTTTGCTCACCCAGGCTGACATCGCAATTCTTCTGGGAGAGAGTACAAAGACAATTTCACGACATATAGAAGCGCTGGAAGAGAATGGAGAACTGGTTCCAACCAGAGGAAAATGGAAGGATATAGGTCCCGGAGTAAGCCACAAAAAACGGATTCTGGAGCTATATCTTAAAGGGTACGAATATACTGAGATCGAGAGAAAGACCCAACATAGTGGCGAAGCCATAATGCGTTATGTAAAGGATTTTGCAAGAATACTGGTGCTGACTGAAGAGGGATTCGAAGATGAAGAACTCAGGATCATAACAGGGCTTTCTGAAAAAACAATTCAGGAATACAAAGAGCTGATTGAGACTTATTCTACCGAGGAATATCAGGAACGTTTAGACCAGCTTCATAGCATTTTTGGAAAAAAAGAGATCAGCAGAATGAACACGGAAACAGGTCCAAAAAACAGTTCGGGGAGATGGAGAAGATGAAAGTACCTTCAATGATTGAAACAAAGGTAACAAGCTCCCTGAAAGGTTCAGTTCTGGATCTGATACAAAATGATTACCAGTTTATTGCAGGTGACAAAATTCAGGAAATGTTTGCCAATGATCTCGTGGAAGTGGTGAGGAAATCTTATAGAGAGCCATGGAAACTGGAAGTTGGACAGATTTTGTGGTATGGAGCAAAGGCTTCAGAGAAGCCGAATTATGGTAAAAACAGTAAGAAAACACCATTAACACCAATTGTTTTGACCTTGATTTCCAAAGATGACCTGGAGATGAAGAAGGAAGGGTATTCAGATAGAGAAATAATGGAAACAAAAGTGGTTAGGATATTTAAAGAGGCATATGAACAGGAAGCACTGCTAACACATTCTGATATGGCATATCTGCTAAATGTTTCCACGGGTACGGTAAGCAAACAGGCAAAGGGGTATATGCAAAGAACAGGCGAGATATTGCCAACAAGAGGAATCATACATGATATTGGTAGAGCAGTCACTCACAAGAGGATTATACTAAACTTGTACATAAAAGGATATCAAACACCGGATATTGCAAGAATGACAAATCACACGCAGGAAGCGTGTGATAGGTACATTAAAGCATACAAGAAGGTAGAAAAGCTTAGCAAAAAGATGAAAAGTGAGGAAATTGCACAAATTCTGGGAATGGGAAAATCCCTAGTAGAAGAATACATAAGAATTTTAAATGAGGAGGAATGAGTGATGGGCGAAACAAACTACGGCAAGTGTGAGTGCCTATCGGTCAAATGGGGGTTTAGAAAATTTCACATCAGTCTAAAAACAACAGAATCATACAGAAAGACATTACAAACTTTTAGTAGATTCATATTTAAGTTTATAAAAGGCTTTCATTTTCCAAAAAAAGAAAGAAAAGGAAATTATCACTCCATGTTCACTTCATCAAACTTGAAAACTGAAACCGAAAAAGAATCGGTTTCAGGTTCAAAACTGAATTTTTTCTGCTAAAGTTCGATTTCCACCTGAAAACTTAATTTTCCGGTGCTGGATCGATCGACATCAGAACCACAAAGTCCTGGAAATCAGCCGCAGAACTGTGAAGATCGGTTGTTCCCAGTTCAAACAGGAAAATAGCCTCATTTCCTTCCAACACTAACTTACCATCCCCCACATAGTCTTCTATAAACTCTGCAACATCTGGCTGCTCATCCAAACCCGGAATTGTAGGGACAGCATCTCCGTTCCTGAGTACTATTAAATTCGATGAATAACTCGAAGAACTAACTTCCATATAACTCTTCCAGTCTGAGTCTTTTGTAGAGAGTTTTTTACTATCCTTGGTCCAGATCCAGGATTTGCAATTTATAGTTACAGGAGTGCCTGCCGGATAAGTGGCCGAAAGATTCCATACGTGTATTTCTTCATCATTAACATTACCGGTAACTGGCAATGAGTATTGCCAGGGATCTAAAATGTCATCTCCAACTATAAATTGAGTAGTCACCTTTAGATCATATCCGCCTGATTGAATTGCAGCCCCCAGAACTGTAAAACTGCTGATAAAGTCCTCCTGCGGAACTACTGTATCTTCTATTATCTCAAAGTCAACAGGATCTTCAGGTAGATCATATTCAGAATCATTTACAGAGAGATCGTCTTCAGATGAACCAGTAGAGGATTCCGGAGAGAAGCCAATTCTGTATTTAGGAAGTACTTCCTTTGAACTCGTATCAACCAATTTTACATCTATACCTTCTTCATTTTCGATGCCGATACCCCATTCCTGGATAGTATCGATTTGAATAACATCTGCCAGTTCCCAGAAGCCTTGTCCGCCTAAATTTTCAGAAATATTAGAAGAGGAATATACATAGTTGGTACCATTTATTTGGACATTGATTTTCAGGTCTTTTGTATCAATAGGTTCCCCTCCAGCGTGGCGCAGGAAAATAGTGTCAGAAGGTGCATCTATCCATTCTTCTGCCAACAACCTGGTAGAATCAACCGGCTTGTCAATGTAAGTCATAATTACGAATAGAGAACCAAATGCAATAACAATAATTCCTGCAATAAGAACCTCACCCATGACAGATGAAACTCCTATGGAATCTTTCATGAATTTTTCAAGTATATTCAAAGTAAATCTCCCTACATAATTTTCAGGCTTTGCCTTCTTCTGCAAAAGGAAAAAATAATGACCCTTTGTAGGTTTATATGAATAAACTAATTGAAACAGTAGCTACAAACTGCTCTCTTCATCGATTAATATTATTTAATTTCCCTTTGGAAAAAGAGCAAAATTAGTTAAGACAGTTATACTCTACAATTATAGAAAAAGTTGTATTTATAGCTAATTTGGCTGAAAAGATGGTGTTTTATCCCGAAATTAGCTCACTTTTTTAATTTCTTTTATTGCAAATATATATCGTCGACAGGTACCCGCTATTTTACTTCAACTTCGAATTTGTTTCATTTTATGATCATCTCACAGTACTTAAACGGAATTTGAATTTACTCAACGTTTAACCTTTTGAGCCGCCTGCTATTGTATCATATATTGAACTTTCAAATGGCTTTGGATCTGCGAAATCATTTCAGGATACAACAGCTGAAAAGATGAGGTGAAAAAATATATTAAGATCCCGGACAAGCAAACAGTATAAATAAAAATAGACTTTTTGTGTAAAGAATTTTCATATGAATAATTTATTTAATATATGTATTATCCGAAAGAATTGAAAAAATAGAGACATATTTAGAACAATAAATAGAGACAGTAAAGAAGTTTAAAAATATAAATATTTAGAATGATTACTTTCCAATAATATTAAATTCCATAAAAGAATTTTTCAACAAATTTAATACAAATGTAATTCGACGTTAGTAAGATGTGATACTTTAGAGATATTTCTTTAGATGAACGATGTAAATAAGATAAATGCGTTCATTGTAGAGGCAAACATTATAAAGAGATTATGGATTAAAAGAAAAAATGGAGAATTGCCAGTAAAAAAAATCTGTGTCAAGTTAAAAAGAAAAAGTACCTTTTTAAGGTGCTTAAGATTTAATTTAGAATCTCACGTCCTTATTACAGATAAGCTGCTTGGTTTGGACATCTATAATTTTGATATTGACAGTGTCACCAGAAGATAAACCGGTGAATGCAGTAGTATTACTATCAGAATATTTATCCAACCCGATTGTGACCATATCACCCACATCCAGTGTACCAAGGCCAGTAGCATCGATCTCTACGGATGTACCATCAAGAGCTGCCATAACCTTCGTGGTGGAGTTTTCATCGAAATAAATAGGATCACCACCAAGGTGTTCAAACTTTATATACCCGGGATCTGTGGTGTTAACTGCTTTAATATCAAGGTTAGCTTGCGGTGCAGATTTAGCAGGACTCTGACCAAAGACAGATGAACCGATTGCGGCAGCAAGGATGACAGTAATTGCAACCATCAGCACGACACCGATGACCGGGGACACTGCCTTATTATCATTAAATATTTTTTTGAGATCCATATGTTTCTCCCTCCTGAGGTAAAGACATTCTGACAGGATCTACTGTCAGAATTTTCACATTTGAGTACATATTTGCAATTAATACTTTTTATAACTTTATTCAAAGATATCCTTCATTCGTATATAAATTTTTGCAGATACATTTTGAGATTATTTAGTAATTATCTTCCTTATTTATTATAAGTGTTTTCCAGGCAATTTTAAAGAAGAGAAGAGAGTTTTTCAGACAGTCAGGTTAATATTTGATTAATAACATTTAGAAAGTTAGACAAGAATTTATATAAGGTGACTGTTATCGTGGAGGGTAAAAAAAACAGGGCACTCGAGGGGGACTGTCAGGCAGTTTCGGAGGTAATGGGGCAGGTGCTCATGTTAGCTGTAGTTATGTTGGCTTTTTCTTCAATCGCCGTGGTCATATTTTCGGATGAGGTAAATATAAATCCACCTCACACGCCAAAGGCTGACCTGCAGGAAAGAATCGACACGGGTGCGAATACCGTGAAGATCTTCCATAAAGGGGGAGAAGCCATCGATCTGGAAGATGCAAAGATTGTTCTCAATATTAATGGGCAGCAGGAAGTATTTGAGTTGTCTTCCGACCCCAGTGTTAGTTACGACGCCACAAATAATGTCCTTATGGCCGGGGATTACATTGTAATCGATACTAACCTTAGTAGGGGAATCGACCTGAAGAGTACGGATACAATTGATATGTACTTTGTAGACACCGAATCAGATCAGTTAATCCAGAGAGTTATGCTCCAGAGTGGAAGCGAAGAAAGTGAAAGTTCTGATGACACTGATGATACCGGCAGATACTGGATAACTCCCCATCCGAATGGAACAGCAGATGATACTTCCGAAGGGTGGATATCTACAAAAGCGGTTAATGAAACCGGAGATGGGATTTTTACTACTTACTATGCCCCAGATAAAAAAGACGGAAACCCCAATTCCACAGCCCAGGTATTCGATTTCGACATCGACGCAGACGATGAAGGAATTACAGAACCTTTCAGCAACGTAACCTTAAAAATAGTATATAGCGTGCACGATAAAAATTACGAATATATTACACTTGACATCAGTGTTGACGACTCTGAAGAAAACCCCGAATGGGTAAGAGTCGAACCAAATATGCCAGAGTACAATAAAAATTTCGAACCTTATTACATAGATCTTACTTCCTATGTGAGAAATATTGAAGAACTTGAGGCATTCAAGGTAAGGATAGTTGCTGTAACGCACGCAGACAAAAAAGCCGATAAAACCGCATGGATAGACTTCCTGGGAATCCACGTCGAATAAAAATAAACGCACAAAAGGAGGGGAACGGGCGGGAAAATGAAGGAAGCATGGAGGAAAAAGGCATCACATTAAAATTTGGCAAAGATTTTTTTTCCCGATCTGAGTCTGCTGAATCTACAGCTATTGCAGCTATTTTACTTTTAGGGATATTATTTGCAGTTTTTTCCATGATCCATCTTGGATATGTTCCGGAATGGAAAACTGACGCAGAATATTCTCACGTATCCAGTGTATGGGAAGACATGACAGAACTCAAATCAAAAATAGACAGAACTACAATATTCCTGATGTCAGACCCAAATTCCTCTTCCTCAAGCATTACAATAACAATGCCCCTTCATACCGGAAGTAGGGAAATGCCACTCACCGATTATTCAAAGTTCAGCGGGACGGTTTCCATAAATACGGATACATGCAAAATTACAATCAATCCTGCAAACGATAGTGAAAAAGTTATAAACTGTGGCACCGTTGCATATAGTTCTAATAATAATTATTATGTTGACCAGACCTTCAAGTATGAAAATGGGGCTTTGATCCTTGAGCAAAAAGATCAATCGGTAATGAAACTTTATCCAATGATGCGTGTCTCCGAAGTTTCGGATAAAAACTACAGTTTTTCAATCAATGCAATTGAGATCAGGGGATTGGAAGACACACTTTCATCAACTTCGGACTGTTCCATTTACCTTAGAGATTGTTCATTTAGCTCTTTTTACGACAGTGACGACTACGAAAATATGAGTTCTTTTGCTTTAAAAATAAACACTACCCATCCAGAAGCCTGGGAAGCCTATTTTAACGAAACAATGATAAGAGCCGGACTGGAGAAAGATAAAGACTACACCCTTGACATCGTAGAAAATGATTACCTGTACTTTTCATTTCCGGAAAATGGAAGTGACAGAAGCTTGGACAGACTGTACATTGGCAAAACCATAGTTAATGCAGAGCTGATTAATGGTTTGATCTGAACTTTGCCATTATCGTTGCCCGTAGATAACAGACTAAATCGGATGGAATAAAATAAGCCGTAATTAATCCACTCTCAGTATAAGGTTAAAAAACGGATATTGAAAGGTAGAAAATTAAAAAACGGAAATTTAAGGATTTACATTTTAAGAATACTAAAAAAATTATGTGATGTTCCGCTATGAAGACCAGAAAGAACAGAATCAGGGAAAAGGCCAGAAAAAACCTCTTCAACTCGGAATCTGCGGGAGCTACCGTAGTTGCGGCAGTCTTGCTGCTGAGTATCATATTTACTGTACTTGCAGTTGTCAGGGTTGAGTATGTTCCGGCGTGGAAGACTGATGCAGAACAATCACATATGAGTGAAGTCCAGAACGACATGGCCGAACTCAAATCAACGGTAGACATGATATCTCTCTTTACTTCTTCAGAGCTTAATTCTTCAGAATATGGATTTCCAGTAACTATTTCGTTTAGTATGGGAGGAGGGGAAATTCCCATTCTGGAACCATCAAAATCAAGCGGAACACTTTCATTAAACACTGAATGTTGCAGAATGACCATAATTCCAGAAAAATCTTCTATTTCGACCTCCCCTCAAATAGTGGACTGCGGAGGGATTACCTATTATTCAAACAACAGAGAATATTTAAACCAGGCCTTTAGATACGAAAACGGAGCCCTTATCCTTTCCCAAAAAGGCAGATCATTAATGAGGCAGTTCCCCTCATTCAATATAAAACAAACTGATGAAGATAACTATACAGTTTCGATCAATGCGATCAAAATTACAGGGGAACCTGACAGCATCTCTTCAAACACCGATGCTTCTTTGAGGCTGACCGGGCTTTATGCAGTCCCTATCTATGACAGCAATGATTCAGAAGGAATCGACTCTTTCACCTGCACAATTCTCACCGGATACCCGGATGCCTGGATCTCCTACCTCAACGAAACCTCAAAAAATGCAGGTCTTGAATACGGAACGGATTATGCGCTTGACAAAATAGGTTCAGACACCGTATACTTTTCTTTCCTGCCCGGTAGTAATAAAACTCTTGAGAGGCTCTGTATCAGCAAGTCCGTGATTGAAGCAGAACTGGGGACAGGCGGCAGCCTGAAAGAGGGAGAAGTCGACGGTTCTGAGTCCGGCGAAGACGAGGACGGATCTGAAGAAGAGGATGAACCTGAAGAAGAATTAACTCATGGAAACAGCATTATATTAAATAAACCTGGAATTGGAGGAGTCATCTCTTCAGGAACTTACATCCAATTCAAAAATAATGGAAATAACGGAAATAATAACTATTATTGGATTAAAATCGATGGTTCCGAAAAGAAACTTAAAAAGAATGACATTGTAAAGCTCGTAATAGATGGAGACCAGACGTCTGGAACTGCAGATATGAACACCAACCAGATCACCAACTTCAACTTTAATGTTAAGATGTATATTGATGGAGAATATGTGGATCAGGGAAAAGTCACTGGAATATATGTGAAAGACTATTCCGACTATGAGTCGACTTTAACATATTTACTTCCTTCTTATCTATCAGGAACTCAATTCCAGGTTGATGGAGTGAATCTTATTGGCTGGTGGCCGGAAAATGACTCCGCAATTAATCTATATAATATCGGAATACCAACAGATGATAACATTCTGAGAATTGAGTTTAACTCAGGAAGTACATACTTTGACTGCAGTGCAGACTATGAAATTGTAAGCAGTTAAAAGTAGAAAAAAGAAATTGAAGGGACATTCAAAAGCTAAACAGGCAATAAACAATGAACCGCTATCAATGAAATAATAAATCTGAAAAACATATCAAAATTCAGACCAAAAATGCCTGAGAGATACACCACTCCTTACCCTGCAAAAAGAATCCATTCCGACGGCACGGCAGAAGATACGGAAGTGCTGCTTGCAAGGGAATGCCCTGTCAAACTTTTTCTGGACGGGAAAGCTTTTACAACCCTTTTTGCCTCTCCTTTTGAGCTTAAAGAGCTTGCAGTAGGGCATCTGATCACGGAAGGAGCTGTCAGTTACGGGGAGATTGCAGGGACTGAAGTGGAGGGTGATGAAGTCCATATCCTGACTCAAAAGAAAAGCTCCCCTCCTCGTAATGAGACAGCCCCGGCAGAGATTTACGTAGAGACAAATACTGTTTTTGATCCGGAAGCTATTTTTGCAGGCACAGGACACCTTGAATCCGAGACTTACAAGCTTACCAGAGGCACCCATCTTGCTGCACTTATAGACAGAAAAGGAAAGCTCGCAGTCCAGATTGTTGATATAGGCAGACACAATGCCGTAGACAAAGCAGTGGGGACTGCCTTCCTCCGGGGACTCGACCTCTCACAACACTACATGCTTTCCACAGGCAGGCAACCTGCCTACATGGTCACAAAAGCAGCTAGGGCAGGAATCCCCCTTGTTGCCACCAAAGCCATGCCCTTTGACTCCGGAGTGAAAGCTGCAAAAAAAGCAAACATGTGCCTTGTCGGGCAGCTCAGACCTGAAGCAATGCTGGTTTTTGCAGGGGAGTGGAGGATCAAAACAACAAGATAAAGAGCTTAAAACTTAAATGCTAAGTATTGCTACCAAAATGATCCATAAGTTAGTCCTCTTGAGCGAGCGAAGCGAGTGAAAAGAACCTCGTGCTGTTGCGATTACATCGCAACTCCCAGGAAATCTCCGATTTCCTGTGATCCCGAAGCGAAACTAGGGAAGCGAAACTAGGGTGGCGCAATTCGGGTGTTATAGAGTGCCCTTCGTACTTTTTACTTCTTTGCCTTCGATTTTTACAGCCCTTTTCATTGCATAGGCAAAAGCCTTGAAGAGGGCTTCTATCTTGTGGTGGTCGTTATCTCCATATACACTGGCATGCATGGTAATTTTTGCATTTGAAGCGAGGGTTTCGAAGAAGTGACGCACTAGCTGGGTACTGAACTGTCCTACCTGAGGGCTTGCAAACTCAGCTTTCAGGACAAGATAGTTGCGACCTCCGACGTCCAGCGCAACTTCGGCAAGGGCTTCATCCATGGGAATTCTGGCTTCCCCGAAACGGGCAATACCGGACATGTCTCCAAGAACTTCGGCAAGAGCCCTCCCGAGAACTATCCCGACATCTTCTACCAGGTGGTGCTCGTCTACATAGAGGTCACCTTCGGCACGCACTTTAAGGTCAAATTCCGAATGCCGTGAAAAAGAAGCGAGCATGTGGTCAAAAAAACCCAATCCGGTGCTGATGTCTGCAACGCCTTTACCGTCAAGGTTCAATTCAAGCTGGATATCGGTTTCCTTTGTCTTGCGGGAGATTCTGCCGGTTCTCATACACCATCACATTCTCTTTTAAATTTCTTAAATACTTTGCCCATGATTACATGCAAATCAATCATTTCGAATAGTTTCGATAGCTGCCTCAAGGGTAAACCTGCCTGTGTAGAGGGCACTGCCTACCACAACTCCTGAGGCTCCGGTCTGCTTTAAAACCTTCAGGTCTTCGAGGGAACTTACCCCTCCGGATGCAATTACAGGGATGCTGACCGATTCCACAAGTTCCCTTGTCGGGCCAGGGTTTACTCCCTGCATTAGTCCTTCGGTGTCGATATTCGTGAAAAGAAGGCTTCCGGCTCCAAGCTCTTCAAACTCTCTGCCCATTTCGACAGGGGTTTGCGCGCACTCCTCGGTCCAGCCTTTGATCGAGATTTTCCCGTTCTTTGCATCCAGTGCAACATTTACACACGAGCTTCCAAAGGCATCGGAAAGCTGTTTTACAAGTTCGGGGTTCTGGAGGGCAGCAGTTCCGAGAATTATTCTTGAAACCCCAAGCTCAAGCAGGGAAGCCGCATCTTCAAAGCTCCGGATTCCTCCTCCAACCTGGATACTCACACCTTTCTCCCTGCACGCCTGGACTATCTTTTCAATAATAGGGGCATTTTTTCTTTCCCCTTCAATCGCTCCGTCAAGGTCTACCAGATGAAGGGTCTTCGCTCCTTTTCCTATCCAGTCAAGGGCAACTGCAAGAGGGTCATTAAGGGACACGATCTCACTGCCAGGCACACCCTGCACCAGCTGAACGCATTTTCCTCCCCTCATGTCCACTGCAGGAATCACTTCAAAAGCCATAGAAAACCACATCTCCGGTATATCTGCAAGAAAAACATATTCTCTATCAATTTTAAGCCTTCTCTATTTTCAGGGCTATTTACTTTCAAGGCTATTTACTTTCAGGCTATTTACTTTTAAGGCATGATCCTTTCTATGGGAACGACAAGTATATCCCTTGCACCTACATTCTTGAGCTTGTTCACGATGGTAAAGATCAGGTCTGCGTCCACAACGGAATGAACGGCAAGGAAGGATTCTTCAGACGACCTGCTGGATTCAACCTTCATGACTGTTGGCCCGGACATTCCCGGAAGGACCTCTTTTACCGCTTGGAGGGATGCTTCGGGAACGTTCATCATCAAATAGCGCTTTTTCTTTGCGTTAAGCACACTTTCGAGTGCGGTTTTTATGTCCAGGATTTTGCCTTTTTCCTTGAGACTTTTTTTGTTCGCAATCAGATGGACGGTGGAAGAAAAGACTGTGTCGATAGCTTTCAAGTGGTTTATCAGGAGGGTTGTCCCGGAACTCGAGATGTCTACAATGGCATCTGCAATTCCCACATGAGGAGTCATCTCACAGGCTCCGCTGACCGTTATAACTTCAACGGTGATTCCAAGGTTTTTGAAGTACTGGCGCGTGATCTCCGGAAACTCTGTTGCCACTTTTTTGCCTTCAAGATCCCGGGCGCTCTGGAAAACAGATTCCTCGGGGACAGCCAGTACAAGGCTTGCTTTCCCGTATTTAAGGTCCAGAAGAGCCTCAACATCTGCCCCTCTTTCCGTAATAAGGTCCATGCCTGTAACACCTACATCCGCAGCTCCGTCCTGCACATACTCAGGTATATCAGCAGCCCTGGCAAAGAGAATATGAATATCCGGGTCCGTAGTTTTTGCAAAGAGTATTCGGCTCTCGGCTCCTCCGCTAATGGGAAGCCCTGCATCTTTAAAAAGAGACATTGTAGGTTCGTGAAGGCGACCTTTATTGGGTATTGCAATGCGAATCATCTGCTATGTCCTCTAATAAGTGATCTGTCGGGAAACTTACTCCGGGTATGCTCGTTCCGTATAAAACATTTATCCAGAATACTCTTGTATAATATAGACTTCACGGTAAGGCTCGGTGTAAACTTTTTTCCCGAAACCCTGTTGATTGGGGACGTTCAGTCCAAAACGAGATGAATTTTTACACAAAGAAAAAGGACTTATTTTTGGAGGCTAAAGCCGAAAGATAGCCCTATTAAATGAGATATTACCACCAGTAATGAATACATGAGAAGCATTATATAGCCGTAGTAATTTAATAGAAACAGACTATCCGATCATAAAAATAATATTATAAATGTTACAATCGCATCAGCAAGTAATTTAAGTTGCCTCCAGAAAAGTAAATTACGACAACAGAGTAAAGATTAATAAAGTGGTAATATTAACATCTAGCAATAAAAGACCAATAATTTTGGTCAGCATTATCAGCAATAAAAATACCAATAATTTTGATCAGAAATAGAAGCACCAATAGTTTTGATCTAGCAAAAAAATTACCAACAATTTTGAAAAAAGAGGATCCAAATGGCCCGAAATATAAAAGTGGAAGAGCTCTTGCAAACTCCTATCGAAAAACAACGAATAGAGCTTGTAGAACGCAAAGGGATAGGGCACCCTGACAGCATATCGGACGGACTTGCCGAAGCCGTAAGCCGAGCGCTATGCAGGGAATACATAAGCAAATGTGGAACTGTACTCCACCACAACACTGATGAAACCCAGATAGTAGCCGGAAGATCTAGCCCGAAATTCGGAGGAGGAGAGGTACTGCAGCCAATTTATATGCTCCTCGTAGGCAGGGCGACTAAAGAGTTCGAAGGTGTAGAACTTGCTACCGAGTCCGTAGCCCTCCAGGCCGCCAGGAATTACCTGAGGAAGACTATGGTAAATATGGATCTTGAAAGAGACGTTATCATGGACTGCAAACTCGGAACAGGGTCCTCAGACCTCAGAGATGTCTTCAAGAGAGACAGAGTCCCGGTTGCAAATGACACCTCTTTCGGAGTTGGGCACGCCCCATTTTCTGAGCTTGAAAATATCGTCTACAATACCGAAAGACGGCTCCTTACCGATCTGAAGTCCCGCATGCCTGCAATAGGAGAAGACATGAAGGTCATGGGGCTCAGGGATGGGGAAGATATAGCCCTTACAATATGCAGCGGCATGATAGGAAAGTATATTGACGATCTGGACAGCTACATAAACATGACTCAGGAAATGAAGATCTATGTAGAAGAGCTTGCAACTCACTATACCGAACGGGACGTAAATGTTTACATTAACACAGGCGATAACCTGAAAACGAGCTGCGTCTTCCTTACCGTCACCGGGACTTCAGCCGAAATGGGAGATGACGGCTCGGTAGGACGCGGAAACCGCTGCAATGGGTTGATCACACCTAACAGGCCTATGAGCATGGAGGCAACCAGCGGAAAGAACCCGATTAACCACATCGGAAAAATCTATAACCTCCTCTCGACCCAGATGGCCAGGGATATTGTAAAACAGGTCCCGGAAGTACAGGACGTCTATATAAGACTGCTCTCTCAGATTGCAAAGCCCATTGACCAGCCACTTGTGGCAAGCGCTCAGATCATTCCAAAAGAAGGTACTTCCTTTGAAAAGGTCAAATCGGAAGCTGAAGTTGTAATTGACGACTGGCTTTCCAATGTAACAAAAATCACTGAAATGGTTATCAGGGGCGAACTGAACACCTTCTGACAGAACCAAAAATTTCTGAGCCCGGAGAATATCAAGAGGAAACTTCGGGTTCTTTTCACATCTTTGGTTATTTTCACATCTTTTTTACTGTATCTTTCCTTTTACTGTATAGTTATTTTTGCCGTACCTTTATTTTGCTGCAACTTTCTTTTGCCTCAACTTTCTTTTACCTTCCTTTTCTAACATCCAGTCCATTAACCGCCCAGAATATTAAGATAGAATTTTAAAATGGGGCATATAGCTTAGAGCGTGTCTTAAAATTCAATTTGATTATACAATTGGGATAGTACTCATGTATTTGGACTAAAAAACGGTAGAATTGAACCGTTAAATGTCTAAAGTTTAAATTTTAACCATGATGGCTAATGCATTTGATATTATGCATCGAGCTAATATGTTAGATATAATTAATTTACTGAGTGACCTTAAGATCAACAATGCGTACTATCCAAATGTAGAAATGATTTGAATTTTAAGACAGCCTCTTAGAGAGGAATCACTAAAAAAGGAATTATTCAACCTTTCAGGTACTTGCCAAAATCAAGTGTTAAATAGTGAAAGCGGTCTCAGGGACCAGGTTAACATTTTCAACTATGTGAGGCAAATTTTAATCAACTTAGGAGCCTCAAAAAAATAAAAATGTTTGAATTCAAAAAGTTTTTAGACAACCTTAACAGTTAGTTTGAACTTTCTCTCGCCTCCAAAACGGAAAATGGTGTAAGTGCCTTCAACATCCCAGGTACCTGGTTTTACAGCCTCGTATTCCCATTCGTGAATCCCTGGAATAGTCTTTGTGTCCGGAATATCTGGAGTGAATTGTTCCCGGAGCAATTTGAGACCTTCTCCGGTCTCCATCTTCCATACAGTTTCAGCAACGGGCTCTTCCTTACTGTAAAGGTGCTCTCCAGGCTCATCCCTGAGTTTTATCACAAAGGTGTCTCCAAGGTTGACGCTGACCGTATCGAAACAATTGGCGTTCGTAAAAATTTGGGCGACCATATTCCTTACCCTTTCTATTTGTGAGATCTGTCCGTTTTCTTACTGTAATTATGCTTTATGTTCCCTGTAATATACAAAAGTATTTTTAATATATATGGGAAATGTCATAAATGTCAGCTATTATTCCCACATCCAGCGAAAAACATAAATATCATCACCATATATGGAGATGGTGCACTGAAGCAGTGTAGCCCTATGCAACACTGAAGCAGTATCATTGTCCCGCCTTAACTCAGTGGTAGAGTGCGCGGCTGTAGTTCGGCTCGTGCGGGTTCCTCCCGTACATCTCTGCGCAGGCACCGCGATGTCCCCGGTTCGAGTCTGGGAGGCGGGACCTGAAACATTCATCAGAATCGGAACCAGTCAACGGGAACATTTATATACCGGAAAGACATTTAAGATTTGCTCGCAACGCGGGCAAAACAGCAGCTAAAAAGACCGAAGTGTCCGGATAGTGTAGAGGCCTATCATGGAGCCCTGTCGAGGCTCCGACTCGGGTTCGAATCCCGGTCCGGGCGCTTCTTTTTTTCGATTGCATAACTTTACAAATTATATTTCACATTTAGGTCTTGAGCCTGTTTTTATATAATTTAGAATTTTTACCGGTGTTATCCATTTTTATTTCGATTCCCCCAATTCTGAGATTCGTGACCCTGATTACCCTGCACCGAACACTCTACTGAATGTCTTGCTTTCAACCTGTTGCTCCCTGTTTGGTCAGTTACTCCCTTCACTACCCTACCCTTCCGACTTCTTCGAATCCTTTTAATCTCAATTTCCGGTCAAACCCAGAACCTCGAAACCCGGATACTTTTCCCATAAAAACATGTAAAGAGAAGAGCATTAAGGAATTAAGCCGAAGGAACATTAATGAATAAAGCTGAAAGAAGAAGTAAAAAAATGGGAATTAAGTCCCACATTCAGGATTGTTCCGGAGAAAGAGCCGATAGAGTTAGAGAGCTTTGCAAGAAGATTGAGAGTACCGGAGAAAAAATGGAAGAGGAAGCTCTAATTTTTATAGAAGCCACCAAAAGTTTCTCCCTGGAATGGATTCAAAAGGAACTGGAATTAAACGTGCCTACTCCGGAAAAAGACGCTCATTCCGGGAATGAAGACGCCGACAAAAAGAAACGGAATGAATTGACACGCCTGAAGGAAATGAATTCCAGGATCCCGCTTATTGTTGAAGAGAACCTCAACCTGGATGAGTACTGGGTCCACAGGAACCAGCAGCTTCAGTACGACATCTCCCGCGACTACCTTGAGTTTAAAAAAGATAAAATGAAGAAGGGGCTGACATCAAGCATCCGGATGATTCTGGGCTGCGCGGCAGAAAATTTCGCCGACCTGAAAGATGAAGCCCCTGGAGATAGGATATGGGTAAAAGAGCGGGGGAGACGAAAATATATATGCATTCTCAGGTTTTCGGACGAGATGACAGCTTCCCTTGACCGCTATTTCACGATGCTAGAGGAACTTTTAATTCTTGGGAAAGAGATGAAGGAGATAGAAAGGAAGAACAAAGAAAAAGGAAAATGAAAAAGGAAGATGAGAAGGGAAGATGATAAAGAAAGAAATGCCCCGGATCAGTATCCATACACAGACCTGCACGCAAGCCGACGATAACAACTTTATCTACGAAACCAGAATTACCTTGCATGACAGAGCCAGACTTCAGCATAAAAAAGGCCCTTGAGGAAGCAGGAACAGATGCTTACCTGATGACAGGGAATATTCACAATGCCGATATTTACTATGTAACCCGCTTCCTGGCATCGGACGAGTTTGTGTACCTGCAAACCGAAAACGGGAAAGAAGTCCTTTTTATTTCGGAAATGGAGCGTGGAAGAGCTGAAATCGAGTCAAGGGTTTCGAATATAAAAACCACTCAGGACTTTGGCTACCGCGAAAAAATCAAAGAGAAAAAGGATGCATCTACTGCCTATGCAGCCTGTATATCCGAGCTGCTCCTTGAAGAAAAAGTAAAAAAAATTGCTGTTGCCTACGATTTTCCGATTTTTTACTCAAACTATCTTACAGAAGCAGGTTTTACCATAGTGCCTGTAAAAAGCCCTTTCAGGAAAATGAGGAGCGTAAAGGGACCGGAAGAGATTGAAGCCATAAAGTATGCTCAGATGGCAGGAGAAAAGGCTATGGAGGCAGCAATTACCCTGATAGCAGATGCGGAAGAAAAGGACGGCGTACTCTATTTTGAAGGACAGGTTCTTACCGGGGCTAAAGTAAACTCGGTCATTGACCATACTCTACTGGATTTCGGGTGCGAAGCCGAAGAGACGATTGTTTCCTGCGGAGAAGATACTTCAAACCCTCACGGAACTACGGAAGGCCCTCTCAGAGCAAATGCTCCGATAATCCTGGACATATTTCCGAGGAGCAAAAAGAAGCGTTATTTTGCGGATATGACACGGACCGTGCTCAGAGGCGAGGCTTCGGAAAAACTAAAGGAAATGTATGAAACCGTACTTGTAGCCCAGCAAAAAGCGCTGGAAATGGTCAAACCCGGCATCCATTCATCTGAAATACACAGGGCAGTCTGTGATCTGTTTGAGGCAAGGGGGTATCACACCTACAGAAGCGGGTCAAAGGCCGGGTTTACTCATTCTACAGGCCATGGGGTAGGGCTTGATATCCACGAACTTCCCAGCGTAGGAGAAAGCGGGGTTCTTCTGGAGACAGGTAACGTGATAACCATCGAACCCGGGCTGTATTATCCGGGAATCGGGGGTATCCGGCTTGAGGATATGGTACTGGTTACCAAAACAGGGTATGAAAACTTTACAGGACTGGAAAAAAAATTTGTATTAAAATCTTTTTATAATTAAGTAACAGATTGTAACAAGAATTTAACTTTAAAAGCCTGAAAATGCATTAAAAGCTCCAGGAAAGGATTAAAAAAAATAATATACCCTGAATTCAGGAATAGAAATCCATAACTATGGTTGCTGGCAAAATATAACTTAATAAAGCTTACAAATAGGTACGGTCAGGAAGAATTAACTCGAATTATCAAGGTGGGGTTAACATGACGGATAATGTATACAACAAAGAAGATATCATTGAAAAGTACAGAGAAGCGGGCAGGATCCTGAAGATTGTCAGGACCGAAGCCGCAGACATGATAAGAGTCGGGAACAGCCTGCTTGAGGTTGCTGAATTTGTAGAAAAGAAAACCATAGAACTCGGGGGCAGGCCTGCCTTTCCCTGCAATATCTCAAGAAATCAGGAAGCTGCCCACGCAACTCCTAAAGCAGGGGATCAGGATGTCTTTGGAAATGATATGGTGAAGCTGGACCTCGGAGTCCATGTCGACGGGTACATAGCAGACTCGGCAGTGACTGTGGACCTTTCAGGCAATTCCGATATCGTAAAAGCCTCTGAAGAAGCCCTTGCAGCAGCGATTGATCTCATGAAACCGGGGGTCAGCACAGGGGAAATCGGGGCTGCAATAGAAGAGAGGATCCACAGCTACGGTTTAAAACCTATTACGAACCTCACAGGCCACGGACTTTCCCATTACGAGGCCCATGACAATCCCCCGGTGCCCAACAAACACGTAGAAGGCGGAGTTATCCTGAAGGAAGGAGATGTGCTTGCAATCGAGCCCTTTGCAACTAACGGAACAGGCCTTGTACATGACGGAAGCTGGGCAGAGATCTACAGCCTGATAAAGAAAAAGCCTGTCCGCTTGCCAGCAGTCAGAAATGTCCTGAAACAGGTAGAAGAGTACAGGGAACTCCCCTTTGCAAAGCGCTGGCTCGAATCGGACAAACTTGAGTTTTCATTGATCCAGCTTGAGAAAGCCGGAATTCTCCACTCCTATCCCGTACTTGTTGAAAGTGCAGGAGGGCTTGTGTCCCAGGCAGAACATACGGTAATAATAACTAGGGACGGGTGTGAAGTTACAACAAAATAAGCCCGGAAAAAACAGAAAAACGAATCAGATGAAGAAAGAATAAAAAAGAGTTGACAGCCTTGAAACTGTACCCTCTCCTCTCAGCCAGTCTTTTACTGGCAACTTTCCTTATTCCGGCCTTTCTTGCAGAACCCTGCTCTGCTGTCTTCATTCCAGGTAACAATATCACAATGGAAAGAGGTGGGATGACGTGGAATTACGACGAAAAAATTACGGATAACGAAGCTGTTTTTTTCAGGAATCTCATAGATGTCGAAACAGGTGACAGTGACGGTTTTGTAAATGCCTGGGAAATCCTAAAAATGGAAGTTCTTTTAAGCGGCAAAATGGAGGAATCCATAGAAGAAGAATCTGATGTAAAGCTCAACTCGACTTCTGATTCTGTTGAATTAAAGAACGTTGAGCTCCGGATCTCGAAAGATGCCCTCGGAAGAACTGGAAAAAAATCGGCAATTACAGACAGCGCCAGTGCAACCTACATGTTCAGGGAAGAAGCAGGCCCCGGAACAGATATATGGTTGATGGGCACTCCGAATTCAAGCGTTACAATTACTCTCCCACAGGGCCTTGACGCAGAATTAACGAAAGGGCTTGACAACAAAAGCCTTGAGTTTAAAAATAACCGGACCTTACTGAAAGGGAATTTTGGCTCTGAAAAAAACATTACCATATGGCTTTCGGAAAATGAAACTTTCAAATCCGAACTGCAGAGCATGGAAATGAATAGAGACAAAAATGCGGAAAACGAGAGTGAAGAAAACGCAACCCAAGCAGCCGGAGAAAAAGCTGAAGCCAGTCAGGTAACCGGGTTCTTCAAAAATATCCTTAAAGAAATTAATAGGAGCCTGACCTGAGCCCAAAAGTTAATCTGGCTTGAGGCTTATTCAGAAAAACATGCTCATTGAACAAATTCCACTTGAAAACGGATGTGCACTTGGCCTCCGATTTGAAATGCAGAAATATCCTTTGCTTGTCATAAGGGTAGAGAAGGGTTTTCTGATGTGCGGCTATCTTAATGTCAGTGCCGCGGAGACCCTGGGGGATACGGCAGCAAAAGTAAAAGGCGTGCAGAGTTTTGAAGATATGCTCAAAGCCCCTGTTGTCGAGCTAACGAAGTTTGCCGGAGAACTTGGAATTGAGATAGGAATGACTGGCAGGAAAGCCCTGGAAAAGATGTTTTGAAAAGATACCTGCTTCACAGGCAACCCTCTTCGGAAACATCTCAATAAATGTGAACTCTTACACTCGGACCTGTCATAAACCGAGCTCTTACAAACGGATATATCATATTATCATATATCGAACTCTTACAGGCTGCTTCCGTTTAAGACAGCTTTTCTCTTACCTGTAACCCGTTTTTGACTTCAATTTGGACCTTATTTAGACCTCAATATTCTGCACAGAACCCGAAATCGAGTCATTTTGAACTGCCCAAAGATCATTTTGAACTATATTAATCAACTTATTTCCGATCATCAATGTTATACGCTTTTGAACTTTCCGGAGAACACGAAGAACTGCCAGCTGCCGAAGTCCTTGCCTGTCTCAAAATTGAGGGGCTTGATTTCCAGCCCCATTCAAGAGTAGACCAGTGCCTTGTAGTGGATATAGCAGGCAGAGAAGAGGATGTTGAAAAAACCCTTGCAGGTTCCGTAACCGGAAGACTGGCGATGACCCACCATATCCTGAAGGTGGTGGGAATTACCGAAAACAACCCTGATGCAGTCCTGAAACTTGCTGAAGCCTTTGAACCTGAAGGATATATCATAGAGGGAGAAAGTTTTGTTGTCAGGGCAAAGCGGATCAAACACCATGTTGATTTTCCGTGCGAGTACCTAGAGCAGAAAATTGGAGGCTGCATCTACAGGAAGGGGTTCAGGGCAAACCTGAAGAACCCTGACGTGGAATTCCGGCTAATCCTGAGTGAAAAGGCTGTTCTCGGGACTCTCCTGTCCTCGGTTGACCGGAGTGCATATGAAGCCAGAACTCCCCAGAACAAGCCATTTTTCCACCCCGGCGTTCTCATGCCGAGGGTTGCCCGCGCCCTTACGAACCTTTCCGAGATAAAAACTGGAGAGCTTTTTCTGGACCCCTTCTGCGGCACGGCCGGGATACTTGTAGAAGCCGGGCTTGTGGGGGCAAGGGTTATAGGAATCGATGCCCAGGAAAAACTTGTCCTCGGGGCTCATATGAACCTTGAAGCCTACGAACTGGACTACCTACTGATGGAAGGAGATGCCTGCAGGATCCCTCTAAAGGACTCTACAATCAATGCCGTTGTCACCGACCCGCCCTACGGGAGGTCGGCAGCAATCCTTGCCGGATCCTTAGAAGAGCTATATTCCGGCGCCCTGGAAGAGATCCACCGAGTCTTGAAACCCGGAGGTATCGCAGTTGTTGTCTCGGACAAAGCCTCATTTGAGTATGGAGAGAAAGCAGGACTTAAGGTTCTTGAGATTTATGTGCAGAGAGTGCACAGAAGCCTCACAAGGATAATAACTATTTTCCGGAAAGATATGGAGCAGAATTATTCAGAGAGCTGAAAGAGTAAACAGTAAAAAGTGAAGAGAGGAAAAAAAATAAAGAGCGATATAACCTTAGTTCCGCATTTTTAAGCGCATAGACGTCGGCTGATGCTGACTTATGCGCTTAGGCTTAAGCGCATTAGATTCAAGGTAAAATCTCTAAACTGCAAGCACCTGACTTCACAGATTTGCGGAAAAGCATGTACGCGCTTAAAAAGACGGAAGTTAGGATATAAAAGTAAAAAACGGAAAAAAGTAAAGAGCAGTAAAAAGTGAAGAACAGGAAAAAGGAGAGGACTGTATAAAAGTAGAAAATAGTAAAGGTAGAAACTCGGGGACAGGAAAAAAGAATAAAGTAAGGTGAATAAAGTTGGGTAAAAGGGGTTTAAAAAGTGGAGTAAGATAGAAAGGTGATTTTTCACCTTTAAATGTTTCTCATTCATGGGAAATTAGTTCTTCCAGCACCTCAGCCATTACCCTGTGCCTGAGAATGCGTTTGTGGTTCTGCTCACCTGCTCGCCTGATCGAGTAATCGTCTTCAATCCATTCTATATTTTCTCCATAATTTACTCCCATAAGGGTTAGCCCGTAGGGAGGAGCCGGTTCGATTCCTTCTTCATAAATCTCGGGATTCAGCATCTGGAGCAACCAGTCATTATCACGCACCCCATTTCCGATCATTGAAAGGGCAGTCACTATTTTTCTGACCATGTTCCAGAGAAAACTGTTGCCAACGACATCAATCTTTGTAATTTCCCCATCTACACGGACGTTGATCCTTTCCAGAGTGCGAACAGTACTTTTTTCACCGTTTGACCTGGAAAAATTTTCAAAATCATGGGTTCCGAGCAACAGTTTTGAAGCTTCCCTCATCTTTGAGATATCATAATCTTCGCCGCTCATCACGTAGTGGTAGTGCCTGGAAACCGCACTTCTCCTTGCATCAAAGTAGTAGGGGACTTCTGCATGAGCCCATGCCCATATGGCCGGAGGAAGTTCGGAGTTGATAACTCTGGGAATTGCCAGGTTCGGTTTTTCCGTATCAAAAGCGACAACCTGTCCGAGCGCGTGGACTCCTGCATCAGTCCTGCCCGCACAGGTATAGTCAGCAGATTTGGGGCTTTCTATAATGCTGAGGTTCCGAAGAGCCTTGAAGAGTTCTTTCTCCACGGTCTCAACATTCGGCTGAATCTGGGACCCATGAAACTCGGTGCCTATGTATGCAAGTTTTAAAGCGACTCTCATACAATCCCTGATTACTTGGTTTTTTTCTTATAATAGACTTCTCTTACAATTATCAAAAATATTACAAAGATACACCCGAAAAGGAACCAGACCCCCGGGTGAAGAGAAAGAGTATCGTAAAGCCCATGAAGCCCTCCGAGAGGGGTGAGCCCTTCCGAAGGAACAGAAGGAACCGAAGGCAGTTCGGAGGTTGAGTCCAGAGTCTCCGTGGCAGAGATTTCCCCAGCCTCTTCTCTCTGGAAAGTGTCCGCTCCCGAAGACAGATTTCCCGCACCCCCGCCGTCTTCTACCTGCTGCCCGGCAAAGGTTTCGGGGGTCTCATCCATTACTTCCTCTACTTCCTCTTCCATTACCTCCTCTTCCGGCACCACCTTGTCAAAATCCGAATTATAACTATCTGCTTCCGGGCTCAGGTTTTCGGTTTCAACGGTCTCCATAATTGTTGCTTCTGGATAAGTCTCATTTGCCGGACCTGTTATCCCCATCCGCAAAGGAGCCGTGGCATCGATAATCTTTTTTGCCCGCAGATAAGCCGAGAGATACTCTATTCCTGCAGCTGCAAAGACGGCTGCTCCTATTACTCCGATGTATTTCTGCAGCAAGTTTATAATGGAGAGTTTATCCATTGGACTCCTGGAAGGGACAAGGACAATCAGCTTTTCCACTGACTCGTAGATCTTGACCTGCCTCCCTTTCTGGCTCCACTTTATCTGTTTGACCTTAATCAGGTCGGATTCGACCAGAGAATCCAGGTTATATTTGACCGTGGTAAGGGGAAGCTTCAACTCTTCTGCAATATTGGTTGCAGACATGCTTTTTTTCCCGAGAAGTTCAAGAATCTTCAATGAAGTTTCGTTGGAGAGGATCTGGGTAATTTTTCTTGAATCCCCGTTTACAGGGAGAACAAGCACCCTGCTATCCTGCTCCCCGGGTCCAGGCCCCTGAGGAGGCTCGCCGGTTTCGGATAAACCGTCTCTATCTTCAAGCCCGTTCATGCGTATTTCCTGAGTTAAAAACCTTATTATCAGTATTTATTAGGTACACTCTGTACTGTACTTTGAACCGATCTTAATATAAAGTTTTTATTTCTTCAATTTATTATAGATCGGCTGCTATATTTATATATAGAAGCCTGCCCTTAACCTTAAATATAACATTGTGTATTCTAATCTAAATTTTCCGCTGGTAGCAATCATGATCACAAAACAGCAGGTTCTTGAATTTCTGAAAAATTACGATTTAGAAAACATTACTATTGCAACAGTCTGTTCTCACTCAAGCCTTCAAATTTTTGATGGAGCTCGAAAAGAAGGTTTCAGAACTCTGGGGATCTGCGTTGGCAAACCGCCCAAATTCTACGAGGCATTCCCCAAAGCAAAACCCGATGAATACCTTATTGTCGACAGCTATTCGGATATCATGAATAAGGTTGAGGAACTCAGAAAGAAAAACGTAATCATCATCCCTCACGGTTCATTTGTTGCTTACCTTGGCACCGAAAACTTTGCAGAGCTGACCGTGCCTACCTTCGGGAACCGGGCTGTACTGGAGTGGGAATCGGACAGGGACAAAGAGCGGGAATGGTTGCTTGGAGCAGGCATCCACATGCCCGGGAAAATAGATGACCCCCGTGATATTAACGGGCCTGTGATGGTTAAGTACGACGGGGCAAAAGGAGGAAAAGGCTTCTTCGTTGCAAAAACCTACGAGGAATTCGACGAGCTCGTTGACCGCACCCAGAAGTATACTATTCAGGAGTTCATTACAGGAACTCGCTATTACCTGCATTACTTTTATTCCCCTATCCGAAACGAAGGATATACCTTAAGCGAAGGAAGCCTGGAACTTCTCAGTATGGACCGCAGGGTAGAATCCAATGCCGATGAAATCTTCAGGCTCGGTTCTCCCAGAGAACTCATAGAAGCCGGGATCCGCCCAACATATGTAGTTACAGGAAACGTCCCTCTTGTTGCAAGAGAATCCCTCCTACCTCTTATCTTCTCTCTTGGAGAAAGAGTGGTTGAAGAATCCCTGGGGCTTTTCGGCGGGATGATAGGGGCTTTCTGCCTTGAAACCGTTTTCACGGACTCCCTTGAAATCAAGGTGTTTGAGATTTCTGCTCGGATCGTGGCAGGGACAAACCTTTACATATCAGGTTCTCCCTATGCGGATCTGATTCAGGAAGACCTCTCGACCGGACGGAGAATAGCTCAGGAAATCAAAGAAGCAGTCCGGACAAACCAGCTGGATAAAATAATATCCTGAAACTGTTGAAATATTCTGGAGCCACTGAAGTATTTTGAAATTTGGAAGTATTCTGAAGCTACTGAAGTATTCTGAAATTCTGGAAGTATTCCAGAACTATTGAAATTTTCAGAAGGTTTCAAAACTCATATTTTTTTGTCCTATTTTCAGGCTTGAAACAGGCTTTCAAGCCCTGATTTTTTCTGTTTTCCCCGAATTTATCATTCTTTCTCAATAGTCCTGGTCTGTAAAAAACATTCTTTTCACGACCAGAAAGTTTCCTTGGGTCAGGATTTATCACATACCGGGATTTTTTCAGAGATCAGGGAATTAGCTTCATCTCCTGAGACTTTTCTGGAAAGGTCCTTGTAGTACGTGAAAAGTTCTTTACCCCATTCTATTGCCTCACTGTCGAAACTTATCAGGAAGTTACGGTCAAGTATCCCTTTTTTATTGGGAAGCAGTAAAGCCATAAACCTCTCGGTTACGGTAAGTGAGACTAAGGATGAAGCCCCTCCGTATAGATAGAGGTTTGAATTGCCCGGCAGCATTAAATCAACGGTTTCCCCTGAGGGAAGACTGAGAATTCTTTCAAAAAAGTTTTTTGTGAAAATGAAAGTAGAATCTGTTTTTCTCTTCAAAAAATCCGGGTCAAAACCTGAAAAAGAAGGCTGGAAAAACGAAGAAAAATACATGATTTCGGCGGATTTTTTGAGGGAATCTATGAATTCTTCCGGCGGCTCAAACATCCTGGGCTCAAACATCCTGTTAAGCGGGGGCTCTATAATCCTGGAACAGGCTAACTTTCCGAATTTCAAACGCAAAAAGGAAGGAATCCCGGTCAAGTCTTTTTGCCCCCAGTAATCAAGGTTATTTTCGAAGACCTCGAAAGTTCCCGTAAGAGAAGCCATCTTTTCAGTGATTATCAACCCAACCGTGGAAAGTTTGTAATTTTTATCTTCCTGCTCAATCAGCCTTTTTTCTGCCAGTCTTTTAATCTGGGGGAGGGTTGCGATACAGGAAGAGCCCAGAAATCCAGTGATTTCTTCAATATTTTTCGGCCCTTCCCTGAGAAAAAGCAGAATTTTTCTTCTTTTATCCGACCTTAAAAGCAAATCTATTAGCGTAGCTTTCTGAAGAGAATCCACACTACCCACCACCAGATTATAGCAAATACACGGATTATTACATAAAGATCAAACTGGCATAGACATCAAACTGACGTAGACATTGGACTGATATAGGCATCAGAATAACATAGATACAGGACGATTAGTCTCAGGACAACAAACCTATTTCCAGGACTTTTGCCCGGAACCGGATGTAGCGGCTTTTATGAACTATGAATCTACAAACTATGAATTTACAAGCTATGAATCTACAAACTATGAATCTACAAACTATGAATTATGACTCCTCTTAAGCAAAATCTGTCAGGCTGAAAGCTTTTCCCCTCATATTCTTGAAGCCGACTTAAGGATTTGACAAATTGCCGGTTTAATACTGGCGCAGACTCAAGTACACAATCCGTAAGACTTATTTTGATTTTTCAGAGAGATAAACATTTCTATTCAGGGAAAACATACGCAGAATTTTTTATTCAGACCTGAGTATTTCCTGAAAAGGAGTGGACTCAGAGCCGTATTTAAAACGAGGACAAAGAAGATCGAAGTGAGATTCGGGCTTGAAAATCTTAAAGATAGGCATTATTATTTTATCACAGATAAACAAATTATTTTAAGTAGAAGTCGGTCCGATACTATCAAGGATGCCTGAAGGAAAAAATAAAGAGTTCAGACCTGCTTTTCGAGGAAAATTCAGCGGAACGCTGCGAGTGCTTGGGAACGAAGAAAATAATGGAGAAGGTCTCCTGTTTCTTGGGAACTATATGGCACTTGACCATTCAAGGGGCGCTGCCGTTTATCTGGACGCCCTCAAGCCACATGCTGTTTTGATCTGCGGGAAAAGAGGATACGGAAAGTCCTACACGATGGGATGTATGCTGGAAGAACTTGCCTTTCTCCCTCCCGCCATCAAGGGAAAACTTGCCTCCCTTATCATTGATACTATGGGGATTTTCTGGACCATGAGTTATCCGAATTCTTCCGAAGCAGGAAGACTGAAAAACTGGGATCTAGCCCCCAAAGGCCTTGAGACCGAGGTTTTCGTGCCAGCAGGAAAGGTGGAAGCCTATAAGAAGCGAAACATAGAGGTAAAACCTTTTTCAATTTCGATCCGGGACCTATCCGGAAGCCAGTGGTGCAGGGTTCTCAGGATTGAGGAGGTTTCTCCTCTTGGGATTCTGCTCGTAAGGACTATTGAATCCCTCCGGGAAAAAGACAAACCTTATTCTTTTGAAGATATTATCAGCGAGATCTTCCTTGACACACGTTCGGACCTGACAACAAAAGGGGCTGCGGAAAACTATTTCAGGGCTGTGAAAGCCTGGGGGCTGTTCTCAAAAGAAGGGACATCTCTATCAGAACTGATATCCGGAGGCAGGACAACCGTTCTCGATGTAAGCCCCCTGGAAAACGAAAACGTTTCCGCTGCAGCAGTATCAATTCTTGCAGGCAGGCTTTATGCAGAAAGGCTTGAGGCAAGAAGAGCCTATGAAAAAAAGCAGATGGGAGAAATCCCTGAAGGAAAAGAGTTTCCCATGGTCTGGCTTTTTATCGATGAGGCTCACATCTTCGTACCTGCGGGAAGAGAAAGCCTTGCTTCGGAAGTGCTTATTAACCGCTGCCTCAGGCAGGGCAGGCAACCCGGGCTCTCCCTGGTACTGGCAACCCAGAGGCCTGCAAGCCTTCACCCTGACGTTGTCTCGCAGAGCGACCTGCTTATCTGCCACCGCCTCACCTCAAGTGATGATATCCTTGCCCTTGAAAGTTCCAGGCCCCTATATATGCAGGAAAGCCTCAGGACATACCTGAAGAAAATGGGAAGTGAAAAGGGAGCTGCATTGATAGTGGACGACCACTCCGAATCTGTCCATATGGTACGCGTCCGTCCGAGGAGGAGCTGGCATGGAGGAGGAGAGCCGAGTGCTCTTGAACCTTATTCCAAGGAAAGAAGCGAAGAAATGACAGTTCAACGATCAAAATAACTTTTTCATATTATTCATGATGAACTTGATCAAAAAATGAGTTTCTTACAAATCTTTTGAACCAAATATAAATGAGGTATATTAAGCTAATTTTATTGATCTTCCTTAAGCTAATTTTATTGATCTTTCTTAAGCCAATTTTATTGATCTTTCTTAAGCCAATTTTATTGATCTTTCTTAAGCTAATTTTATTGATCTTTCACCGATGCTTATTCATTTTTATCTCTTACTGTGAATCTTACAGTAAACTCTGTCCCATTGTTCCTTTTCAGTTCAAGTTTCCCATCTAACTGGTCTACAAGGGAAGTTATTAACTGAAACCCAAGACTATCAAGATCTTCAATATCAAAGTTTTCGGGAATGCCCACGCCGTTATCTGAAACGGTTAGAGTAAAATTGTTACTCTTACAGCCTCCGTTTTTGCTTTTTACTCCACTGTTTATATACTTTCCATTTTCTTCTCTACGGAATTTGATTCGGATTTCTCCCCTGTTTCTCCCTTGAAATGCATACTTGAAGGAATTGGAAACAAGTTCATTAATGATCATCCCTAACGGGACTGCAGTATCCATATCAAAGAAAATGTTTTCTTCCAGATCCATGTTTAAGCTGATGTCGGTATTTCCAAGCCTGTAGGTCAGGAAAAGATTTTCAGTGAGTTCCTCAATGTAAGACGAAAAATCAAGTGTATCGAACTCTCCACCTTTGTACAGTTCCTCATGGATAAGAGCCATAGATATTACTCTATCCTGGCTTTCCCTGAAGGCTTCCAGAACTTCCGAATCCTTAATATCCTCTCTGCTATTGAACTTTTCAGCCTGCAGGTCCAGCAGGGAGGAAATTACCTGCAGGTTATTCTTAATTCTGTGGTGAATTTCCTTTTTGCGGGCAATCTCGAGATTTGCAAGGGTCTCTTCAGCTTCTTTTCGCTCGGTGACGTCAGTAAGCATGCTCAGAGAGCCTGCAAACTTGCCATCCTTATCAAAAAGAGATTTAGCGTTTATAAGTACCCACAGGGGTGAGCCATCCCCACGTATCAATTTCAATTCGTAGCTTCCATTGGCACCCTGCCGCCTCCTTTTCAGGTTCAGTTTGGCAATAGCCTTACTTCCTTCACTGATGAAGTCCCATATAGATCTTCCAATACCTTCTTCCAGACGGTATCCAGACATATCCGTCATTTTTTTATTAGCATAAGTGATCATGGCGTTATCATCAATTATGAGCACACCTTCGTTGGCTGTCTCTACGATGTTGCGGTACTTCTCCTCACTTTCTCGAAGTTTATCTTCTGCTCTTTTGCTTTCGGTTATATCTCTGGTAATAGCCGAGATAGCGGTGAGGTTTCCATGAATGTCAAAAACCGGGGAAAGAGCCATTGAAACGGATATTCTCGTACCGTCCTTTCTTAACCGCATAGTCTCATGATGGTGAACCCTTTCTCCCTGTTTAACCATCTCAGTTAATTTCTTCGTTTCTCCACCAAAAAAGGACGGTTCCAGAATAGAGATAGGCTTGCCCAGAACTTCTTCAGCCGAATAACCATAAACCTTCTCTGCGCCCTTATTCCAACTTGTAATAATACCATCAAGAGACTTGGTTATAATTGCATCATCCGATGACTCTACAGCATTCGCAAGTATCTGAATTTTCTCTTCTGCTCTTTTACGTTCCGTAATATCCTGAACTATTCCCTTTATTCGAACAGGAGTATTTTTCTCATCACAAACAACTTCACCCTGTGCATGGACTATACGCTCTGCTCCGTCAGTTGAAATTATTCTAAAATCAATGCTACAGGGCTTTCCATCTAAGGCTTTTTTAATGGCATCATTCACATGGTCTCGATCATCCGGGTGTACGTAACTTAAAGCTTCACTGCAAATTGTGCTGAATTCTCGAGGATTAAGTCCAAAAATACGATATAATTCATCGGAACAGTGTATTTCACCAGTCACAAGATTCCAGTCCCAATTTCCCAGGTGTGCCATTCTTTGAGCTTCAGCAAGACCTTTTTCGTTTTCCTTCAACAAATTATAAGCTTTCTCAAGCTGCGCTGTCCGTTCTTTAACCAGATTTTCCAAATTGTCGAGTGTTTCTTTCAGCTTAGCTTCTGCTTCCTTGATATCGGTTATATCACGGGAAATAGCAAGAACAGAGGTCACTTTGCCATTAACGAACTCGGGTACTATTCGTGTATTAAAGTGACATTCTTTTCCTTGAGACGACGTATAATGGAATTCCATTGTTTCGGAGTTCCCTGTGGTAAAAACTTTCTCATTATGTTTTTCCCAAAACGTTACATGCTTCAGGTTTCTTCCCAGTTCACTATGAGTTTTCCCGATAATTTCTTCTTGAGAAAGATCGTAAACCTCCGCAGCTGCTGGATTAACATATGTATGGTGATTTTGTCTATCAAAGCGGGCAATCATGTCAGGAGAATTTTCAGCCAACGTTCGAAACTCATTTTCTCTCCTAATCAGCGCTTCTTCAGCCCGCTTTCGCTCCTGTTCCGCCTTTTTCCTCTGCAGAGCCTGCGTCACCGCAGGTGCGATAGCTTCCAGATCTTCCTGCTGCTCGCAGCTATAACCTCCTTCACGGTTCGCGACCGTAAGCACACCTATCGTTTTCCCATCCTGGACAAGGGGCACGCCGAGAAATGATGTGAGCGGGGGATGACCATTCGGCACGCCGATACTATCAAAATGTGATGGAGGATCATTGGTAAAAAAGCTTTTTCCACTGTTGACGACACTGCCGTACAAGCCATGTACAACAAGAACGCCTGGGCGGTAGCGATGCCCTGTCTTGTCGTACATAAGGCACTGATCCAATCCCGATTCGCTGATTGCGATATCGTGCAATATCCCGTCGATGCCTAGTTCACCAATGAAACCAATCTGGCTGCCGGTCATTTCCAGGGCTACAGACAGACATGCATTTCCCAATTCTTTTTCTGTTTTTGCCTGCACTACATTGCTGAAGATTCTGTTAATTTCCCCAAGAATACGGTTGTATCTGTGTATTCGGTGCTCTTCTTGTTTGCGTTCATTGATATCACGGGCTACATGAATACTCCCGGTGAGTTTTCCTTTCGAATCATATAGTGGCGAGACGCTTACTATTGAATAACCACCAAGACAATCCTCGTAAACCTCTGCGGTATGTTCAGCCCCGTCCTTAAGCAACTGCCGGTGCGGGCAGGAAGAAGGAGGTTTGCTCTTCCCATGAATAATCCGATAGCAAGTCTGTCCAATGCACTCTTCTGGTGTCACTCCTAATTTTACCGCCATAGCTCTGTTTGCACGAACAATTTGATATTCGGTATCAAGTATAGCTATCAGGTCTGGTATAGCGTCAAAAGTTTGTTCCCAATCCCCTGCATCTCGAACAGCTGCTTCTTCAGCTTTCTTCCTCCCAAAATTGTCTTCCCTTTCCCATTTTCCTTCCTTTTTGATCAAAGAAAATTGATGGCTGGAGACGACTTCAATAATCTCAGTTGCGCTGCACCTGTCAAGTGGGCAAGTAGAGAGAGCTAACATATGGTAGTTGCCGATGACTCTGTCTATTTCTTTCTCGTAGTTAACAAAATTATTCCAATCCTTTTTTCCCCCCCAAAAAGTGCTTTCACTCAACCTCAAACCGTCGTATCCATTTGCCAGGGCCTGATCAAGTTTTTCAACATAGCCGTTTAAGATCCTTCTCGAATCGAAAATACCTTCATTTAAATACCAGCAGGTACAGGGAATAATTTCTATTTGCCCTTTCTCCAGATAAATATCAAGATCAGGAACAGATTTTCTAAGTGCTTTTTTTGCCTTTTCTACTTCTAGAGGTTGCGATGTAACCCACATGCAGAATTCGTTACTTTCCAGTCCTGCTTTAAAATAGGGAACAAGCATGTCCATCAAATCTTCTTTTGTCTGATAGAACTGGCAGAAGTGCGTTCCAAAAGACACGTTCCCAACAATATCAATGCCAGAATTTCTCAGATATTTTCTCATTCCATATTTTCTCCAATTTTGATGATACAAAAGTGTAAGAATTAATCGTTCGGTTCTGTAACATAGAATAAATTAAGGAAGTTGTTGAAGTAAAATGATCGCTCCACTCATCCATCTTGATTTTTATTACGAGCTTGTACCCACCCTTTACGTTGGCGTAACCTCTAACCACCAAAATATACCATTTTTAATTTAAAGTATACCATTTTTAATTTAAAATATACCATTTTTAATTTAAAGTATACCATTTTTAATTTAAAGTATACCATTTTAATTTAAAATATACTATTTTAATATAAAATATATCATTTTTAAATTGACAAAAAATCTACGATTTAGCTTATCTCGTCTCTCAATTTTTGCTTATAAAATTTAGTGAGTTTTAGAAATTAATAAACAGAAGGTATTTTTGCAAAAAAGCCCCTGTAGGAAAATAATTTAAATATTACCTGTGATACTTCAACCCTGAGAGTTTAGCTGAGTTACAGGCTGTGAACATTTGTATCAACAGCATTTAATTACAGCAAATTACTGGTGATTTCATGGAAGGAAGAGCCTGGAAATTCGGAGATGACGTGGATACGGATGCAGTAATTCCCGGGAGGTACCTTATTTTCAATACCCCGGGAGAGCTTGCCAAGTATACATTTGAAGGCGTACGCCCTGATTTTGCAAAAAAAGTTCACGAAAATGACATTGTGGTCGCTGGAAGTAATTTCGGCTGCGGGTCCTCACGCGAACACGCTCCTCTGGCCCTTAAAGGGTCAAAGGTATCCTGTGTGATCGCAAAGTCTTTCGCAAGGATCTTTTTCAGAAACGCGATCAACATCGGAGTCCCGGTCCTTGAATGTCCGAACACGGACAGGATCGATGACGGAGATGAACTTGAAGTGGACCTTTCAACAGGGGACATCCAAAACATAACAAAAGGAGAGACCTACCAGGCAACCCCCCTCCCGGATTTCGTTCGCGAGATCGTTGATGAGGGAGGGCTCATAGAGTATGCCCGGAAACTGGTCTCTGAACGCTGAAAAACAGGAAAACTGTCCGGAGACAGTCCTGATCCACGTTTAACATCTCGCAGTAAGAAGGCAGTTTTGCCTCTAAATTTGATAGGAGTATTAACATGACGCAGTATAAGGTTCCGGTCCTTCCCGGCGACGGGATAGGCCCAGAAATCATCGCCGAAGGCAAGAAAGTAATAGATGCCGCAGGCGAAAGATTCGGTTTTGATGTAGAATGGATTGAATACCCGCATGGAGCAGATCACTACCTGAAAACAGGAGAACTGATCTCGGAAGAGACCTTAAAGGAATTATCCGGCTACCCTGCCATTTACCTTGGCTCCATCGGAGACCCCAGGATTGCCCCAGGAGTTCTTGAAAAGGGAATCTTATTAACTGCACGCTTTTACTTTGACCAGTACATCAACCTGCGCCCGATAAAACTTCTCGAAGGAGTCTGGACCCCGATTAAAGACAAGACAGCAAAAGACATCGACTTTGTCGTGGTCAGGGAAAACACCGAAGACTTCTACATAGGAGTCGGCGGCAGAGCAAAGAAAGGAGAGAGCAAAGACCTCCTTGAAGTCAAAAGGACGCTCTACTCTGCAAAATTCGGCCTGGACATCGAGACTGACAGCGAAGAAATAGGCTACCAGATAGGCCTTATCTCCAAAGAAGGCACAAAAAGAGTTATCGAATACGCCTTTGACCTTGCAGAAAACAGGAAGAAACACGTCTCCTCGGTTGATAAAGCAAACGTCCTTTCCGACATTTACGGCTTCTGGAGAGAAGAGTTCAATGCAGTCGCCGCAGCCCACCCGGACATTACCACCGACTTCAACTTCGTTGACGCCATCACAATGTGGTTTGTGAAAAACCCCGAATGGTTCGATGTGGTCGTAACCCCGAACATGTTCGGAGACATCATCACCGACCTCGGAGCCATGATCCAGGGCGGCCTCGGACTTGCCCCCGGCGGAAACATCAACCCGAAGGGCACAAGCATGTTTGAGCCCATCCACGGTTCAGCCCCGAAATACAAGGGCCAGAACAAAGTCAACCCGATTGCAACAATCTGGGCAGGCGCCATGCTCATAGAACAGCTCGGAGAAAAGGAAGCTGCTGACACCATAGTTAATGCAATCCAGAAAAACATCCTGGAAGGCAAAGTCAAAACCTACGACATGGGAGGCAAAAACACCACTTCAGATGTCGGAGACGACATTGCAAGGATAGTAAAGGGAGAATAATTCAACCCTCCCTTCATTAATTTTCTTTTAAAACAACTGACACGACAGAGCCCGAAGATTCGGGTTCCTTTTTTGAGAATTCAGGGCCTTTTCGGATCAGATTTATATCCTGACCGGGCAGTAAATTAAACCAGCTTTAATTAATCAGCTTTTTCAAAAAATTAACACGAGGGTTTAAACAATGCAATCCGCACTTCTCCGCATCTACCTAAAACAAAACGTAACCTACCACGGCAAATCCGTCCACGAAGCAATCCTTGAACTTTTGCGCGATTCCGGCATCAGTGGTGCAACCCTGCTCAGAGGAATTGAAGGTTATGGAGCGGACGGAAAGATTCATACCCTGAAGATCCTGAACTTGAGCAATGACCTTCCAGTAGTCGTGGAAGCTGTGGACGAAGAGGAAAAAATCAGGGCTCTGGTCCCTAAGCTGAGAGAAATTATAGGAGAAGAACTGATGACTATGCAGGCAGTGGAGATTCTTTAAACCGAGAAATCTAATTTCAAACCAGAAAAGGTTGAAACACAATTATATTTAATGGCATTTATTTTTTGGGATTATTTTCGGGTACGGTACCTATTATCAGAGAAGTATAACCTCCAAAGCGTAGCATTTTTTTGATAACGATTTTCTTCAACCCTGAATTCCTAATCATTTAGGAGAAGTGCACGAGAGGATTACGTCAAAAACCACGACATTAACCATCTAACGATCTGGAAAACGATTGAGTATTGGGTTGTTTTCCATCGATCATGAGTGGCAATGAGAGCATCTTAAGGCTCGAAATGCACAAAATAAAAACAGAATTTTATTGTATGAAATAAATTGAAACGTCATAAGAAATGCTGCTAATCAGTATATAAGAAATCCAGTACATGCTTTAGTATAAAAAGTAGAACTATTTAAAAAGTTGCCTGGTATACAGGCAATTACGTAAGCCTTGGCAAGAATAAGAACTCTATAATATTATGATTATAGACAGATGACATTTTATCTTAATATTTAGATTTTATGTCCAAAGCTTCAAATAATCAGAGAAAATAAGTTATTATATAAAAAGTTAATAAATATAAGATATAGCTAGATCTTTTTTTCCAACAAATTAATAAGGATAGTCATCAGGTAGTTTGTTGAGCTTAAGTATTTTTTTTAAGTTCATGTGATTCCAAAAATACGAATTAAAAAATTTAGTTTTAAAGATATTTAAGCTTTTTATCATAAAATTCTAGAAAAACATGAGTGATAGAAGTAATTGTAACAAAAAATGAACTTATTGAAGGATGAGTAGAGTGATAACAACAAAAGAGCTTAAATCAATACTTGTGTTGGCATTCATAGCTATAACACTCTTTGCCTCAGGCTGCACGGAAGAAAACCTAAGTGCAGAAGAAATTGCTACCCAGATGATGGATAAACAGAACAGCATTCAAGATTATTCATATACAATGTACATGACCTCTTACACTGAAGGACAGGTTGAAGAAATCGAATCAAAATTTATGTTCAAAAAACCTAACAAATTCAAAGAAATTATGACGGAATCCGGAAAAGATAGTCAGATCACTGTATCGGATGGAGAGATCTCCTGGAGTTACAACCCGGATGCAAATACGGTCATAAAAATGAAACCCTCGGAAGATCCTGGCGCTCAGAAAGGTGACTACATCTATGCTATAAATGAGTTCCTGGACGATAATAATGTAACACTACTAAGAACAGAAAATGTAGATGGAAGAGCCACTTATCTGCTGAATATAACCCCAAAAGAAATACATACAGATGATGATCTGAAATCTAAAATAATAAAAATCTGGGTAGATAAGGAAACATGGATGCCTCTTAGGTGGGAGTATTATAACGCTGATGGAAATCTAACTGATAAAAACGAAATTCGAGACCTGAAAGTTAATACTGGAATTCCAGACTCCGAGTTCAAATTCGAAATCCCGGATAGTGCAAAGATAATTGATTTAGGAATGATACCACCATATGAAGAATTGAGCCTTGAAGAAGCCAGAAATAATGCAAGTTTTAAAATCCTTACTCCTGAATACTTGCCTGATGGTTATAAATTCAATTATTCAATAATCACCAACAACAGTAAATATTCCACAGATCCAGAAAGCCATTACGAAACGGTTGAACTGGTATACGCGAAAGAAGGAGCCAGCAAGAGAAAACATATAATTCTCACCGAAACCGTATATGAGAACTTATCTTTCTATCCTACAGTTATTAACGGCACTGACATTCAGATTAATGAGATCGAAGGAAAATGTTTCTCTGATGAAGATACGACAAGGCTGATTTGGAGGTTAGGAGATATTAATCTTTTACTTGGTACACCCCTGGAAAAGAATGAAACACTGAAAATAGCGGAATCAATTTCAGAAAAGCTATAAACTTACATTAGGCAGGTGCGACAAGAAGCTATGCTATGAATTGCGTCATAAGCTACCTTTTCCATTTGAGGTAATCCTACTGTGGCATGCATAAATGTTAACGTTTGTGTGTGAAGCTCACAGGACAATATCAAGAATTCAAGGAGCCTGACTTTGACATGCGTAGTATGGAACTTGGTAAACCCTATATGCTCCTTCCTTTTTTTATAAAAAAATGTTTCCCGAAGATTGGTTAAGGCAAATTGCTAAAGAAACTGGCCTTATAGTACGTGGACATAAAATTGATCCTGTAATCCTCTTTTGGGTTTTCACTCTCAGTTTTGGTTTACGCTTGAAGCGTACACCTGCCAGTTTGAAAAGAGAATATGAGAACGAACGAGTATGATTTCGATCAGACCTTTTAATGAGGCCGATAATAAAAGCATGCTTGAAATAGAAAGGCTGTGCCCGCAGGGAGAGGAAACCTGTGCACTGGGTGTGGACAAGAAGGATATAATCGCCCGCTATAAAATGTATGATAACTGGAATGTGCTTGTGGCAGAAGTGGATGGAAAAATAGCTGGCTGGATAGGGCTGACTGTGAAACCGACTCATGGACGGGAAGAAAAGTATGCATACCTTCCTGAAGTGATGGTCCATCCGGCCTTTCGGAAGAAGGGGGTTGCTACAAAACTTGTAGAGGAGGCGGAAAAAAGGCAAGGGAAATGGAAGCAAATTATGCCTATGGATACATATACGAACCAAATACCGCCTCTCAATTCTTATTCAATAAGCCTGGGTATTCTAAGGTAAGAGATATAAAAATGCCAGCAATAGCAACTTATAAGAAAATTCGATGCATCATCAAAGTATTCGATAAAGCCTGCTGATAAGAAGGGGCTCAGGGATGCAGTTGACCTTATTAACGAGTACAATTCAAGCTTTATACATTTCATGCCGTTTACCGATCAAACCTTCGAGTAGCGTTTAAACGCTATTCCTTTTTATGGACCAGACAACTTCTGGGTAACCCGGGACGAACATAACAGGGTAGTAGCCTGTGCCGGATCATGGAATAACTCTAAACTGGCTGAGATATATTATGCCAGAGAGCCGTCACAGATGAAGATAATGAAATCATTTCTTGGAGTTTTGAGCCTTATTACAAAAGTGCCCAAAATTCCGGCAGAAGGCGAACACTTCAAAACCCTGACTATTGTTGATTATGCTTTCGATAAAAAACAACCCGATGCCATGCTGGCACTTCTTAAACATCTTAATAACCTCTCAGTTGAAATGAAACAGGATTACCTGATGAATGCGATTGATCCGGAAGACGAATTTCTTACAGTGATGAAAAAGCTGAAACCCCAGATAGACTCCTGGGCTATATTTGTCAGATCATTTAAAGGCGACCTGCCGACTTTCAGCCCGTTTTATGTAGATATCAGGGACATGATCCTCTGAAGAACGACTTAAGAATTGCCCGTTTCAAGCCCCCACCCCGACACATGAAGGACCAGTATAGAGGTCCAGAGTCTTGATACTCCATTAGACTATTCACGAGCAAAATCCACCAGGACAGGAATTGAGGCAAAACAAGAATCCGAACTATGGACAAAAGTGATATATAATCCAGGATATATAATATGATACGGATAATTAAAAGGGCTGGAATTTTTTCAGTCACCGGGGAAAAAGCATGGATAGTCAAGAGGGTCAGAAAATGATAGGGGTCTGTCCGAACTGTGGAAAACCTTTCAGGATAGAGTCGGAGGGCGGCGGAGAAGAATGGAGCTACTGTGCAGAGGTATGCGTTAATCCTGCAGCAATACCGGCAGGAGTAAGGTTGATGGCAGATCAGGCCAAAATGCGCTTTGTGGACGGCAATATGAACGAATACACACGGGAGGATTACATCAAAACCCACGGGATCGATCCTCTACCGATCTGGAAAGCGATCGAAAAATGGCGGGAAGGACAGATGGAGAAGTGGAAAACGTAAATCTGATGAGCGATTCCAAACTATTTTTACAAATCTGTTTTTGCCGAGTTTAAACTATTTTTACCTTTTTTTAATTTTCCGATCCCATACTCATTGACGATCTCCGCTGAAATTGGGCCTGGACCAGAGCAATCATGTGACGCTCCTTCTCAATTGTTCTTCTTCTCATTTGTTCTTCTTCCCATTTGTCCTCCTTCTCAATTGTTCTACTTCTCAGTCGCCTTTAAATCCCATAAAATTCCTACTAATTCTCTGATCGACGTGGCACGGAAAAAGCAATTTGAAAAACCCCTGCACGGGGATAAGGAAAGCGTGCGCTTTGCAACTCCCGAGCCTATTGCCCGCTACAGGGCACAGCGCCTGAGATGTAAGACTCTTGCTGATATCAGCTGTGGGATCGGAGGGCAGACAGTCTTTTTTGCACAGCAGTGCGAGTTCGTATATGCAGTGGAAATCGACCCGAAGAAAATCGAGTATGCAAAACAGAACTGCGAGATGTACGGGCTTGACAATGTAAAATTCATCTGCGGAGACGCCCTTGACCCGAAAGTTATCGAACAGATCCCGGCAGTAGATGTAGTTTTTTCTGACCCCTTCCGCCCGGCAGAAGAAGACAGGAGACAGGTCTCAAGCCTTGAGCCGGGAATTCCGAAGGTGCTTTCCGCTTATGGGGAAAAGACAAAAAACTTCGCCTTCGAAGCCCCACCCCAGATGCCACCGGAAAGGATTCCTTTTGACTGCGAAAAAGAGTATATTTCCCTGGACGGACAGCTCAACCGCCTGACTCTTTACTTCGGCGGGTTGAAACAGTATGACAGGCTTGCTGTGGCTCTTCCTGCAGGCGAAGGGCTGGTCTCAAAGAATCTGCCGCTTCCGCAAATAAGGGAAACGGAAAAGATGAAACTCTGCGCTTACGAACCCGAACCCTCGGTTGTTGCAGCAGGGCTACTTCCCGAACTTGTGGAATCCATGATGCAGATGGCAGGCCCGATTGTCGGGGCTTTCGAACTGTTCAGGGTTGACAAAAAGAGGCTTTTGCTGACCTCGGATGCCCTCATCAAGCAATCAATGATCAAAAACCATTACCTTGTACTGAAGGTTTGTCCTTTTGAACCCCGCGAGATCAATAAGTTCCTGAAGGACGGAAACGTCGGGAGTGTCGTACTTCGGGCAGGAGTAAAACCCGAAGACTACTGGGAAGTTCGAAACGAAGTCGAAAAAGGACTTGAAGGAAAGAAAACCATACATCTCTTTGTAAAAGACGGGATAGCAATCCTCTGCGAAGTGCTCTTTAAGGTATGAAAAGATAAAAAATGCATAAAAAGGTAAAAAAAGGCATAAAAAGTAAAAAAGTCAAAAAGCCACAAAAAAGTAAAAAAATAAAAGAACCAGGTCTTAAGACCCGGTGCTGGTTTTTGATCCCGGGCTCAACCTGTTTGTTGAGCCATTCCTAATTAACCATTTAACCTTAGGATCTTCTCGACTTTCCAGCGTTATGCAATGTCTTAGACTTTATGCGATGTCTTAGAGCGTGTCTTAAAATTCAATTTGATTATACAATTGGGATAGGACTCATGTATTTGGACTGAAAACGGTAGAATTGAACCGTTAAATGTCTAAAGTTTAAATTTTAACCATGATGTCTAATGCATTTGATATTATGCATCCAGCGAATATGTAAGATATAATTAATTTACTGAGTGAACTTAAGCTCGACAATGCGTACTATCCAAATGTAGAAATGATTTGAATTTTAAGACAGCCTCTTAGACTTTATGCAATTTCTCAGGCTTCTTTGCAAGCCTCTTTTACGAGCTCAAGCCCTCTGGAAAGTGCATCCTGAATCCTTGTGGGGTCAGTTCCACCGCCCATTGCAAGGGCAGGCTTTCCGCCACCTCCTCCGCCTACAATCTTTGACATCTCACGGACAAGGTTTCCGGCATTAATTCCGCATTCTATGGCTTTTTCTCCGACAGATGCCACAAGCTTGACGCCTTCAAGATCACTTGCAAGAAGGGTAACTACGTTTTCCTGTTTCAGGAGTTCGGTAGCTATCTTCTGGAGTTCAAGGGAATCGGCTCCGGGAACCTGTTCGGAAACAACCCTGAGACCTGCAAGCTCGGAAGCATCCCCAAGCATCCTGTAAACTCTGGATCGTGCAAGGTCTTCTTTGAGCCTTTCGTTTTCTTTCTTAAGGTCTTTCCATTCCCCGAAGAAACGCTCCACACTTACCGGAAGGTGTTCCGGAGGCACGCTCAGGGTCTTTGCGGAATCAACAAGGAGAGATTCCATTTTCTGCATGGCACGTACGGCCGCGATTCCGGCTGCAAACTCGACCCTTTCCACCCCGTCCTGAATTCTTTCGGTTTTAAGGATTTTAATAGGGCCTATAACACCTGTACTCAGGCAGTGGGTTCCGCCGCAGGCTTCCACGTCGTCTCCGACCTTTACAATCCTGATCTTCTCTCCTGGGGGTACTCCACCCTGATAGAGCCCGAAACCGTAGACCTGCTCAGCTTCAATCCTCGGCATCCATTCCGTGATCACCCGTTTGTTTTCCATAACCGTCCGGTTTGCTAGAAGCTCAATCTGCTTCAGTTCTTCAGGGGAAATATGCTTGTAGTGGGAAAGGTCAAGCCTGGAGTGGTCTTCAAACTTCTGGGCCCCAGCCTGCCAGATGTGTTTTCCGAGAACCTTTCTGGCAGCATCATTTACAATATGGGTTGCTGTGTGGTGCCTTGCAAGGGTCATCCTGCGCCTTTCATCGACCTTTCCTGTGATAATATCGCCTTTGGTAATCTCAAGTTCCCCGTCCGGAATGTCAACTGTGTGTACGATTACACCTTCATAGACCTGGACATCAACCACCTTATATACAATATCTCCTACGGAGATGGTGCCTATATCTGCAGGCTGCCCTCCGCCTTCTGCATAGAAGAAGGTGTTATCCAGCACAATATGGTTGTCAAACACATCAAGGACAACTGCCTCGAACTCCAGACGGGTGGGTTCGTCATAGAAACGGCGTTTGGTTTTCGGTAGGTGTTTGAGCCTTTCTGCAAAAGGAATTACTTCTTCTTCCTTTTCTTCAGCCTTGTTGTGCAGTTCCCCAATAATGGAATAGAAATTATCAGGGAACTCTACGCCCACCCCGATATCGGCTGCAACTTCTTTTGCCATCTCGGGAGGGATTCCGTGTGAGTCATAGAGTTCGGTTAACTGGGAAAGAGGAATTTTTTCTCCGGTCTTCTTGAAATGGGACGCCGATTTCTGGATGATCCTGCGCCCTCTCTCCATGGTGATGTTGAACTTTTCTTCTTCGGATTCCAGGATGTCCTGAATGACAGGGAAGTTTGCCCTGAATTCGGGGTACTCAGGCATGTTCCTTATGTGCATGTCCACGATTTCGGAGAGAGGAGTCCTGATATCAAGATCTTTCATCATGCGCAGCGTCCTTCTCAGGACAAGGCGGGCCAGATACCCTGCTTTGACATTGGAAGGAATGATTCCGTCCCCGAGCATGAAGGTGAGACAGCGCGTGTGGTCGGTGATTGCATAGACCTTTTCTACGGGTTCCATGATAACCGAGAGTTTGTCAACTGTCATCCCGATGCTTGAGGCGACCTTTTTCCTGAGTTCTAACAGGTTTGCCTTTTCGCTTACATCCATAAACCCTGCAAGCCGGGCGTTCTGCGCAAGGATGTTTGAATACTCAGTGTTATTCAATTCGTGTTCAAGTCCGGCAAGCCCCATGAGTTCGTTTACTATGCCCGGGAAAAGCGCATCATATATCGTGGGGGAACCTTTGGAAGCCCAGACAAAACGCTCAAGACCGTAGCCGGTATCCACGATGTAATTGTCCATCTTTGAATAGGTCTCTCCCTTGATCAGGATGTCTCCTTTTTTGTCGGTCTTCAGGTCCATGAAAACAAGGGTCGCAAGCTCAAGCCCGTGCACGATAACCTCAACACAAGGACCGGCATTGCCTCCACCTGCCCAGGGTTCTTCTTTATAGGTTACGGCGAATGGGTCTACCTTGAGAGAGGTTAAGAGCTCGTCGCAGAGTTCCAGAGTGTGTTCCTTCCAGTAAATTTCATTGCCCCTTTTGTTGAAAGCGTGATGAGCCATCATTTCAAAATTAGTCAGATGGCGGCCGCTCCTGCCTACCGAGTCCAGGTCGTTTAACCTGATGCAGGGCTGGGAAATCGTCAGGGGGTTTGCAGGAGGAGGAACCTGCCCTGAAGTTACAAAGGGCTGGAAGTCTGCGATTGAAGCAATGGTCAGGTAAATGTCGTCTCTCCAGCGGGCTACCACAGGATAGCGGTCAAGCCTTGTATGCCCTCTTGCTTCAAAGAAGGAGAGGTAGTATTCGCGCATCTCTGAAATATTGAATTCCCTGGAAAAGACAGGGCTTCCAATAAAGGAATAGGGATCACAGGGCGCATCTCCGCACGTATTTCTTTCAGGGTCACGTGTCCAGAAGAATTTGCCACATTTCTGACATTGCTTCCGGACGAAACCGTTGTTTTTGAAAAAGTCAAGTTGATACTCATCTTCAAGCATGATAATCTCTCCGGATGGTGGGTGCGATCTGCCCCGTTGTATATGAAAATAAAAGGAAAGCAGAAGTATCCCAGCTCAACCGTCTCAGGGGTTTCAGACACTTTAGTGCTTACATGATGATCTTAATACGTTTATTCGTTAATTTTTACATACAGAGGTGAAAATCAACCTCAAATAATAAATATTGTGGGCTTGTATACGAATAAACTTTACAGCCAAACTTAACAGCTAATTTTTTTCGATATTTATACAGCCAGTTGTTTCCATTATAAGTGCTTACATAATACTGAGGAAATATATAATAATGTCACATAATAATGTGTATTTAAACGGGCCCACACTTACGAACCTTAACTATTACAGGCACTTCTACAGAAAAACTTTGTTCTTCACTATTAAAGATAAAAAAATATTTTTTGTTGCCGGAACTGAACCTTTCACCTGTAAAATAGCCCGAAAAAATGAGATTTCAGAGAGAAGGTTAAAGGAGGCATACTTCAGCTACTTGAGGACCAATATTACTTACTGTTACTCATCAGGAGCTTCAACTTAAACAGCTCAAATCAGTACCCCCAAATAAAATGCCTCCAATAGGTGACACTAAAAAATACCGATAGTCAAACCTTTTACTAAGTGCCTATCCGAAAAGTCGGTAATGCGATCGAAAAGTTACAGCAGGTCTATAATAGCAGGGCATCCTCTTCGGTTTTGCATATTGCTAATGGTAAGTTACATAGGTCACAACACTTTTCGGATAGGCTCTAAGTACGCCTGCTTCCCAAAATCATTACCTGTACAGCACAACTGTCCTGCCGCGTACGTCGATCAGTGTGGATCTTGTAGCTTCGGCAAGCTCATCTGCTATGGTTTTCAGATCTTTTCCTTCTTCTGCACTCTTGAGAACCTTGACCTTTACAAGCCTGTTAGCTTTTATCTGTTTGTTCAGTTCTTCGATCAAAGTCTCAGTGACCCCATTCTTTCCAATATTAAGAATAGGACTGATCTTGCTTGCATCGGATCTCAGCTGATATAGTTTTTCTTTCTCCATTGCCCTTCCTCACATCGCTAATGATAAAACTCGCCTGCCAGTTATAAAAAGCTCACATCATCAATATGATAAGAAATGCACAAATCGATGAAATAATTCCTTCTACCTTGAAGCCAGTTTACCCTTTGAGTATGATTTCACCCATTCTCACCAGCACCTATATCAAAGTTTCCCGGTTAGCCACATTTCACGTACAGCTAATTTCCAGTATTACGAATTAGTTTTTCACCCGGACCCGAGCTTTTTGAATTTACAGATGCCGAACCTGAAAAGGAATTCCAAATAATTTCGACATCTTTATTATCGGCTTGCTACTCAATAAACTATAGAGATCCTAAACTATAGAGATCCTAAACTATAGAGATCCAAAACCGGAAATAAAACCCCACTCTTCCACCTCCGGACGGCGAATGTAAATGAACCCTAATTTGCTTGACTTGATCCTATTTTCAGAGAAGAGGAAAGCTTTTCTCCTGCTCCTGAAAGAGGGACCAAGGAATACCCAGGAAATTCTTGATAAGCTTCAGGTTCCTAGAACCGCTCTCCTTCCCCAGATAAAGAAGCTGAAAGAACAGAACCTCGTAATCCACGAAGAAGGAATGTACAGCCTCAGCCTGATAGGAGAGATTATTTTAGAAAAAATGCAGCCTCTTCTTGATACCCTGGAGGTTTTTGAGAAAAATGAGGATTTTTGGACCGACAGAAAACTCACACCCATTCCCCCTCATCTTATGAAACGGATCAACGAACTTGGGGATTACCACCTGATAGAACCGGATCTGAGCCATACTTTTGATCTTAGCCCGGAATTCGTAAAACATACTTCTAACTCAAGCCATATCCACATGTTTGTCTCTTATTTTCATCCCCAATTCCCCATCTTCTTCCTGAATCTTGCCAAAAGAGGAATTGAGATATCCCTCGTCCTGAGCGAATCTGTGTACTTACGGTTTGTAGAGGACTTCAAAAAAGAAGGAGGGGAGTTTCTCAGAATGGAGAATACAAGTATCTTTATTCTCGACAAAGAAGACGTGGAGATCCCTGCAGTTGTCGAATCTTCCGATAAAATAATGATTCTGGGACTGTTTAATGAAAGTGGAAGGTTTGACCGCCAGTATATAATAAGCTTCGAACCCAGGGCAATAGAATGGGGAAAAGAACTGTTTGAATACTTAAAGGATATGAGCAGAGAGATAAAAATTGAAGAAAAATGAAAATTAAAGAAAATTGAAGAAAAATGAAAATTAGAGAATAACTGCGAAAGAAAAGTTGGGGAAATTGCAGAAAAACATAATTTCATTTAAAGGATATTTTCAGAATATTTTAGACTTTCAGACCATTTTAGAATATAGAATAGTTAAAATTAAAGAATATTTTAACTAATTAAGAATAATAAGATATTTTTAAAAAGTATTTATTGAAATAATATATTTTCAGGCATTTTTTAAACAATTTTCACCTTGAAGAAAAAATGAAAGGCATTTATTTACGTTCCCCAAGGAAAATCATCACCCCTGCCGGTGAAGCTTTTTTGTAGATTTCCTCCAGCACTTCAAGTAAATCTTCTTCGCCACGCCAGAATGGGAATTTTCCAAGCCTTTTTGGAAGAGCGGCAGGAACCTGAGGGATGTGAGCCTCAGAGGAGGAGCTTTTTTCCCCTTCAGGGCTTTCAGAGAGCATCCCCCAGAAAGCTTCGGGGTCAAGGGGTAGAGGTTCAGGAGAAACAGGAGAGCCTTCAGCTTCTAGTGCAGTTCCGGTTTTATCATCGGCCTTTTCTGAAAGAACCCCCGCTTCTGCTACCCGGTCCACGGTTTCCGGAACAAAGCCCTTCCCAAGAATGGACATAAAATCGTCCATATCAACACCCCTTAGCTTAAAGATAAGGAAGGGGTCCCTGTCAAATTCTTCCCCGAGCAGGTAGTAAACTGCTGCAATATGCTTGCAGGGGTTTGACCAGTCAGGGCAGGAGCAGTCGGTTTCAAGGTCATCGAGTGTTTCAGGAAAGAGGGAGAGACCTATTTCCTTAAATGCGGAGTCGATATCTTCCGGCATCTCGCCTGCAAGGAGCTTTGCTGCAAAGATCGGTTTCAGGGCAAGTTTTTCTGCAAGGAGTTCCCATTCGGAACCTGTAAGGGTCCGGACTTTGATCGTTACCGAATAGGGCTTAGGGTCTGAACCCTGGACTTTAGCCCTTACAAGTCCGGTCTCTATTTTTATAGAGGTTACCTGCCCTTTGCGAGCATAGCTTTTTCCGCGACTTAACCTGGCCCCTATATTAAAACTTTCAAGGGTTTTGATCCAGCGTTTTGCCCACCAGCTCTGGGCGAAACTTCCACGTTTGGACTTAGCCTTGATGCCTCCTTTGACTTCAATTGGTTTTGTGGGTTCGTAATTCCCATAGCCGTCCCAGTAAGCTGCCATTTTATTCACCTACCGCTTCTTCTCGGAGAGCAAGAATATCCTTCAATTCCTCGTTGGAAAGTTCTGTCAGCCAACCTTCACCTGTTCCGACAACGTTCTCTGCAACCTGCACTTTGCGCTCGATAATCTCATCGATTTTTTCTTCAAGCGTACCCGCACAGATGAACTTATGCACCTCTACATTTTTCGTCTGGCCTATACGGAAAGCCCTGTCCGTAGCCTGGTTTTCAACAGCAGGGTTCCACCAGCGGTCAAAATGGAAAACGTGGTTCGCTCCTGTAAGGTTAAGCCCCGTGCCTCCAGCTTTAAGGGAGAGGACAAAGATAGGGAGGTATTCTTTTCCCTCCTGGAAACGCTCAAGCATCCGATCCCTCTGCTTTCTGGGGACCCCGCCGTGCAGGAAAAGGACTTCACAGCCAAAACTTGCCTGCAGGTGTTCTTTTAGCATTTTTCCCATCTCCGCAAACTGGGTGAACACAAGGGCTTTTTCCCCATTTTCCAGGATTACATCCAGCATTTCGGTAAGCCTTGCAAGTTTTCCTGACCTGCCGGGTACAGCAGAGTTATCCTTCAAAAACTGCGCCGGATGGTTGCAGACCTGTTTGAGCCTGGTAAGGGCGGACAGGATTATACCTTTTCTCTGGATGCCTTCTTCAGCCTCTTCCATCGTCTCTTCGATGTCTTCGAGGACTGCGGCATAGAGGGAAGCCTGTTCTTTTGTCAGCGTACAATAGGTTTTCATTTCCATCTTTTCCGGCAGGTCGGAGATAATCGAAGTATCGGTCTTCAGACGGCGCAGGATAAAGGGGCCCGTAATTTCTTTTAACCTCCTTGCAGCTTCCTGATCCCTTTCGGCCTGAATGGGAATAAAGAAATTCCGCTTGAAACCTGCCTGGTTGCCTAGGAAGCCGGGGTTTAAAAACTCCATGATAGACCAGAGGTCTCCCACGTTGTTTTCAACCGGAGTCCCCGTAAGAGCTATGCGGTAATCGGCTTCAAGAGCTCTGGCTGCCTTTGCCTGTTTGGTTTCCGGGTTTTTGATATTCTGGGCTTCGTCAAGTACCACTCCGGCCCAGGAAACCCCTTTTAAAAACTTAAGATCCCGCTGCAAAAGCCCGTAGCTTGAGACGACAATAGAATGATTCGTGGCTTCCTTTTTGAATTCCTCTTCCTTTTTCCGGCTGGTCCCGTGGTGGACCATTACCGAAAGTTCCGGGGTAAAGCGAGCCGCCTCTTTTTTCCAGTTGTTGATGACAGAGGTCGGACAGACCAGAAGAACCGGTTTTGCAGCTTTAAGTCCTTCAACTTTTTCTTCAGCATTTTCTATAACCTTTTCTTCAACCTGCCCTTTAACCTGTTCCAGGTCGTGCTGGATAAGGGCAAGGGTCTGGATGGTTTTACCAAGCCCCATGTCGTCTGCAAGGCAGGCTCCTATGCCCCACTGCCTCAGGAAAGCCAGCCAGGAGTAACCTCTGAACTGGTAGGGCCTGAGGGTGCCTGAAAAACCGTCAGGAGCCGGAAGTTCTTCAAACCCGGTTTTGTCCTTCAGGCGGCGGATTAATTCTTCGATCCAGCCGGCTGCATTAAGCCCTTCAACGTCTACACCATCGGCTTTTTCGGAGACTCCCACAGCCAGTTTTAGAACTTCGCGCAGACTTGCTTCCCCGTGGGGGTTTTTCTTCCAGAACTCAAGGGCAGCCCGGATTTCCGCATCGTTGACCTCGACCCACTGCCCGCGGAATTTCACAAGCGGAGCTTTGAGCTTTGCAAGAGCCTGCAGTTCCCTGACTGTGAGTGCACGGTCTCCAAGGGCAATTTCCCAGTCAAAGCTGACGATTTTATCGAGTGTAAGCCCGTATCCGGCCTTCAACTTCTTGCCCTTAACATTAGCCTGGGCTTTTAAGTGGGTCTTTGTACCTTTACGGGTCCACCAGCCGGGGAGAAGTAACCCGAAGCCCGCCTGGCTTAAATCCGCTGCACTTTCAGTCAGGAAGCGGTAAGCTTCTTTCGTATCAAGGGAATATCCGGACGGGTTGGGAGCTTCAAGGCTGGAAGCAATTCCTGCACTGATGCCAGCAGCCTGTCCAAGGGAAGATAACAGAAATTGGCGAATGTTTTTTACATCATATCTTTTCAACGGGCTGCCCTTCTTTGGTTTCCAGGCCTCTTTTACAGGAATCAGAAGGCTTGGGTCTTCGTAGGACTGAAGCATATAGCGGACGTACCAGAGTTCTTCGGGAACTTCTATGTCAGCTATCCCTTTCCTGCCTTTTTTAGTATCCATTTTTCCGGCTTCGGATTCCTCGGTTTCTTCGAGTTCTTCTTCCGCAGCTGGCTCTTCAAGCCGGAAACAGAACCTGAAGGGAGAAGTTGTAAGTACAGTAAGGGGGCGCTGCCATTCACGGGTCCGGAACGCAAGCTGCAGGAGTTCTTTTTCTTCTCCGTGGATCAACCCGTCAGGGCTTTTAAGAGCGGAAACCCAGGCGTCATGGACGCTATCAAAGGATTTTCTTTTACGCGCCTCTTTTGCAAGCTCTTTTTCCCCGATCTCGGACCGGACTATCCAGTCAAGAGCCTCTTCGATAAACTGCCTTGCCGCTACAGCAGCAAGTATTTCCGGCTGCACGGAAGAGGTTTCAAGAGCAAGAGCCTTTGCAGCCGGAGGCATTTGCTTTGCAAGTCTTGCCAGCTCCCCCGCATCTTCTCCGGAAAATACGGGTTCCCAGAAAGCCTTGTACTCTCCTTCCCCGCCCCTGACGCCAGGCAGGTATTTCTGTCCTGCTACCAGCGAGCCTGCAAATTTCAGGGCATCCGCCCACCAGAGAAGATCATTTCCCGAGATTATGCCGGGAGCAAGAACCTTTTTTCCCATACAGGCGCAGAGGAGAACAATAGCTTCTTCAGCTTCCAGAGGATATGCGTGAACAGTCCAGGGAGCTAGGGAAAGTTCTGCTTTCGAAGCCGGAATTTCAGCAACGAGAGGACTGGAGGGGATTGGATTCCAGCCTGCTGTCGGGATCCAGACATTGATTTCCTCTGCCTTTTTCCGGCCAGTACTGCCCAGCAGCAGCTCAAGAGCAGAAGACAGGTTTTCAACACCCGAATCGTAAGGATAAGGTTTTGCAACCGGCTTCTTAGGCTTTCTCCCGCGCCGGACAGGCGGAGTTTCATTTTCAGCCGGGCTTTCGCCCCACAGAAAGAACTGTTTTCCGACTCTTCCTGCATGCAAAATTATCATGTATTTTGTATAATAGAGAAGACATATAAAAAAGGATCGGAGAAGGCTGTTTCAAAACTTTGATTTTACAGTGGTACTCCGGCAAATTTTCAGCTTATTATTGATGGATGTCTTTTGCCTGGTAATTAGAAATGAAAGATTTCAATAGTGTAATATAGAGTAAGTTGAAAATACTTCAATTGATTGGAAATTTAAGCTGACTAAGAACTTATTTTCAGAGGAATTGGGTGTCAGTTTGTCCTACAAATTTTGATGAAAAAGTAGAATGTCCATTCGTTGATAGGAAAGAGTTCACTGAAGCTTTTGAAAAAGCCTTCAATAACATCGACCAACAGAACTACAGTATCCTGGTCTATTATGGCGTTGCCGGGATTGGAAAAACCAGTCTTAGAAAGGAACTTCCAGCCTTGCTTGAAAAACACAACGAATCGGACCTTCACACAAGAGTTATATGGACTTCAATAGACTTCGCCACCGAACAATACAAGCAGCCTTATAAGTTCCTCGAAGTTCTTTCCAGCCAACTGCGCCAGAAATACAACGTCAAATTCAACTCTTTTGACATTGCCCTTGCCACCTACTGGAAAAAAATCAATCCACATAATCCCCTGGTAAAAGAAAACTACTCTGAAGGCAGCATCGTTCATGATATTCTGGATGTCTGCGACGAATTTGTTCCTGCAAACCTGATACCAAATGTGTATAACCTTACAAAAAATTTACCAAAACATTATCAGAAATGGGTTCTAAAACGCGAGGAAGATATTTCCGGACTTCAGAATCTTGAACCTACAGAGATATACAAACGGTTACCTGTTTACCTAGCCCACGACCTTGCTGACCACCTGCAGAACACTTCAGAATTAGCAGTTATTTTCATAGACACTTACGAAGCTCTCTGGGAAAAAGAAAGAGATAAGGGAAGTTTCAATTCCAGGGACGAATGGCTCAGAAAACTTATTGAAAAAATACAAAAATCCTGTCTGTGGGTAATCTGTGGAAAAGAATCCCTTCGCTGGGAAGAAGTAGATGAGGACTGGAAAAATTACCTTGACCAGCGTAAAATTGGAAAACTTCCAGAAAAAGATGCTCTCGATCTGTTGAAACAGTGCGGAATCACTGAAGAGGATATCCAGAACGTACTCATTGAAAGCAGTGAAGGCGTACCTTACTATCTTGAACTCTCTATCGATATCTACAGAAAAATAAAGAAAAAAAAGCAGCCCACTCCAGAAAACTTCGCAAAAGTTCCGGAAGGTATTTTCTGCAGGTTTGTCAAATACCTTGACAGGGAAGAAAAAGAAACACTGAAAGTCTTATCGGTCCCCAGATACTGGAACCGTGAATTATTCAAAATCCTAGTCGAGAAATTTAATACTGGATATCCTGCAACCAGTTTTTCAGAACTGCATAGCTTCTCTTTTATGGACGTTGACGATAAAGGAAAATGTTCCATGCACCAGCTTATGAGAAAAAGCCTGAAGGATTACCAAGATCAAGATTTGAAAAAAGAAGTCCATAATTTTATGCTTGACTTCTACAGCAATCAACTAAAAGATATCGATATTAAGGAGATAACACCAGAACACGAAATAGCCTTAACTGAAGCCTTCTACCATGCAAAAGAGGCACTTGAAGCTGAAGATTTGCTCAAATGGTTTATTTCTGTATCTGATCCGTTCAACAGAGCAGCATTCTGGCAATTAATTACCCCTATGTATGAAGAAATGCTGCAAATTCTTGAAGCAAAACACGGACCTGAACATAAAGATATTGTAACAACTCTAAACATTCTCGATGTACTCTATTACAAAATGGGAGAGTACAAAAAAGCACTCCAATTTTCTGAACGGGCACTTGCCATTGGCGAAACGATTCTGGGTGTTCAACATCCAGACGTTGCAACAAGCCTGGACAATCTAGCCGGGCTCTATGAAAGTATGGGAAATTACAAACAAGCACTCCAACTGTCAGAACGAGCACTTGAAATATATGAAAAGGTTCTGGGACCTCAACACCGAGATGTTGCAATAACCCTAGACAATCTCGCAGGACTCTATGAAAGTATGGGAGAGTACGAAAAAGCACTTATATTTTATCAAAGAACAATTGAAATAAAAGAAAAGGTTCTGGGACCACAACATTCTAATTTTGCAACAAGTCTAGATAATCTCGCAGTACTCTACCGACAGATGGGGGAGTACGAAAAAGCGCTCCAACTTTCTCAGCGAGCACTTGAAATATATGAAAAGGTTCTGGGGCCACAACATCCAGATATTGCAACAACTCTAAACAACATTGCATTACTTTATGATAGTATGGGAGATTACCAAAAAACACTCCCACTTTATCAAAGAGCACTTGAAATAAATGAAAAGGTTTTTGGTCCACAATATCTAGGTATTGCAACAACTCTAAACAATCTTGCCGGATTCTATAGGCGTGTAGGAGATTACGAAAAAGCACTTTCTCTTTCTCAACGTTCACTTGAAATAGATGAAAAGGTTCTGGGATCACAACACCCAGATGTAGCAAGAACCCTCAATAGTCTTGCGTTAATCTATGAAAATATTGGAGATTACGAAAAAGCACTCGCATTTTATCAAAGATCACTTGACATTCGTGAAAAAGTTCTGGGGCCACAACATCCAGATGTTGGAAGAACCCTAAATAATCTCGCCAGGCTCTATGAAATTATGGGAGATCACGAAAAAGCACTTACACTTTATCAAAGGACAATTGAAATAAAAGAAAAGGCTCTGGGTCCACAACATCCAGATGTTGCAACAATACTAAATAATCTCGCAGGACTCCATTATCGGATTGGAGAATACAAAAAAGCACTCCCCCTTTATCAAAGGGCATTAGATATAGTTGAAAAAAAGTTGGGACAAAATCAGCCCAATTCAGTAGTAATAAAGAACAATTATAATAGGCTTCTTTCAAAGATGAGCGAAAACGAAAAGAAGTGATTTTTGGAATTTCACGATAGTACTGAGATTACCTCTTCTTCAAACTCATTTATTTCATGAGAAGCCCATCTCCCAAAACATATCAGAATTATTCCCTCACATGCCTGACAATGTGCCCAGCTTCAGGAATGATAATCTCAGAAAGGGCAAGCTTCACCGCGTTTGGTGATCCCGGCAGGCAGAATACAGCCTTTCCTTTAATCACGCCTGCCGAAGCCCTGGTCAGGATTACCGATGTCCCAATATCTTCAAGGCTCTTGTATCTGAAAAGTTCTCCAAAGCCTGGGATTTCTTTCTCAAAAAGAGGAGTTACGGACTCGATAGTAAGGTCTTTTGGGGCAAGCCCTGTTCCTCCGCTTGTTATAACGATGTCCGCAGAGCTGTCAAGAGCATCAGAAATGGCATTTAGAAGTGTATTTTTTTCGTCAGGCACAAGCCTGTAGAAAGAGACATTGTTGCCTGCAGCCTCAAGAAGTTCTTTCATGGCTTTTCCCGAAAGGTCTTCTGCCTCGTCGGGAGAAACTGAATCCCCATACTTTTCGTACCTTGAGGTCGAAACTGTGATTAAAGCGAAAGAAAAAGATTTTTTAGCGTTTTTTTTGTGAATTTCCGGTGTAGATTCTGTCATGAAAATCACCTAATTGATTTCGATATAATCTTCAGGTCTTTAGTCTTAATGATCTTAGAGTATTTTTCAGTTAGCTTCGAACTCCTATAATTACCCAGCCCCCGAAGACTGCATAGAATCCTGAGGATTTGTCCTGTCAGCAAACACTCAGGCATGACCTATCAGACATGCAGCATACTTTCCCTTATCTGTTATGGAAATAATATTATTTCTGCCCCTTTTTTCAATAAGGATGTACCCGTTTCGTTTTAACTCATTAAGCAGGCCTCTATTTATCCTTACCAGCATATTACTGGACGTCCTTTGTTTTCCACCCAAACTCTCATTGAGATCCTCAAAGCCCGGAAGCTTACCTTCTTTGATCATATTAATGATGTCATTGGTTGTCATTTTCTTTTTTAGATAGAGTTCGGTGAGGAATACGCTTTTTGCTCCGGTCGGGATGTCAATGGTAAAATTGGTTAAAATGAAATACTTCAGTTCCTTAACGATGGACGAACCGTGCTCTAACAACTCTTCTTCATTTTTTGAGTAACCCCCATCCGCATATACGTAGTATACTTTAACATCATGATGCATGGCTGCAAAAGTTGATGAGACAGCGGTCAATTTCCCTGACGCGCTCATATTGACATAGATGAGGTTCTTCTCTTTTTTCTCCCGAACGATTATGTCACTTATAGTCGATAAAAGAGGAAGCGGATCGGACAGGTCACTCTCCACGGTGATAACCTCTATGTTCTTCTGTTCAAGGCGTTTTGTTACTTCCTGTAAAAAGTATTCATGACTTCTCGAACCGAACTTTTTACTTACGGGCCTGGTATGTAAGAGGTAGACTTTATTAGCTCTCATTTTGTCAAATGGCTTGACAGCCATATCGATTTCGGAGGCAAGGGGTATAATGTGTACGATCTCTTCCACCGGATCACCATATTAACGATATTAACGTTATTAACGATACTTACGCAGAAGTTATTAAATTCTCCCTGAGGGATAAAGGGCAAACTGGAGAGAAAAAACCCTCATGACAGCTATACGTCCAGCCTCTGTCGGCGAAATGGAGCAGTTGCAGGACATATAGCATTCGAATCACGAGTTAATATCCAATCACAAATTATTTTGTCACTACAATAATCGTGACCGAAACATATCTATCCTTGCCGCCGCAGATCCTGCCAGTTCACTGGCCGGCAGTAAAAATGAGGTAATAGTTTGAGTAAAAACAGTAATGTAACGGATAAAAAGAATACGGAGATACAAAAACAGGGCATCGGATACAAGTGGACTGCACTGTTCAATATCACACTGTCATCACTGATGGGCACAATTAACAGCAGTATAATTCTGATATCATTGCCCGCCATATTCAATGGAATCAAGCTCAACCCCATGGAGCCGGAGGCATTCCAGTACCTTCTATGGACCCTTATGGGTTATGGACTGGTCACTGCGACAATACTCCTCAGTATAGGAAGACTGGCTGACATGTACGGTCGAGTTAAGCTTTTCAGGCTGGGTTTTTTGATTTTTACCATCGGCTCGGTCCTGCTTTACCTGACCCCGGACACAGGAAACACCGGCGCACTGGAACTAATTATCTTCAGGATAATTCAAGCCGTAGGCGGGGCCTTTACCATGGCAAACGGTGCAGCGATAATTACCGACGTATTTCCTGCCGGTGAGCGTGGAAAAGCTCTCGGAATCAATATGGTTGCACTTATGTCCGGCCAGTTTATCGGGCTGCTGCTGGGCGGAATACTGGCGACATACAACTGGCGCTATGTATTCCTGGTCAATATTCCCTTTGCCCTCCTGGGAACGATATTGTCCTACAGGAAGATGAAAGAAGTTTCTTTCAGGGCTCCAAAGACAAGCATAGATATTGTAGGGAACTTATTCTTTATCGGAGGGCTGACCTCTCTACTTGTCGGCGTAACCTATGGCCTGATGCCTTACGAACACAACGGCATTACAGACGCAATGGGATGGAGCAATCCTCTGGTGATTGCTACGGTTGGGATCGGCATACTACTCTTGATTGCTTTCCCATTTGTAGAGAGCAGGGTAAAGAATCCAATGTTCAGGCTGGAATTCTTTAAGATTAGGGCTTTTACCTATGCAAATCTTGCCAGCTTTACAGCAGCTATTGCACGTGGCGGCATCATGTTCATGCTCATCCTGCTGCTGCAAGGTATCTGGCTCCCACTTCACGGTTACCGCTTTGAAGATACGCCTTTCTGGGCCGGCATCTATATGCTTCCCATGACCCTCGGGTTCATTATCATGGGACCTATTTCAGGGATACTTTCCGATAAATACGGTCCGAGATGGATAGCAACTGCGGGTATGACCCTTGTCACTCTGGTCTTCGTCGGACTCGCAATGCTTCCCTATAATTTCGACTACTGGGAGCTTGGCATCCTTATTTTCCTGATGGGCATAGGCAGCGGCATGTTCAGCTCACCGAACACTTCCTCGATAATGAACTCGGTACCTCCGCAGGACCGGGGCGTTGCGTCAGGAATGATGTCAACGTTAATGAATTCGGCATCGACGCTGAGCATGGCTGTGTTCTTTACAATCGTAATAGTTGGTATTCAGGGAGCTTTTCCGGAAGCCATCCACAGCTCATTCGCCAGCCTTGGATCCCAGATAACTCCTACCATGCAGGAACTGGCAGACCAGCTTGCCAGCATGTCTCCGACCAATGCCCTGTTCTCCGCTTTCCTGGGCTACAACCCGATGGATTCAATTCTGAGTTCAATGGGTTCTGGCATAGTAAATACGATACCGCAACAGATTGTTACCACGCTGACAGATAATTACTGGTTCCCGCAGACACTTCAGGAAGCATTCATGCCGGCGCTGAGGATATCATTCATAATCGGGGCTGTACTTTCAGGTATGGCTGCGGTACTGTCAGCAATGAGGGGACAACTGTATGTTTACGAGATTCACAGTTCTACCAGCGATATTAGCAGCGATATTAGCAGCGATATTAGCAGCGATATTAGCAAAGATAGTATTGCAAGAGCAGATGAAAGAGCGCAGATCTGATAATAACGCTGAACAAAATAAGATAGAGATAACTGATTGCAGTAAGGGGAAAAATTCGGTTATCTCCATTTTTTTTAGATTCAGTTCCCTGCTTACCTCCATTTTCCCATATTTTAATAACTTATCAGCCCAATGCTCAGGGTATGCATATACTAGCAGCGGATATAGGTACAGGTACGCAGGATATCCTGCTCTTTGACTCGGAAAAAGAAGTTGAAAACAGCCTGATAATGGTCATGCCCGCCCCCACACAGGTTACTGCGGAAAGGGTGCGGAGAGTGACAAAGGCAGGAAAGGCGCTTGTACTTACCGGGACCATAATGGGGGGAGGACCATCAGCATGGGCTGTCCGCGCTCACTTAAAAACAGGGCTTCCTGTATATGCCACGGAAGACGCTGCTTTAACCATTCATGACAACCTTGAGCGGGTGAAAGCTTTCGGAGTCCAGATCGTCTCAACGGAAGATGCAAAGAAACTTGCAGCTTCGGGAGAAGCGCTGGAAGTTATTATGCAGGACTTTGACCCCTGCGCCGTTTCCTGTGCACTTTCAAATTTTGAGGTAAGGATGTCGGAAAATTATGCAGTGGCAGTGCAGGACCATGGAAACGCCCCGGACAAGAGCAACAGGGTCTACAGGTTCGAACTTCTAAAGGAACTTATCGAAATGGGGGGAAAGCTCGAAAACTTTGTGTTCCTGCCCGAAGAAATCCCGCAGGCTTTTACCCGCATGAAAGCCCAGGCGGATTCGCTTCTTAAATCCACGACCGTCCTCAAGACACGGGCAGTTTTCATGGATACGGGCCCCGCAGCCGTATTTGGGGCGCTTATCGACCCTGCGGCCGTCCAGCCTGCCATCGTGGTCAATATAGGAAACGGGCATACGCTCGGAGCACTTGTGAATGAAAACAGGATCACAGCCATTTTCGAACACCACAGTTCCAGCATGGATCCGGAAAAGCTTCAGGACTACATTATCCGGCTTGCCGACGGGGCCCTTGGCTTTGAGGAAGTCTTTGATGACGGAGGACATGGAGCTTATATAAAGGAAGTCTGCGGCTTTGAACAGGTGAGCTCGATAATGGTTACCGGCCCGAAGAGGGAGATGCTTGAAAAGCTCCCGGACTCGGAAGTCAGGCAGGAAATTTCAAAAAAGCTGCATTTTGCCGCACCTTTCGGGAGTATGATGCTTTCAGGCTGCTTCGGGCTTCTTGCAGGATTTTTAGAGAAATACCCGGAACCATCAATAAAACTTATAAACCACTAAGTAGTAGGGAGTAAGTCACCTAAGCCCGGGATATATAAAATTTCAGGAACTGTAGAGTTTCAGATACGAAATTCCCTATCGGAGAACCCGGGGACACAGAAGTTTCCTGCCGGAACCCGTGAGGGCAGATTTACAGATAAATGTAAATACAGGCAGGTATCTCTATATGCACATATCTCCATACTCAACGGTTTGCCAGACAGTTTTTTCGTAAACTTGAAGCAAACGCTTATAAATGGGTTATAAGTGGAAAAAGGTTCCACTCAAAATTTTATCAAAATCATCATTTTCAGGAGAATCAAACTAATGGTACGAAAGCCAGGAAGTATGTATAGAAACGTGAGACAGCGCTCATTTACCAGAAGAAAATACATGGGCGGTGTTCCCGGAAGCCAGGTTATTCACTATGATATGGGAGACAAAGCAAACACAAGTTTCCCTGTAAAAATTTCCCTGATCGTAGAAGAAAAATGCCAGATCAGGCATACTGCACTTGAAGCAGCCCGTATCACGGCAAACAGGCACCTTGTAGCTGACACAGGAAAAATGGGCTTTTACATGAAGCTCCGTGTTTACCCCCACGAAGTAATCAGGGAAAACAAGCAGGCAACAGGCGCCGGAGCAGACCGTGTGTCCAGTGGAATGCGCAGGGCTTTTGGAAAGAATGTCGGTACCGCAGCAAGGGTAAAACCGATGCAGAAGATCTTTACAGTAGCCGTTGAGAAGCAGAACTTCAAGGCTGCAAAGGAAGCTCTCTGGCACGCCGGACAGAAGCTGCCTACCCCTTGCAGAATCGTTGTCGATGAAGGCGCAGAACTGGTACAGTAATCGGGAAGAAGCCGTAAAATTGCAAGGGAGTCTAAAGAATGTATGATTACGAAGAGCTTTTGAACCGTGCAATGGCAAAGATGCCGGACACAGAGACTACCGATGCTCGATTCGTAATCCCTGAACCCAAACTCTTTTCCGAAGGAAAAACCACAATTCTGGATAACTTCGGGAATATTGCAGACACCCTTAACCGGGACCCTGACCACCTGATGAAATATCTCACCAGGGAACTGGGGACTGCAGGGAAGATAGAAGGCACACGTGCAGTCTTCCAGGGCAGGTTTACGAGAGCTCAGATTTCAGATAATATTCAGGCATATGTTGACGAATACGTCATGTGTTCGGAATGCGGACGCCCGGATACCCAGCTTGTCAGGGTGGACAGGGTGCTTGTCCTGAAATGTTCTGCCTGCGGAGCTCACAGGCCTGTCAAAAAGAGAAAGGTAAGTAACGTGGTTGTCAGGGATGCTATCGAAGAAGGCGGAACCTACGAACTCCGGATAGATGCCGTTGGGTCCAAAGGTGACGGGATAGCAAAAATTGATAAGTACACAGTCTTCGTGCCCGGAGCCGCAAAAGGCGACGTGGTAAAAGTAAAGATAAAGAAAATCAGCGGAAACCTCGCCTTCTCAGAAAAAGTATGAGGTTTAAGCTTTTTATTTCAAAGATGCCGTCCGGGCAGACTACTAATTATTTCGGTTTTCGTGCCTGGGCAACTTAAATTATTATTTTAGTGTTTTATCCCGAAATTGTTCGTGTTTTTAAGTAACAATTCAGGTAGCCTTTTAAATCTATCTTAATTGTTACAAAATATGTCTCCATTTCCGGAGATTAATTTTTCAATATAGTATTTTTTTTGCTATTCATATGATCGGTGAAATCCCCATAACCAGTTTAAAAACAGTTGAGATAGCATACACCAGCACCAGCGAGAAGAAAATATTCTCCCACTCCAAAGCTATCTTTTTTGTATCAAGTTCGAGCTTTTTTCCTTTCTCGCCAGAATCCTGTATTTTGCATTGCATCATCTAACAATCAACAAATTATTGATGTGACAACGATATTTTATTCTCTCTTATGCGTTCCTCACCTGAGTTTTCAAAAATCTTCTTCATTAAATATGTCATCAGAGCAACAAGCAACCCAAAAGAACCTGATACAATGAAAACCGTCTCAAGATCAAAATGTGCCAGGACTACACCAAGTAAGATGGGAGAAAGACTCTGCCCAATATATTTCATTGTGTTGTGAATAGATAACACACCGCCTTTTGATTCTGAAGGGGCGATCTGGACTATCTGTGCATCAATTGCGGTTTGAGAGAGCCCAAAACCTGCTCCGAATAGCAATATTAAAAGAAGAACCGTGACAATAGAATACGCAAACGAAATCGAAAATATTGCCAGTCCATCAAGTGCAAAACCAATAGCAATAATTAGTATCGTTGAATGCTTACTAGCTAGAGTCTTCACACGCGGGACCATCAAAATGATAGCTATTCCCTGAAAAGCCAGTATAAGTCCGGATTCCTTTGCAGTATAACTTAATACATTCTTAAGCATAAAGGGGACGTAGGTGAGAACTGAATATAGTATAAAGAAGACCGCAAAGCTCAGGAATACCGTGTATAATATTCTCATTTCCTTGAGTGCTGTAAACCCATCTAATATGCCTTTGTGACTGACATTGTCCCTCTGGACCCTTGTCTCTGGAAGGAAGAACATCACAACAAAAGCAAGCGGAAGTGAAAGTACATAGAAAAGGAATGGATAGTTCCACCCCAAATTTGCAAGTCCTCCGCCTATAAGAGGGGCAGATACCGAGCCAATGGCAAGAGCCATACTAACCTTATTCATGGCATACAAACTTTTATGGTCTTTGTACACATCCGCTATGACCAACATGGGCAAAGACATCATCCCTGCTACCCCTATGCCCTGTATGAACCTCAAGATAAGAAGTGAGTGCAGGTCAGAAGTAAAATAACTTACAAGTCCTGTTAGACCGTAAATCACAAGGCAGGGAACAAGTATCTTCTTACGGTTCACACGGTCGATGAAATGTCCAATTACCAGTGCAAAAATAGCCGTTGAGATAGCGTACGTTGATATCAACAGTCCTACTTCATGGGACGTTGTATTCAGAGGTTCCACCATATCTGGCAAGACTGGTGCTAAAAGAGAGCCTCCCGCCATTGCAAAATATGTAGTGGTACAGAGCATTAGCAGATGAATATTTTTAAATTGCATGATCCCATCTCGTTTTTTAAATTGCATGACCCTATCTCGTTATTTCACATTATTTTCAATACATTCTCAAACATAATTTCAAGGGAGTTCGTAATCTCTTTTCTTTGACTGTCGTCAAAGCCGGAAAAGAGAATATCCTCCCACTCCAAAGCTATTTTTTTCATATCAGGCTCCAGCTTTTTCGCTTTCTCACTAAGAAAAATCCTGTATGATCGTCTGTCCTTCTCATCCCTCTGTCTGAAAACATAACCCTCATCAGCAAGTTTCTGTATAGCCCTTGTAGTAGTGCCTTTATCAATTTTTAGATAGTCAGAAAGACTCTCCTGATTGACCCCGTCCTCACGATACAGTCTCATAAGAAAAGGAAACTGTCCGCTTCCAATACCATAAGGTTCAATTTTTTTCCCAATGTAAACTTGTTCGTATCTATAGAGATATGAGATAGCCTTTCCGATGAATTCCTTACCACATAGTTCTTTAGCATGTGAGTTTCCATCGAATTCAATTGTACCCATTTAATTACTCTCCACATTGTAGGTTCAAAATAGTTGCAGATGCAACCAAGTTGGTTGTGCACACAACTACTTAGAAAGATAAATAGTTGTCGATACAACTAAATGGGATTCGAACTTTGATCATTTTTTAGATTTGAATCATCGATGAGAAAAACCAGCTTGATATGTAGTATTAGTAAAATATAAATAATATGTAGACCAGTCACTATAATTGATAGAAAAAAAAGTAATCCGGCTATGGGTGTGAGTAACTGATCAATTCCAAAAAAGAGTATATCCTCCATGTTTGATAAAAAATAGATAGATACTGTTTATTTACGTTTTTCAATAACCTACACCATTGCCAATAATTATATGGGATGTTGTATGGAACCCACAATAACTATAGAGAACATAGTGGCATCTACCAGGCTGGCAGAAGATTTCGACCTGCAAAAATTACTGGATACCGGGCTTAAAGGCGCAGTATATAACAAAAATAAGTTCCCGGGTCTCGTATACAGAATTGAGAATCCAAAGGCTGCTTTTCTAATTTTCGCTTCCGGAAAAGTGGTATGTACCGGAACTAAGAATGTCGAGAACAGCCGCATAGCTCTTTTCAATCTGGCTAACGAGCTCAATTCCATCGGTTACAAAGGAATATATCTGAAGCCTGAGATTCATGTTCAAAATGTCGTAGCTTCCGCAAACTTAAGGACGAGTTTAAACCTGAACGCCGTTTTGAGCGCCTTTGGCGTGGAAAACGTCGAGTACGAACCAGAGGTATTTCCTGGACTAGTTTATAAGCTTGCGGATCCCAGAGTGGTAGTGCTTGTGTTCAGAACTGGCAAACTGGTAATCACAGGTGGAAAATGTCCGGAGGATTGCGAAGAAGGCCTTCGGATCATCAAAACACAGTTGGACAACTTAGGACTTCTTTATTAAATAGACCCCAAAAACATTATCCGCTTTAAAGATTCCTGCGCCTTGTTCTATCAACCCAGGTCCTGACAGAACTGTAAAAACCGAAATCTTACAAAGTTGGGTATCGAAAATTACAAAATGCTGAAAAATATCAAAAATAGTTAAGTTCTGGCATAAGAAGTTTTTTAGGATTTGTTCTTGAATGGCTTTAAGTTTACAGCTGTAGTAATGCGTCAGAAGAGTCAGTAAAACATATATATTATGTAGACCAGTCTTTATAATTGCTGGAAAATAATTATGTCATGTCCGTGAGTTACTAATCGATTCCAAAAAATAGAGCACAGCTCCCATGTTTGAAATAAATGAGAAGGTATTCTTGACCTATGTTTTTCAGTTACCATGCTTGTTATCAAAAAATTTTGTGGAATCCAAAATGAATACACGTGAAAAAATCCTTACTACAGCTGCTTTTTTATTTCAAAAAAAAGGTTATCATGCTACGGGGTTAAATGAGATTATTAAAGAAAGTGCAACACCAAAAGGATCATTGTATTATTATTTTCCAAACGGAAAGGAGGAATTAGCGGAAGCTACTATAAAATTGATGGGGGACAAGATTCAACACAATATAGAAGAAGAATTAGCAAAGAATAACGATCCAGTACAGGCCATCGAGGAGTTGATTCTGGATTTAGCACGGAAATTCAATGAAAAAGACCAGGAAAATTGTTTTTCTATCGGTTTGCTGGCATTAGAGACGGTCTCAATAAGTGAATCTTTACGAAAAGCTTGTATTGAAGTCTATGATCTGTGGACTGACACATATTATCAAAAATTAGTCAGTAGTGGATTTTCATCAGAAAAATCAGCAGAACTAAGCTTAATTCTTCAATTAACGATTGAAGGCGCAATAACGATATCTTTGATTCGTAATGATAATACAATGCTGATAGCTGCTGCTGAAAAAATCCCGATTTTATTAAAAAATAAATAACTTAAATTCCCATATATTTTTTACCTGATATATACAGACCAGTCTATATAATTTATAGGATTGAAAATTATGTCAACTCAAATCGAGATCAATGGAATAGTTGTACAAATATATGAATCAGTATATGACTATGCGTCTCGAAACGCGAGTTTTTCTAACTATGCAGATGAGAAAGTGGATGTGTCATATTTCTCAGACAAAGACGAGGAATCGAAGCTTCCGAAAGTGTTTGTTCGACCAATATTACTATATAAGGACTTGAATTTTTCAGTCGGGAAACAGTTATTTGATGGCATAGAATTTCCTGAGATAATAGAAATAGATGGCTTGGAATATATACTGGTAAATTTTGGTGAGTATGAAATCAGCTATCTGAAAGCAGATGCCATGGACAAACCTGTTTACACTCTCATATACAGAACCATGCAGGTTACTGATAGAATGTATCTGTATGTCTACCCCTTCACAGAGATCTTCGAAACAATGGAAGCAGCGCAAGTAAAAGCTGAAGAGCTAAACAAAACATGGGCAATATAACGATAATTCATTTCCATTTATATCGGGTTAAAAAGCAAAACATCAAAAATGTAATTTTTATGCTAAAATTCTAACATTTGAATGATGTTGATTTGTTACGAGTGAAAATTATGAACGAAGAAACAACGATCAAGTGGATCGAGGATATTGACACCGTTGACAAAATGATATCATTTACGTACAGTTCTGTTCAGAAGAATTTCGAAGAAGAACTGGCACAATATCGCATGGGATGGGTACATTATGCCATCTTGATGTCATTGTTTGATCATGAGGGATGTAGCCAGGAAAGTCTTGCACGGTCAGGCGAATTTAATAAAACAATGATTACAAGATCCATACTTCGACTGGAAGAAGAAGACATCATCTACCGTAAAATCGATTTGGATGACAAAAGAGTCAAAAGGCTCTACCTTGCAAAAAAAGGAAAAAAACTGAGATACAAGATGGAGAAAATCAGATTAGAGCTAAATATACTTCTTCTCAAGGGGTTTGACTCAGAGGAGCTGGCATCTGTTACTGAGATCATGCGGAAGATTGCATTGAATGCAAGCAGGCTCTAACGGCCTCAAATCCAGAGACAAAGACAGAAGATTTCTCTCAAAGAAGCTTTTCATATGAATTTTGGAATTCCAGCTTTCTGTAGAAAACCCCTGAAATAACATACCTCCATTATTTAAGCTCACTTGACGATTTATTGTTGAAGATTGATTTTTAGCCTATTGAAGCTGATTTTGAGATTTTTTTTGTAGGGAATCCGCCGTTGTATTTATTGAAATTTTAAAGTATATCTTTGTATTATCCCAAAGTTGCTCATAAATGATTTGGGTCGGCTGAATAGTTACTTAAATCCCACATTCCGCAGTATTTTTTCAAAAATCAATATTTTCCCTGATAGCGTTTTTGAAACAAATCAAATTAATTTGGACTTTTAATGGAACTTGGTGAAAATTGAATGATATCGTTTTTTGTCTCTATGATACACCATATAGCTGCTTTACCTCCTGCATAAAAGTCCAATAAATCCACGTTTTATTGAAAATCGATAGCAGGAAAAAATGTGAATATGCGAAAATTTACTGCGGAAAGTGGGTTAAATTCAAACAGAGCCATAATAAACAAATCTATAAGCTTCATTGAAATAATTTAGATATTTATTATGTAATTCAATAACAGAAGCATTCAGTTTAATCGCTTAAGTTTGAAAGTTCTAAAGAATCTAAACTTTCTTAAGAGAAAAGCCTTATAGATTTCAGCCTTCAGAAAAACAGGGACGATTTTAAATATATTCCAGTCAACCACATAATAAAGCTATAAGCCTGAATGAGGAAAAATGACTCCTGAAAAAAAGAATGCGACGGACTCTCCAGCAAGAAGCGGAACTATAGAACTTTTTTCCATGCCAGGGCTGTCTGTGAACCTTCAGCGGCAGGAAGGGAAAGCCCTGAAACTTGTAACAAACGGGCCTCTGAAAGCGGCCTGCAGCCCTGTACTGAAAAAGATGAATTCACGCCTGCAGGAGGAAAAACCGGCTCTTGTGCAGGAGGACAGGATTATTCCATCCGCCTGGCTGCCTCCCATCCCGAGCCCCGTTTTCAAGCGCCTCATTTTTGCAGAAATCCAGATAGCTATGGGAAAATACGTGCCCGAAACCGTCTCAATCGAGATCACCCGCCGGAACAGTGCAAGGTATCCGCCGGAAACTGCTACTGACGAACTTGATACGGATACAATAAAAAGAGTAATAGACGAAGCCCTGGAACTTGGCACCCTCATTATTAATTTTACCGAAAATGACCCCCTGCTGCGGGAAGATGTATTTGAGCTTATCGAGTATGTGGACAAAACCCGGGCTATAGTTAACTGTTCCACCTGGGGTACGGATTTTTCAAAAGAAACCGCCCTTAAACTGAAGGAAGCCGGGATTCATGCCCTCATGGTAGGTGTTTACTCTACCGACCCCGAAAAACACGATGCAGTCCGAAACTCTGCAGGAGCATATGAACGGGCAATCTCTGCCATAAAACTGGCTCTTGAAGCCGGGCTTCTTGTTGTAATGACAACTCACGCCTCTCCCTCAAACATGAAGGAACTTCCTGCCCTCTATGCCCTTGCAGCGGAACTTAGGGTACATGAGTTTTCGGTCTGGGAATCAATGCCGAAAAACAGAGGCGAACCTGTGATTACGGGCAGGGATCGAAAAACAATTCTTGAAATGTACCAAAGAATTAACTCAACCCCGGAAGGTCCAAGGATGTTTTCAAACACCTATTTCGAGGGGCAGATGATGGGTGCCATGGCAGGCAGGCGCTGGATGCATGTAACCGCAGACGGCGATGTAAAACCAAGCCCTTACCCTCCTTTCAGGTTCGGGAATGTAAAAGAAGTGTCCTTAAAAGAAATCTGGCAGAGGATCAGGAGCTATCCGTATTTCCAGAGGCAGAAGAGTTTGAGCCCCATGCATGACCCCGAGTTTATGGATCTTGTAGACAAAATCCCCGAAGAGGCAAAACTACCCTATCCTTTTGAAGAGATCTGCGAGAAATAACCTCTTAAAACCCAGAGATTCATTCAAAAAATGAATCCTGACCTAATAATTCCTTAACTTCCTGCAAAAAGGACTTCAGAGTCTTAAGGTCATTTTGCAGGACGCCATATACCTGATCAAGATCTAGCTGCCAGTATACGTGAACGAGGACATTTCTGAACCCCGCCAGATCCGAAAGCTCTTCAGCAAGTTCTTCCGGGATCAAACCGGCCTGACCCAGTATTTCAAAGGCTTCTCTATATGTCGTGGGTTTCTCCAGATCCTCTTTAGCTATTAAGCTGGTAGCTATATCTATGGCTGCCTGAATGCCGACCAGCATGGCATGAAGAACCATATTCCTTTTTCCCTATCTCGCAGGTCTTCCAGGGATATGGTCTGATATCTTTCCCAGTCCTTCTGGTATTCATCAAGCTCTCTGAGATGGGCCAGTATTCTCATTTCATGCCCTCGCCAGGAGTTCCTTGTCTATCAAATCATACATATACTTCAGGTCCAGATAAGCCGAAATTACCTCAGATTCGTAATCGATTCTGTTGGACTCGTTCCTGGAGAAGATAATATGTCCTTTTTTAATAACCTCGAACTGAAATTCTATCGGAGAACTGTTAAGTATTTTTACGTCAAACTCAAATCTGGGCCTGATTCGCCTCTCCAGCTCACCTGCAATTCTTAAAGAAAACTTGAGACTTTGATAAGGATCTAAACTTTCGGACAGGAGCAAAGCTACATCGATATCGTTGAAATTTTTTCTTTCAAGAAATGAACCGAATACGTAGGCTGTATCTACCTCTTTTAATCCGGCTAAAGTCTTGCTTATATCTTCTAAGAATGAGCTCTTGTCCATCTAATTACAATTGAGCTTTTGAATATATATTTCTGGGGGTCAGAACCTGATATCAAGATTAATTAGAAGACAGAAAAGGCGTGGGCTAACTCCTAAATTTTTTACAGATTACATTTCAGTTTTTGAGAAAATTTCTTCCAAATAGCCTTAAGAAAAGATATGTAAATTGATATTAATGTCTGGAACTTAACGCCAGAAGATAAACATTTACATATGAGCAGGTATTTTTAAAGAGCGATTTAGCCGGAAAGAAGTTTACACCCTTATTTACGTTACCCTTATTTATGTAGCAAGAAAAAGCTGCCTGCGGCAATTTTCCGGAAAAGACAGCTTATGAGGGGATTTTATGGATACCAAACTTGACCCGTGGAGTTCAAGCGACATTACTGACTATTCAAAGTTATTCGAAGAATTCGGGATTTCTCCTTTTGAAAACGTACTTCCGGAAATCCCTTCCCCGCATATGTACATGCGGAGAAAAGTTATCTTCGGGCACCGTGATTACGAACAGATTGCAGAGGCCATGCGGACAGGTGCCCCTTTTTCGGTCATGGACGGCTTTATGCCTTCCGGAAAGGTTCACCTGGGACACAAGATGGTCATGGACCAGATCGTCTGGCATCAGGAAATGGGAGCTTCCGCCTTTGTCGGGATTGCAGACAGAGAAGCTTTTTCCGTACGCGGTTTTTCCTGGCAGAAGTGCAGGGAAATAGGGGTTGAAGAATACATATTAAGCCTTATTGCCCTCGGATTCAAACCCGACGGCCTTATTTACTTCCAGTCAGGCTGCGGAAGCGTCAAAGACCTGGCGTTTGAACTCGGGGCCAAGGTAAATTTCTCGGAACTGAGTGCAATTTATGGATTTTCGGGAGAGACCAGCCTCTCCCATATGCTCAGCGTGGCAACCCAGGCTGCAGATATCCTCCAGCCCCAGCTTGAAGAATTCGGAGGGCCTAAGCCGGTTGTCGTCCCCGTAGGCCCGGACCAGGACCCTCACCTCCGCCTGACAAGAGGGCTTGCAGGCAAGATGAACATGTTCAGGGTAGAGGAGCGGGAAGACGTAAAGACAGGCAGGAAATACCTGAGCGTCAGGGGAAAAACCGCCCAGAAAGAGGCTCTCCAGGAGCTTAAGAAACGCATTCCCGGGAAAGTAAAACTCTATGAAGAGCATATTGACGTGCTCGAGTATCCCGATCTTGCAGGACTTGAAAAGCTTGTCAGGGAAGTCACAGTCGAGTTCGGAGGCTACGCTTTTATTCCTCCAGCCTCCACCTACCACAGGTTCATGAGCGGACTGCAGGGTGGGAAGATGTCCAGCAGTATTCCCGAAAGCCAGATTGCCCTTACGGACTCCCCGAAGGAAGGGGCAAAAAAGGTAAAGCGGGCAAAAACCGGGGGCTGCGTAACCCTCGAAGAGCAGAAAAAACTGGGAGGAAAACCCGAGGAATGTTCGGTCTTTGAACTCATGCTTTTCCACCTGATTGCCAGCGATGAAGAACTGCTGGAAATCAAGCAGGAATGTATCTCCGGAACAAGGATGTGCGGCTCATGCAAGCAGCTTGCAGCCGAAAAAATGCAGGAATTCCTTAAAGACCATCAGGAAAAGCGAGAACTTGCACGGGAACATCTTGACGAATACAGAATTATCTACAAGGACTGAACTATTCATAATTTGCAAAGACTGAATTATTCATAAATTTACAAAGTCAGATTAATTAGCAGACTTATCAGATTCCGATAAAAGATCGGATCCTTATAACAATCAAATCCTTAATCATTTCAGGAAGATCAGGACGTGATTACAATATGAGTGCTCAGGATAACCTTACAATCAACGAAAAAAAAGTCTTGCTCGCCCTTGAGGAACTGGGGTCGGCAGCTCCCGATAAACTGGAAGAGAAGTCCGGGCTGCAGGTGGATGCGGCAATGCAGGCAGCCTTCATGCTCCAGGAAAAAGGACTTGCTTCCGTATCTGAAAAAGTGCTCGAACGTTACTCCCTTACAAAGGAGGGAGAAGAATATACGAAAACCGGACTTCCGGAGCGCCAGATAATTGACGCCCTGAAAGCTCCCGCCCCTCTTGAAGAACTCAGGAGCCGCTTTTCCCCCAAGACCGTGGGGATCGCAACCGGTTGGCTCATAAAAAAAGGGTGGGCAAAGGTTGAAAACGGAGTTATGGTACCTTCGGGAAACGCTCCTGCAGGCAGGGACGAAGAAGTTCTTGCGGCTTTCGCAGGCAAGGCAAAAACTCTCGAAGAGCTTGCAGCCGACGAAGGAACTGTAAAGGAACTGCTCAAGCGCAAACTTGTCATAAAGCACGAAGAGAAGTCCAGGACTGTTTCCGTAACAGGAGCAGGGAGCGCTCTTGCTGCCGAAGGCATTGTCCTTGAAGAAGAAATTGCCCAGCTCACTCCCGAACTGCTGAAAAGCGGGGCCTGGAAAGGGAAAAAGTTCAGACCTTACAGGCTTGACATTGCTCCAAATCCCCTCTACGGAGTCAAAATCCACCCTTACAGGCGTTTGATTGAACAGATGCGCCAGATCTTCCTGGAAATGGGCTTCACGGAAATCAAAGGCGGCATAATCCAGAGCTCTTTCTGGAACTTCGATGCCCTCTTCCAGCCCCAGGACCACCCTGCAAGGGACATGCAGGACACCTTCCACCTTGGCAGCATCTGCCAGCTCCCGGCTGAATATTCCGATAAAGTAGCAGCAATGCACGAGAGCGGGGGGGATATTGACTCCTGCGGCTGGGGCGGGATCTGGGACAGGGAACTTGCCAGACGCAATGTGCTCAGGACCCATACCACTTCAGTAACCATAAAGTACCTCGCAGACAATCCCGAACCGCCTGTAAAAGCCTTCTGTATTGACAGGGCTTACCGCAGAGAGACGATTGACCCGACCCATACCCCCGAATTCGAGCAGCTTGAAGGCGTAGTTATGGACAAGGACATGTCCTTTGCAGACCTGCTCGGCCTCCTTGCAGAATTCTACCACAGGATGGGGTTCGAAGAAGTCCGCTTCCGCCCTGGATATTTCCCCTACACCGAACCGAGTGTGGAACCGGAAGTCTACGTGGACGGCCTCGGCTGGGTCGAACTAGGAGGCGCAGGCGTCTTCAGAAAAGAAGTCACGGAACCTTTCGGGATCAAAGAACCCGTCCTTGCCTGGGGGCTCGGAGTAAGCCGGCTCGCCATGCTGAAACTGGGGCTTAAAGATCTGAGGCTCCTCTACCAGTCCGATATCGACTGGCTCAGGAAGAGCGAAGTCTGCAGGATTTAAAGCTTTAAGCAAAAATTCAAATTTTAAACATTAAAGCGGCTCATGGGCCGTAAAAACTGCCTGCTTCAGCCCGCAGGCAATTCTTTTTTTCACATTTTTTTGATCTTCCGTTACAAAGTTGTTGAAATTTTGATGCTCGATTTTACCGGTGCAATCAAAGATTACTCACCAATTTGCCTGAAAACGGCTGGTTCAGCCGCGCCCGGCCACCTCCTGGCATAGGAAAAGTTGGGCTGACATATGCAGTTGACTACACTTTCTCCGCATAAACTATTCGCTCGACCGGCGTAGAGGCAAGTTCCCGACCTGTGGGCCTGATATACCGCCCAGCAAGCTCTTCATAACCGACGTGCTCGACTACCTTCCAGCCGTACCTCTCAAGAAATTTCGGCCACTCTTCCGGATCCATCCCGAAAAGCCAGATCTTATCCTTTACGTACTTTTTGTAGACTTTCTCCCAATCGTACATGACCCGGCCATCGAGAAAGTCTTTGCGAACATATGTGAAAACCAGGCGGCTGCCACGCTCAGCTTTAGCCAGGAAATCAAATGTTGTTCTGATACCGGTTTCAGTCAGATACTGTGTGACTGCCTCCCAGATGAAAAACGTCCGCTTATCCGCAGAATAGTCGTAAGATGCCAGAACGAAACCCAGTTCTTCGCGATCGAAGTCTATCGGCACAAGCCTGACATGGGAAGGGACCGTTCCGAACAATCCTGAAAGCCGGGTTTGCTTTGACCGGATGTTTTCAGGCTGATCGACCTCCCAGACTGGAGTTTCAGATAGAGATGGAAACCTGTATGCCCGGGTGTCAAAGCCCGCACCCAGATTCACGACCGCATCAACCTGATTGACCGACTCGACCAGCTTCTCATCTATATACCGTTTTCTGCACATCATCCCGCCCCAGATGCCGGGAGTGTCCTTCTCGGTAACCCGGATCATCCAGGCCCTTAACGAATCAAACCGCATCAGCCATACAAAAGCTCTCATGCCTAACGGCAGTATTCTATAAGCCAGGTCGTCTTCGATTATTCGCTGATTCTCAGGAAAATGTTGTTCAATAGCGACCAATGCTGTTGGGCCCACTCCTGTTTTAGCTGCAGCTTTTGTCATGATTCCCCTCTCTATTCACTCTCACTATTCATTTTATTTACTCTCTATTCACTCTCAGTATTCATTTAGTCGGTCTATGCGTTTAATTTTGCTATAACAAAGACAACAAAAAAGTTTCCGGGTTGCAGATAACATCGGGCTCATGTATCGAATATCCCATATCCGGTTGTATTCGAGCATCTATTCCTGCACTCATCCCTGAAAATTTCATGGGAAATAAGGATTAAGTAGCTCCGGGACCTTATTTCTGGCACAAAACCTTAAAAAAGAAAAAAACTGGCATGAATATGGAAACAGATCCGGAAAGCGTGAGGCAGGAAAATAGGCCTGACCCTTCTGCACGAGAGAGGATTTCCCTTCTCCCTCTCCTTACAGTCAATTTCATAGGTACACTCGGGTTCAGCATCGTCCTACCCTTCCTTGTTTTTCTGGTAAACCGGCTTGGAGGCAATGCTTTCATTTACGGACTTGCAAGCTCTATGTATCCGGCTTTCCAGCTAATAGGCGCCCCTATTCTCGGCAGGTGGTCTGATATCTACGGACGTAAAAAAATCCTGCTCTTTAGCCAGGTGGGAACCCTCCTTTCATGGATTATCTTTCTCGGAGCTCTTTTTCTCCCGGTTGTAACCCTTTTTCAGGTCGATTCCGAAGTCCTGGGGACTTTTGCCTTCACTCTGCCCCTTGCAGCGCTCTTCTTTGCTCGGGCTTTCGACGGGCTGACCGGAGGCAACGTGTCCGTAGCCAATGCCTATCTGGCAGACATTACCGAAGAAAAAGACAGGAACCGAAATTTCGGAAAAATGTCGATTTCCTCAAACCTCGGATTCATAGTGGGCCCTGCCCTTGCCGGACTTTTGAGCATAACAGCATACGGAGAAGCAGCCCCGGTCATTGGTGCAGTGGTAATTTCCCTTATAGGGACTTTACTGATTATATTTTATATCCCCGAAAACAAAGAATGCTCTCTTGAAGGACCTGTAGAGGCCAAAAACATACGAAAAGTGTTTGGCTACGAGATAAAGGAATGCCGGACCGTGCGGGAAACCGGGAAGCCTTCCTTCAGGGAAGTTTTTAAGCTTCCGAATATCCCTTACATGCTCGGCCTTTACTTCCTCATCTTTCTCGGCTTCAATATTTTCTACACCGCTTTTCCGCTGCATGCAATCGCAGCCCTTGACTGGGGCATCGCAGAAATGGGGGTATACTTTACGATCCTGAGCGGCCTTCTGATAATTGTGCAGGGTTCCATACTCCCAAGGCTTTCAAAAAGATATTCGGATGCCTCACTGATAATATTCGGAAGCCTTATGCTTGGCACGAACTTTCTGCTGCTTATCCCCGGGAACCTCTTTCTGACCTATCTTGCAACAGGGTTTTTTGCGATGGGGGACGGGCTTATGTGGCCTTCTTTCCTCTCCCTTCTATCAAAAATTGCAGGGAAAAATTACCAGGGCACGGTACAGGGTTTTGCCGGCAGTTTCGGAGGGCTTGCAAGCATAACCGGGCTGATCCTCGGCGGGCTTTTATATGAACTGCTTGCAGGAAGAGCCTTTTTGCTTGCAGGTATGATAATCTATGTCGTATTTTTACTCAATTTCAGACTCAGGCGATTTGAGAAAGAACTAAAATACTGAGATCGAATTTGAGACAAGAACTTGAGACCGAAGAAAGATGGGATTAAAAAAGGCGAAAAACCAAACTGTTTTAGTAAATAGGGCCGTATATTGAAAAATAGAACAGGGCTGAGAAAAATCCAGATTAAGAAAAACTTTGGTTAAGAAAAATTTCGAATTAAGAAAAACCAAAACAGGAAACAGTAAAATGCCAGGTAATTACCTTATTCTCATTATATTCGGATTTATCTTTCTTCTTTCTTTTATCCTCTGGGCCTGGACCCTTGTTGACTGCCTGCGAAATGAAACGGACAAAGGGAATACGCGCCTTATCTGGACCATAGTTATCGTTTTTACATATATTGTAGGAGCTTTTCTTTATTACCTGATAAGGCAGCCTAAAAGAGTCAAAGAACTTGGCAGGTAATTCCAAGAGCTCAGGCATCTCCCGATTATCCGGAGAAAAAGGAGAGGGGATTCCCCCTCAAAGTGTTTTCAGGTATTCAACGACGTCATTCACATCCTTATCGGTCATATTCCATCTGGGCATGGTAAGGTCAAGAGGCTCGCCTGCAGAATCAATGCCCTCCCGGATCGCCCTTTTGATGGTCTCATCCGTATATGGAGGATGTCCTTCCTCTTCTTCGTGCTCTTCAGAAGTAAGGGTCTCATATCTGATATCCGGAGGGATTGCGTAACCCATCATCACCGGATATCCTCCTCTCCCGTCCGTCCGATGGCAGTCAACACAGCTCCCTCCATGAACGTACAGCCAATGAGGACCGTACTCTGTCTCAATACGCTCACCGCTTTCATTAAACCCGGTATAGTAGATTAACTCCCCGTTTGACTCAAAATCACTTATGTTATAGGAAGGATACCCTCCCGGATACATACCTCTTCCCGGATACATTCCACCTCCCGGATACATTCCACCTCCCGGATATATTCCAGTGCCAGGATACGAAGTCCTGTTTTCCGAATAAATATCAGGCCGGCCATAGAAGCCGTCCCCTGTACGAGAAAGTCCCCACATGGTCCCGAAAGTAAAAATAAGGAAAACTATCCCTGCGACTATCAGAACCAGCAGGATAATCAGGAATGGATTGCTTTTGCTCTCCCTGTCTGCGATGCTTTAACCCCCCTTTAAATCATACCTGAGTTTATCTGTTAAAATAATCAGCCAAAATAATCAGCCAAAATTATCAGCCAAAATTATCAGCCAAGATTATCAGGTTTTTTGTTCACTGCTTATTATTTTCTTCGTTTTCTCCGTACATGCTTTGAGATAAATTTGACTCCTGCAGAAACTAGAGCTGCCAGAGCCAGTATCTTCATCAAACCACGAATTATTCCGAACATTAAATCACCCCATCTTTAAAGCTCTTGCATTTATAGCTACGATCACGGTACTCAGGCTCATGAGAACTGCCCCTATGGCAGGGCTCAGTAAGATGCCGTATCCGTAGAGTACCCCCGCTGCAAGTGGAATTGCAAACACGTTATACCCGGTTGCCCAGAGCAGGTTCTGGTACATCTTGGAGTAAGTCTTTCTGGAAAGCTCAATAATGTACAGCACATCTCCCGGATCGTTTTTCACCAGTACGATATCAGCGGTTTCGATTGCAACATCCGTACCCGCCCCGATGGCAATTCCCACATCAGCCTGGGCAAGGGCGGGAGCGTCATTGACCCCATCTCCGACCATGCCGGTAATGTACTGCTTCTGGACTTCCTTAACCTTTGCGGCCTTTTCGTGAGGGAGAACTTCCGCAAAGTAGTCGTCAAGCTCCAGTTCCTTAGACACCCAGGCAGCAACATAGCGGTTATCTCCGGTAAGCATCAGGCATTTTATGCCCATTCCTTTGAGCTTTGAAATTGCTTCCCTTGACTCTTTCCGGACAATGTCGGCAAGGGCAAGGGCTCCAAGTACCGTATCTCCTTCAAGCAAAAATACAACGGTTTTTCCCTGCTCTTTAATTTCTTCTATTTTTTCGGATTCGATTTTCCCGCCATTCAGGCTAATTCCTTTTTCTTCAAGGTAGCCCGGGCTTACTACAAGGAATTTCTTGCCTTCGATTATGCCCTCGATTCCTTTTCCGGGAATGGAACTGAACTTTTCGACCGGTAAAGGCTCTATCCCTTCTTCTCTGGCACTCTCAAGGATTCCCCTTGCAATCGGGTGTTCCGAACTTGCTTCAAGGGAGGCTGCAAGGCTGAGAATCTCGTTGTCGTTCATTTTGTCGACCTCCCCTGAAAGCGAAATTACATCGGTTACTCCAAACCTGCCTTCGGTGAGAGTTCCGGTTTTATCAAAGATCACAGCCTCAAGGCTCCGAGCTTTTTCAAATGCCTGCCGATCCCTGATGAGAAGCCCGGACTTTGCCGCCAGGGACGTGGAAACTGCAACCACGAGAGGGATTGCAAGCCCGAGGGCATGAGGGCAGGTGATAACCATTACGGTAACTGCCCTCTCCAGGGCAAAGACAACTTCATGCCCGAAGAAAATCCAGAGGAGAAATGTGAGCGCGCCCACTGTCAGGGCTATAATCGTGAGGTACATTGCAGCCCTATTTGCCAGGTCCTGAGTCTTTGATTTGCTTTCCTGAGCTGTTCTGACGAGTTCAACCACCTGGTTGAGATAGGTGTCCTTGCCTGTTTTTTTGACCTCCACGACAAAAGCCGCCTCTCCGTTAATCGAACCACCTATGACCTCAGTTCCCGGATTTTTCGTGACAGGCTTTGACTCTCCTGTAAGCATTGATTCGTTAACGCTGCTCGTCCCTTCTAAAACAGTTCCGTCAACAGGAATCTTTTCCCCGGGTTTGACCAGAACCCTGTCCCCTATTTTTAATCGGTCAACTCCCACGTCAACAGTTTCGCCGTTTTTCTTCAGGTGGGCAATCGAGGGCATGATTTTTACCAGCTCTTCAAGGGCTCTTGAAGCCCCCATTACCGAGCGCATCTCCAGCCAGTGCCCGAGCAGCATTACATCGATAAGGGTCACAAGTTCCCAGAAGAAGACTCCCCCGGGAAGCCCGAAGACCACGGCAGAGCTGTAAAAATAAGCCACGCTGATAGCAACGGCTATAAGGGTCATCATTCCCGGAGCTCTCTCTGCCAGCTCGTCTTTGAGCCCTTTGAGAAACGGATAGCCGCCGTAGAAATAAACGACAGTGGAAAGCAAAAAGGTAAGAATATCCGCACCGGGGACTCGAAACTCAAAGCCAAAAAAACCCTGAATCATGGGAGAGAGCAGCAAAACCGGAAAGGTCAGTATAAAAGAAACAATGAATCTTTTTCTGAAATCTGCAAGCATATGAGCATGGTGATCGCCATGACTTTTGCCATGACCTTTGCCCCCCATTTCATGCCCCTCATGTTGCATTCCTTCATGCTGGTCATGAACCTGATGCTTCATCTCGGTGTGCTGGTCACGATCCTGAGATTCCATTCCTTCGTGCTGATTATGCTCCTGATGTGCCATCTCAGGGTGCTGGTCATGACCCTGGGGGTTTATCTTGGAGTGCTGCTCAAGGGCCTGAGATTTCTCTCCCTCATGCTCTGTTTGCCCTCCATAATGGCTCTCATGCAGCATATTTTCAGAATTTTTGTGCCCGTTTTCTTCGTGCAACTCATGAGAGTTTTTGGGCATTTCCATTCCAGAGTCATGTTTTTTATCGTGAGAAGATGGTTCATTCACCCGAACAATAGAACTTGCAGTATCAATCCCATCCTTTTCAGCCTGCATATACCCAGTTACCCTCCGATTTTAATTTTATGTTAGATATTATAACTCTTAATATATTTGAGAATAAGGGAATCAAACGTCCCATATCGAACAGAACTAGCTTAAAAAAGTTACAAAGAATGAAAGAAAATAAGGGAAGACGAAGAAAAAAAGGAAAAGAAAAGAAGAGAAAAACATGAAAAAAGAGAACTTCAGTAACTAGGTTTACTCTTAATACCCCGACGCACAATAAATATCAAAAAATAGAGCATAATGAAGCAAACAACCCCGATGAAGACCGTAGACCAGAAAGCCACATCTGCAGGAATGTAACTGGTTGATCCAAAATCCCCAAGCAATGTCGACATATTATAACATATATGTTCACAAGTAATAAACTTACCTGATCACCTTAGAAAGGAAAAAGAAAGACAAGAGAGTTAATGAAGGGAGAGAAAAATACAAAAAAAGCAGATAAAAATACAAAAATATCAAAATTGTACAACCTCACGAAGGATAAACATAAGTTTTGCCTTCGAATCTTATCTTTTTTACTGTCTCCTTTCATCCATGAATTATTAACTCTAATCGATACAATGTCATTAGCTGTTTTAAGCCATTTTTTTACGCTCGATGCAGAAAAGCGGGCTTTCCCGTAAAAAAGAAGAGAAGAGATAAACTAAGATCCAGAAAGCAAAAATGGCATATAAAGAGCAGGAAAAACGCTAGAAAAAGTTGTAATTGCTTTTCATGCGTCTTCGGTTAAGTGAGGAATCATGATAAATTGCCTCCATTTTCGTAACAGTTCTCAAAAACTGTATCCCATTGAGAGTTGGAACTGGGTATCGATTTCATGTAAAAAGGACAAAATTTAAGGCGACTTTTGGTGCAAAATCGATATCCTTCAGGCAAGAAAATTCCTTAACCGATGACCAATGAATTGCTTTTTAGACAGGTAGCCAGACATGATGGCAGAGGTTTTTGTTTTTACCTGAATTGAAAAGATAGTCCCCAGGGTTAAGGAAAATATGTATCTGGTTGGCAGGCGATCTAAATCCCGTGCGGCGAGGAGAGAGAAGGGAGATTTTTTCCGGGATCCCGGAATGATTAATCGATTATATATAAGGGAACATCACCAAACATATATAAAAATCGGCCAGAGACGAATAATCCAATTCTCAAATGAAATATCTGCTAAAAAAGAAATCAGAGAATTAATTTCTCCGATACACTGCTGGTGAGGGCGACTCCCTCTCATATTCTTTTGTCTCATATTCTTTTGTTATTTTTTCTTTGCAGTATTGATCCCGAGAAGAGCATATGGAGTGCAGTGTCTCAGGATCGAGCTGAAGAGCCCCGTAAAAGCTATCAGTGCAACGATCCATTTCAAAGGAGAACTTTTTATAAGATTCATTGCCAGAGCAGTAATTCCAAGTGTCCCTAATAGGGTCCGGAGTACCAGATCAAAGCCGCCCACATTTTCTTCCAGAAACAATTTCTTGAGATTCGTCGGACAAAACCCCCATATAAACCTTCTTACATACTTATAGAACCTCGCAATATATAGCGTTGTTCTGTTTGTATTCCGTTGTATTCCGTTGTATTCCGTTGTTCCGTTTAATATTTACTTGCAAAAAGCCCTGAACAGGAGATGTAAAAATTCCTGTAAAAGGTCTGAAAATTCCCGAAAAATCACAAAATATATAACAAGAGATGAGAAGGTTTCTAACTATGCCCGAGATAAAAATTGACAGGTCACTCTCATACCTCGAAGGCACCCAGCGCGTGTATGACGAAGCCACTACCCTTGAAAACACCAAAGATCAGATAAAAAAGATAGGTGTTACCCGAATTGCAGATATCACAAACCTGGACAGGCTCGGGATTCCGATCTTCTCGGCAATCCGCCCCAGTGCCGCTCCTGGAGCGATCAGCATCTACTCAGGCAAGGGCTCAACCGAACAGCGGGCCCGAATTTCGGCAATAATGGAGAGTTTTGAGCGCTGTCTGGCAGAAAGGCCGGGCGTGAACGCAAATATCGAAGGCGGAATCTCTGCCCCGGCCCTTGTGGAGTCCTATTCCAATGCACAAGAAAACTGCAATGTGCTTGACCCCAACTCTCTCCTCCTGTCCCAACCCTTTAACCCCGGATCCCTTTTGGAGTGGGTTGGAGCATATGATTTGATGAACAGGGAAGAGGTCTTCGTAAATGCAAATGCGGTTTACCACCCCTATGACGCTCCCGGGCAGTGTCAGAAACTTTTCCTGAGCAATACCAACGGACTGGCATCCGGAAACGTGCTTGAGGAAGCAATCCTGCACGGGCTACTTGAAGTTATAGAAAGGGACGCAATCAGCACGGCCCAGTTTACCCGGAACCTTGGAAAAGAAATCGTGCTGACTGAAGAGGACGGCTACCTGTACGAGCTTGCCCGGAAGTTCAAAGATACCGGAATAGACCTCAAAATCTGGCTTGTCCCGACTGACACCGGGATTCCCACAATAATTGCAGCAACTGATGACGTTAAATTAAAAGACCCGGCTCTTCTGGTCATGGGAGCAGGTTCCCACCTTAAACCTGAGATCGCAATTGCAAGAGCAATAACCGAAGCCGCACAGTCAAGAGTAGTCCAGATTCAGGGCGCAAGGGAAGACACGGACAGGGAAGGCTTTATCCGAAGTGTAGGATACGACCGCATGAAGCGTCTGAACTGGTTCTGGTTCGAAGAAGGAGAAAAAATCTCCCTTTCCGAAGTAAAGGATCTCTCCGGAAAAAGCCCGACAGAAAACATCGATATAATACTTGAACAGCTAAAGGGGCTCACCGAAAAGGTAATTGTCGTAGACCTCTCAAGAGAGGAAATCGCAGTGCCTGTAGTCAGGGTGATCATTCCGGGCTTTGAACTCTTTACGATCGACCGCGACCGCAAAGGACAAAGAATCACTGCCGGAAAGAAGAAAGAATTTACAAGAGATCAAAACGATAAGCCGTGGAAAAGAAGATGAAAGCAAGAGCAGTTATCTTTACCGGTAACAGCATCAGCCATGAGGATGCAAAAAAAATCCTCAGGGCAAACTACCAGCCCCCCGTACGCAGGTTCCAGCTGGAAAAATTCGTCCAGCAGGGGTATAAGGTCATAGGGATTATAGACGGGATCTTCTTTGATCGGGCTGCAGTAGGGCATAGAGAGATCTTGTCCGCCCTTAATGCAGGAGTGAAGGTTGTGGGCGGAGCCAGCATGGGAGCCCTCAGGGCTTCGGAACTGGATACACACGGTATGGTAGGCGTTGGAAAGGTCTATGAGTGGTACAGGGACGGGGTTATCGAGTCCGATGACGAGGTGGCTGTAAGCACAAACCCTGACACCTTCGAACCCATTTCCGTGCCCCTTGTAAACATCAGGGAAACCCTTAAAGCTGCTCTCGATACCGGGCTTGTAAGCGAAAAAGAACACAATGCTCTCCTGGACCTTGCGATCAACACCTATTACCCTGACCGGAGCTATCTCGGGCTTACAAAGGAAGGGGGAAAAAAAGGGCTGATACCGAAAGAAAAAGGAAAGCAACTTCTTGATTTTTGCCTTAACAGCGAAGTTGATATAAAGAGACAGGACGCGGTTCTTGTACTTGAAACCGTAAAAAAGCTTATTGAAGAGGCCTGATACTTAAGGTCTCCTCAAATCAAGGGTTTCGGCTCTTCAAACTTTTTGATATCATGCTTTTCCTATATTTCATACATTTCATACCTGCTTCCAGCTTTTCAGGCAATTATTCACATTTATTTCAGCGCTGTACTATGTACAGCCTGAGAACGTACAGGCTTGCAAGCAGGACAATGAAATTGTATACAGCCCTGAAAATGGGGATATATTGGTACTCAAACCAGATTTCGATTACTCGCTCTATTGAAAAATAGAGCTGGAAGGTTGCCACAAGCAGAAGCAGCATGACAATCACAAAAACTCCCTTTTTGAAGTTATCCCCGAGATCTGAAGTTTTTGCCTCTTTTGTCTCTGAGCTGAGCTCTTCTGTTTCATTCATCCAAACCGCCTCCTTAGAACTGCTGCCGAACAGAGCAGGACTGCTGCCAGGAACAGGCTAAACCCGGGAGTTGCTCCTTCTTCAGCGTATTTCTCTTCAGGGACCATTTCATAATCATCCACGTTTTCAAATTCACTGGTCTGAATCTTCTTTGTTTCCGTGGAAGTTTTATCTTTAACCTCAACTTTCGGATTAAGCTGGATATAATCTTCCCCGCGCCTTACAATGGTATCATTGTTCCAGATCAGAACTTCGACAGCGTAGTTGTACTGATCAGGCATGGTCAGGTTAACACTACGGATAACTGTTGTTTCGGGCTTGATCTCTCCTGTCCGAGTCCAGACCTTATCGGCAAGTAGCCCCGCGTCCAGTTCCCGGACCTTGACAAGCATACGGAGATCCCGGCTGGTTTTCTTGCCCTCATTTGTCAGATAGATGTCACTTTCAATGAGAACTTTTCCGTCTTCCACTTTCCTGACCCTGAAATCCATTTCGGAAATTTCAAGCCCTATATCCTGCACATCCGCAGGCAGAAAATCAAGGTTGTAGACATTGATTTCTCCGCTGCCCTTCTGGGTATCCTCTTCGAAAAGGACCGAACGTATATTGTAGCCTCCGGTCTTGGGCAGGCTCAGACTCTGGCTTACGGCTTTTGTTTCCCCTTTTTCCAGCCTCCCTAATTCAATTTTTTCCTGTGTTTCAAGCAGCCCGCTTTCCCTGCTGTAAACTTTCAAAAGAAGAGAAGCATTTTTCTCCGTATCCCCCTGATATTTTTCTACATATGTGGTAACATTGAGGTCTACAAAAGAAGTCCCGGCACGGTCTGCTGAGATGTCCATATCTTTGATGTTGTAGTTGCTTTCCTCTTCAAAACTCCGAACGCAACCGCTTCCTGAAGCAAAAAGGAAGATAATAGACATCAAAAACAATATCCGGATTGGCTTGATCCTCTGTTTTCCCAAAGTCCATCCTCCTCTTCATTAATTGTATTAACAAGTATATGCCTTTTGCCGTTATCGACAGGTTTTCCATTTCCTGGAAAATTATTAGGTGAAAATTATTAATATAAACATACGGATATTCAGATATGGGATAATATTTTGGGGGTTAGATAATGAAGAGCAAACTCTATAGAAAAATTCTGCTTGCAACCGATGACTCCGAAAGTGCCAGAAAAGCTGCAGATGCCGCGCTTGAGCTTGCTCACCTGAGCGGAGCAAAAATTTATGCTGTCTATGTTATCGACAGATCGATTTATTCTTCGGTTCCTGAAGATCTGGAGTGGGAAGAGGCAATGTATACCCGGTTCAGGGAACTGGGAGAAGAAGCCGTTTCTTATATGGAAAAAGCTGCAAAAGATACTGATTTGCAGGTCGAATCCGTCCTTCTCGAAGGACATCCCGCAGAAGAAATTGTCAATTTTGCAGAAAAGAACGGAATGGACCTGATTATCATCGGCTCGCTTGGAAAAAGCAAAGTCGAACGATTCCTGATAGGCAGCATATCCGAAAAAGTGATCAGGAACTCAAAAGTCCCGGTACTTGTCGTACACTGGAAGAGACCGTAAAATCGGGATTTTACGGGAAAAATCAGATCGGATTCAACAAAGCGAGGGAAAATAATGCTGAACGAAAAGATGGAAGAAGCGCTGAATGAACAAATTAACAAGGAACTGTACTCTTCTTACCTTTACCTTTCCATGGCGGCATACAGCTCCTCTATAGGCCTGCCCGGGTTTGCCCACTGGTTTAAGGTACAGGTCAAAGAAGAGACCATCCACGGGATGAAGATCTTTGATTATGTCAACGAAGGAGGAAGGGCTAGGTTAAAGGAGATCAAGGAGCCACCCATGGAGTTCGGGACACCGATGGAAATGTTCCAGAAGACCCTGCAACATGAGCAGTTCATTACCCGCTCAATCAATGACCTGGTAGAGCTTGCCCATTCGGAAAAAGATGAAGCAACGGCTTCCTTCCTTCAGTGGTATGTCGAAGAGCAGGTAGAAGAGGAAGAAAACGACAACGAGATAATAGATAAGCTGAAAATTGTCGGGGAAAACAAAGATGCTCTGTCAACACTTGATGCTGAGCTGGCAAAGAGGCTCCCTCCCGATGATGAGGAATGAAGTATCCGGGAGCAAAAATCTGAACAAAAAAAAAGGGGACAGAAAACTTGAGAAATTTAGGAGAAATATACAGGCTACAATAAAAGATACAGTAAAATAGTCTGGGATGTTCCTCTTTCTCAGAGAAACTTGACGATGGTTCCGCTTCCAAATGCTACAAGCTCTTCCCCCGAAGCCAATCTCATTTTCCTTTTATTCATTTTTTCCTAGCTCACTTTACCTGTGATTTATTTTGTCCTGTAGTACTCCCCGGTTTCCGAGTCTATTTTCTCTATTTTGCTTTCACCAAGCAATTTTTTAAGGACAGAGCGAAGACTTTTAGGGTCCATATTCAGACCCTGCCAGATCTGTTCGAAGGTACAGGGTCTCCTGAGGAGAAGGGCATAAACCTCTTCATCCAGCTCCCGGTGTAAAACCCTTGACCTCTTGTTTTTTCCTTTTAAAACCAGCCTTACTTTTTCTTCCCCAAACTCCGAAACAAAGCGCTTCGCAATTTCCCTTAATCTTTCCTCAGAGACCGGTCTTACCCATTTTTCCGCAGGGGGACGGCTGACTGTCAGAATTTCAATCTCGTCAGGGCATATGTACCTGATTGTTGCTATCAGGCTTTCAACCTCTTCATCAGTACTGTTCAGAGGCTTCCCTGCTTCACTCTCAAGAAACATGACCTCAAGTGCAAGTTTTTTTCCGGCCCCTCCTTTTGCAAGTTCCCTCAAGCCCTCGATTATTTCCTGCAGGGCTATGCCGGAGGCGGGCCTATGGATCTTTCTCCAGGTATTTTCATTTCCCGAAACCAGAGTAGCAACAATAAGGTCCGCCTGAGCCAGATTCTTCCGGACGTCCTCCCTTCCCACAAGGGAAGAATTCGTGATGACACAGACAGGGATTCCACCTATCTCCCTGACAGCCCGGATCATCTCCCCCAGAGAAAGGTTCAGAGAAGGTTCGCATGTCCCTGAAAAAGTGACATAGTCCAGACCCTCGATGTCTTTATGGAAATTCCGGAAACTTTGTGAAACTTCTTTTGAAGTTACCGGCTCCTTTACATCTTCAGGACTTCCGAGCTTTGATTCAACGTGCCCGAGCTGACAGTAAATGCAATCATAGTTACAGTTTTTTTTCGAGCCGGTGTTTTTAATCACATCGACCCCGAGAGATCTTCCGAGCCTTCTTGAAAGAATTGGCCCGTAAACGATTCTTGATTTCATTGTATAGGCTCTTCTTTTTGTCGTGTAAGCGGTCACTTCCTGACCATAGGAGTCCCGCACTCTTCACATTTTGTCTCAATGCAGGGCACTCCCGGCCTGTGGGACACCTCGTATCCGCATTCAGGGCATATGCACGTCCCTTCCGGGCCGCCGGTTCCTCCCTTACTCCTGCACCGCCCTCTAATCTCCCGGTTTGTGCCCACACCCGGACCTCTACCTTCCGGACCGCTGCCGTCTCCACCTGGCATTCTGTAATCTTCTCCTTCAATTTTTACTGCTTTTAATTTTTACTGCTTTTTATATATACAAAGGCTTCAGTCACTTTTTCAAGTACGCTTCTGAGAGCCCTCTGAAAAGTAGATTGTTGAACATCAGGCTGCATTTCCAGTTAGCCTGCCAGTTTATAAGAAACTGGAGGAACCTACCGGGAAATCCACCAGGAATCCCTCATTTCCCAGTTCAAAAATTATTTTTCAAACTAGTACCGTGAAAACCCAAATGTTGAACATACATTTTAGTGACTACCATCAGTTGATATTGTTTTTATCTAAATTGATGATCCATAATTAAGTTTTCATGGTACTAGTTTATAAATAAATTCGGAGCCCATCAATGAACCATCAGTTAATGGACTCATTTTTGAATTTGTTTATAAACTCATTCCTTTTTATCGTTTTCCTGGGACTGGAAGTTCTTCAAATTTTCTGTTAATTTATCAAGCTCCTGTTTCAGAGCCTTTATTCGGCCCTCAAGGAAATCTATATCCGATTCCGCCCCTGTCTGAGAAGGTGCAGGATAGTAATATCCAGAGTACTCACCCCGGGAAGCAAACTGCCCACCTTTTCCGGAACCAGGAGTTCGCCTGTGTCCTAAACCCCGACCTGCTCCGCAACCTGCTTTTCGGTTCATACCGCGTCCGGCCCTGCGGCCAGCTCCCACAGGAGTAACCGTCTTATAACCCGGCTCGTCACTGCCCGAGCAGTAACCCATAGCTCTTCCTGTCTTTGGTCCCTGGCCCATCGGACCTGTTCTATCTCCATGTGGCATTGTTTCCAACTCCTTTCATTGTACTATTCGATACATTGTTAATTCGATACATTGTTATATTGTGCGTAAAGTAAGAGTGGTCGGGGAAGAAGCTTTAAACAGTTCCGATAAGACAAACTGAAATGGAACAGCAAAGGAGCGCTGATTGCACCTTCCTCCCACTCTTTTTCGACCTTCCTTTTAACTTACTTCCTGACCATTGAGCTTCCGCATTTCTCGCATTTCACCTGGCTACAGGAGACTCCCGGCGTATGGGGAGTTTCATACCCGCAGGCAGGACATACACAATTTCCATCAGGTCCGCCGAACCGTCCACCCCGACCCTTGCCCTGTCCACGGCTTCTTCCACCGCCAACCGGGCCCTGGCCTGCAGGACCTGTTCCGTCTCCTCTTGGCATTCTGTAATCTCCTCCTTCAATCCGTATTGCTTTTCCATGGACAAGCGCATCGGTTACTTTTTCAAGTGCTTTTTTCAGAGCCCTCTGAAAAGTAGACTGGTGGATTTCCATACGAAGCGCAGCTTCGCCCTGAGAAAGATTTTCCAGAAAGCTGAGCCTCATGACCTCAAGTTCATCGATAGTTAGCAGAACCTCTTCGGGAATTTCACTTTCGGGACCGAAAGGTCTGAACTGCCTTGCCGAATGTTCGAAATCCACTATCCTTCTTTTTCTAGGGCGCATAATTATGCATAATAATGCAAAACTATATATAATTTTGCATTCATGCCAGGATCCGGACCTGAAATAGCTTTCAGAGGAAAAAAGGGGATTTGCCAGTCAACTTTTAATACATGAAGCTTGAAAAGCACCGTTAAATGTTAAACAACCTGGAATTTGATATTGTGAAAAAAGGTTTCGAATGGCTCTCTTCCCGGCAAATCCAGTCCGTAAAAGAACTTGCAAGTACAGTATCGGCTCATGCTTTATGGGGACTTCCGAACCTCTATACCCCTCTTCTTATCCGTAAAAAAGAAGGCAACTGCTGGAACTCCTCAATAAGGGATACGGCAAGGGCCTGTTCAGCCCTTTCGGCGGAAGGAATCATATTCCGGGCTCCGGAAAAGTGGTTACTTTCCATGAAAACAGGAAGCTCATGGAATGAAGACGTCTATGACACTGCCTACAGTCTTGGAGCTCTTGCGGACATGGAAGTTTCTGACAGGGAAGGATGCGGATGGTTATACGAAAACTACGGGCCTGACTGGGAACAGGTCGGCACTACTTCCCTTGTAATCACAGCCCTGAAAAAACAGGACAATCTAACCGAAAGTAGGGATTTTGAGGCTTTTGTCCGGGAAAGGGCTGAATGGATCCTTTCAAAAAGAAAGCAGGACGGAGGCTGGGAACATATTTCCACAAGCAATCTGGTAATCCAGGCTCTCCTCCTTGCAGGTTTCAAAAAGGAATTGGGAGCTTCCATTGACTGGCTCCTTGGAAAAGCCCGTGAAAGCGGGGCCTGGGGGAACAAAGAAGACGATATAAACGCAACTGCCCTGACTCTGAGCACACTCGGGATGTACGAAAAAGCCTGAACAGGAAAACTTGATTTATTTCTTTATCCATTTCCCTCTTTCATTCGAGCTTTTCTCCCACATTTTTCATCCGGATTTTTTCACCGTACTTTTTTTATTTTTTAATCTTTATAGAGATCTGTTTAATGAGAACTGCTTTCCAAAAACTATAAATAAGAGCGTGAATTTTGCCGGAGTTTCACCAAAAAACGTATATATAAAAAAATAATATTCTATCTTATCAATTAAGATTTATATAGAGAAAAAACAACATATAAAATTTAATTCTATTTTGTTGAGGAGGAAACCTGATCATGTAGATCGAATGGACTCTAAATCCGTTCAGCCGGGTTAGATTCCCGGGGTTTCCGCCATGTTTCTGAATCCCGGAATGGCACTTGCATAACATTCCACCGAGATCTTTTATAGAATCAGGAAACACTTTCCAGAGCCTATAAACTATTTCTGGATTACCTATTTCTTTTCCGGGTAGCTGTCAGCAATTGCTGGCTCCACGCTTATGTTCTATAAGCCGGGGTTCTGAATACTGTTCTTGGAAATTACCCGGGTTTTAGTTCACCAAGGGGTAACACTATGGATAAAAAACCGCTAGACACTCTGATATCTGCAACCGGGCTCTGGATGTCCAGGACCGGAATGATTCACAAAATCAAGCACCATGAAGTTTCAAGAAGCAAGATCTATATCGAAATGGCATGTGGAGAAAGGCTCGTTGTAAATAACTCCCGGAGCAGCAGGACTGCAAGAGCTCTCAGGCACCACAAATACAGAAAGACCTGCAGACACTGCAGGGTTTCGGACGAGGATATTAACAACTTCCTCACAAAGACCAGCGAAGAGAAAACCACCGTGAAAGTCAAGGTTGTTTCTGCTCCCAGAGTCAGGAAAGCCATGCCGAAATCCGTTGCCAGAGCTCCAAAACCGCTTGAAGCCACAGCACAGGTTCCGCTTTCCGGATCAAAACCTGCACCCGCAACCCCGGTTTCCGCACCTGCACAGGCTCCCGCACCATCAACAGGCTCGGCTTCGGCAACATCTGCATCAGCACAGAGAATGGCAAACTCTGCTGCGGCTCCGGCTGCTCCTGTTCCGACGAGTGCTCCTGCACTTACAAAGGGCCAGCTTGACAGGCTTGAAGGGCTGTTAAGTCCTAAAGATGAGATTTCCCTGGATTCCGAAAAGCCTTTCAGGGAGCTTGAGTCCGAACTGCTCTCCCGGAGAAAAAAAGACCTGAAGCGGATCTATGCCGAAGAGAGAGAAAACTATCTGGGAAAGCTCGAACGCGAAATTACGAAATTCTTTGTGGATAGGGGTTTTCTGGAGATCAAGTCCCCGATTCTGATCCCTGCGGAATACGTGGAGAGAATGGGCATTAACAGTGACACGGAGCTTTCAAAGCAGGTCTTTAGAATCGACAAAAATTTCTGTTTAAGGCCAATGTTAGCCCCGAACCTCTACAACTACCTGCGCAAGCTTGACAGAGCCCTGCCTGACCCGATAAAAATCTTCGAAATCGGGCCCTGTTACAGGAAAGAATCGGACGGCAAAGAACACCTGGAAGAGTTTACCATGCTGAACTTCTGCCAGATGGGGTCAGGCTGCACACGAGAAAACCTTGAAGCCATAATCACGGAGTTCCTGAACCACCTGGGGATCGACTTTGAGATTATAGGGGATTCCTGCATGGTCTACGGAAATACCCTTGATGTCATGCACGACGACCTTGAACTTTCTTCTGCGGTCGTAGGGCCCGTCCCTCTTGACCGGGAATGGGGAATTGACAAGCCCTGGATAGGAGCCGGTTTCGGGCTTGAACGCCTGCTGAAAGTCATGCACGGCTTCAAAAACATCAAAAGAGCTGCAAGGTCCGAATCTTACTATAACGGGATTTCCACAAACCTGTAAACCTGGAATTCCCTAAAAATGACATCTAACTGTTCGGATTCTACCGGACAGGGATATCAGAGTAGCAATAAACGGCAATCTAAACTTAAAATGGCAAAAAACCGGTTTCGGGACTTAAAATGGCAAACTCGGAACCTGAAAATGGAAAAACGGCATGATTAGACCTGTCCTGAAAGAAATCTGAAAGGAAGGCGGTAAAGATGGGAAAAACTGTAAAACTATGAGAGGGTGAAATTTTGATCAAAAAAATGGCAACCGAGGACCTTGACAGGTTCGGAGAGAAAATAATTGAAGGCTTTCAATTGTCTGATGATGACCTGAGGGCTCTTCTCTCCCTCGAATCCGAAGAAGAGCTGGAAAAGCTATACTATGTAGCCCGAAAGGTCAGAAACCACTATTTTGGTAACAGGGTGTTTCTTAACTGCTTTATCTATTTCTCTACCTACTGTAAGAACCAGTGCGCTTTTTGCTACTATAACTGCAAAAACGAAATCAACCGCTACCGGCTGAGCAGAGAGGAAATAAAAGAGACCTGCAAAGCCTTAAAAGGAGCAGGTTTTCACATGATCGACCTGACCATGGGAGAAGACCCTTATTACTATGAGGAGCCGGACCGCTTCGTTGAGCTTGTCCAGATGGTAAAGAACGAACTCGGGCTCCCCATTATGATTTCCCCGGGAGTGATGGACAACGCCACCCTTCTCAAAGCCAGGGAAAAGGGGGCAAATTTCTTCGCCCTGTACCAGGAAACCTATGACCAGGAACTTTACGAAAAACTCCGGGTAGGCCAGTCCTTTAAAGGGAGATATAACACCCGCCGCTTTGCAAAGGAACAGGGGTACTGCATAGAAGACGGGATTCTCACGGGTGTTGGGAACGATATTGAGTCAACAATCAAGTCCCTGAGGGGAATGAAATCAAACGATCCTGATATGGTCCGGGTTATGACGTTCCTGCCTCAGGAAGGTACCCCACTCGAGAGGTTCAAAGAGAATTCAAACCTTTCGGAACTGAAAATAATTGCAATCCTCAGGCTCATATTCCCGAAATGCCTGATCCCGGCATCCCTTGACCTCGAAGGCATCGACGGCATGGTTCACCGCTTAAATGCAGGCGCAAACATTGTCACTTCCATCCTCCCCTCGGATTCAAAGTTAGAAGGCGTTGCCAACTATGACCGCGACCTTGAAGAGCGGGATCGGGATATAAAAAGCGTAATCAAAAGGCTTGAAGGCATGGGGATGGAACCTGCTCCGCAGGCAGAATTCGAAACTGTCCTGAGGTGCTAGCTTGAAAACCATATGCCTTATAGGCGGGAAACTCCAGGGCTTCGAAGCGGCTTACCTGTCTAAGAAAGCCGACATGAAAGTAGTTGTGATAGATAAAAACCCTCAGGCGCTTATAAGGAACTATGCCGACGAGTTCCACTGTTTTGATGTAATAAAAGAGCCTGAAAAACTTCTCGAGATCTCAAAAAACGTTGACGCCATACTCCCTGTAAATGAAAACCTTGAATGTATAAAGTTCCTGAGTTCCGTAAAAGAGGAATTCTCCTGCCCTGTCCTCTTCGATTTCGAGGCTTACCGGATCAGCAGGGACAAGAAAAAATCAAAAGAATACTTCAGGTCCATAGGAATCCCGACCCCGCAGGACAAACCAGGCAGGCCGCCTTATTTTGTAAAACCCCCCTGTGAAAGCAGCAGTGTGGGAGCAAGGATAATTTATGACGAAGAGGAGCTTGGAGAGCTTGAGCCGGGAATGCTGGTCGAAGAATATGTGGAGGGGGAAGTGATTTCCCTTGAAGTCATAGGAGACGGGACCCATTTTGCAGTGGTAAAGGAAACCCTTATACACATCGACAGAACCTACGACTGCCACATGGTAACCCCTCTTCCTTCTGACCTTTCCTTCAGGGAGATATCCTATTCCCTTGCAGCAAACCTGCCCTTAAAAGGGATCATGGACGTGGAAGCAATTTCCGGCCCCCAGGGATTGAAAGTAATCGAAATCGATTCCCGCTTCCCGAGCCAGACCCCAACTGCAGTCTACTATTCTTCGGGAGTTAACCTCATAGAACTCCTGTTCCGCGCCTTCGGAGAAGGTGTCGAAGAGGTCAAAACCCTTCCTGAAGACAGGTACTGCATTTACGAACACCTCATGCTTGCAGAAAACGGAGCCCTCATCCCGGTGGGAGAGCAGGTGCTCTCTATGGGAAACGATTACGGCAAATATTATGAAGAGCCCGGCATTGAGATTTTCCTGTGCAGAGGAGAGGACCCTGTGTTCACCCTGGTCTTCTGGGGCAAAGATAGGGAAGAAGCCGAGAATAAAAAGAGAACAGGACTCTTGATCCTGAAAGACCGCTTCGGAGCGGCTGTGTAAAATGGCAAAAATCGGATAAGAATAAAAATTTGCCCAAAGTAAAAATTTGTTTAAAACAGAAAAAGGAGATAAAAAATGGCACTTTTAACCCCGGAAGACCTGGAAAACATTAACAGACAGCTTCATGAAGCTGATTCTACTGTACGGAGAGTTACAGGGCTTGACATTAAAGGAGTCTGCAAAGACTTCTACGGCACGACCCCATGCTGTGAAAAGGTAGGCATTGTACCTGTGACCTCGGGAAACGGGATAATAGGAAATTTCTCGGAATCCCTGCGTGCAATTACCGAATATTTCGGATTTGACAGCTTTGTTACGACTATGCCTGATGTAAGCGGGTACTATGAGGCAGTAAGAAACGGCGCCCAGATTATCCTCATGGCGGATGACAATACCTTCCTTGCCCATAACCTCAAAAACGGGAAAATAGCCAATAACCAGCCCTGCACAGGCATAATTTATGCGGAAATAGCCTCCAGATACATGAAAGCCGATTCAAAAGACGTACTTGCCGTTGGCCTGGGAAAGGTGGGTTTTCCGGGAGCAGCGCACCTCGTAAATAAGGGCTTCAGGGTCTATGGCTATGATGCTGATAAAGCCCTTCTTGAGAAAACCGTTTCTGACCTTGGAATTACTCCTTTTGAACCCGAAAACCCGAGAAGATTTTCCATTATTTTCGAGGCAACTCCCTGTGCGGACACGGTTCCCGAATCCGTAATTTCGGATAACTGCGTAATTTCCACCCCCGGAATCCCCTGCGCAATTTCCAGGGAGCTTCAAGAAAAGTACGGAGTGGAACTTATAATGGAACCTCTCGGGATAGGGACGGCATCCATGCTGTATTCTATCCTGTAAAGAATAGTTCGGTGAAAAAAGCCGTGGGGAATAAACCCCACCAGAATCTTATTTTGCGGTGACTTTTAGTTTGTTGATGTAGATGGTGCCTTCGGGACAGAGGTTGACACAACGACGATAACTTGCACCTCCAAATTGCGATGCGGGATCACAGGAAATCGGATATTTTTAACCGTTCTTTTTTATAAGATTTATGAGAATACTGTAAACTTTCTAACAATTTATAAAAAATAAGGAATATAAATTAAAGAAGTTGAGGGGAAAAATACAGGAGCCCTGGCTGAAAGATAGAAACCAAATGACTTAAATAATTGCAAAGTGTATCTTATTAAAAATTAATATAGTTAGATATAAATCTCCCGGCAAGGACAAAGCGAAAAAAAATGAAAATTGCAATTATTCTCGGCACCTGGCCTGAGATCATAAAATTATAAATGAAGAGATCCTGCCGATAATGAAAAGAAGGCTCAAAGATTGCATGTTTGGAGGGGTCCAGGGACCGGGAAGATGCTCAGGAACGCACCTCCAGAACCTTACAGGCTCTGTCTGAAAGCCGGAGCTGAATTTATGTGTGCACGTATGTTGTAGGACCACAATTTGAGAAGTAAGTTAAGTTTTCTATCATTTTGGAAAAAGGACAAACACCATGTACGAAAAATTAAAGGAAAATACCGAACTCTGGGACCTCTTTACTAAAAAAGAAGAGTACAATTTGACCTTTTCCGACCAGTACAATAGATTTCCTTATTATTTAAGCAGGCACAAAAATATTTTTGAGCCGAGAGTTTCCAAATTTCTGATAGAAAACGGACTGCAACCTGAGTATCCGGACGAAAAAAAATTCGCCGTCTGCCTTACACACGACATTGACACGGTTTACCCGGATAAACTATATCCAGTAATCGGGTCTCTTAAAGCCCTTGCCCGAAGGGACCTGACTGGGGCGATGAAAACCCCTTTTTGCAGAGTTAACAGGAAATGGAATCCATGCTGGAACTTCAAGGAGATAATGAAACTGGAAGCCAAATATGATGCAAAATCCAGTTTTTATTTTCTGGTTCTGAACCCTGAAGAGACAGACTTCAATTATAACATTAAAGATCTTGAATCGGAACTGGGCTTTATATCCGATAGCGGGTGGGAAGTCGGCCTGCATGGCGGGCACGAATCCTACAACAGCCTTGAAGACCTGAAAGAAAAAAAAAGTCGGCTTGAGGGAGCCCTGGGTAAAAGAATTGTAGGGTACAGAAATCACTTTTTGAGGTTTAGAGTCCCGGATACATGGGAATTGTTGAGCAAAGCGGGGTTCAAGTACGATACCACATTCGGGTATCCGGACTGTGCGGGCTTTAGAAACGGGATGTGTCATCCGTTCAAACCTTTTAATTTGAATACTGGACAACAGATTGATATTGTGGAAATCCCGCTGGTTATTATGGACCGTTCGCTTTTTATAGACTACATGCGACTCGATTTTAAAAAAGCCTGGGAATTCACAAAAAATATTATTGATACCGTTGAACAGTATAACGGCATAATTACAATCTTATGGCATAATACATACATGCAAGGAGAAAATCTAAAATTTTATGAGGAAATTCTCAATTACTGTTCCAGGAAAAGTGCCTGGATTACGAATGGAGAAGAAGTTTGCGACTGGTGGAGCAAAAATTCCTGGATATAAAACAGGTTAACCGTATTCACTTTTGAATAGTCACAATTCAAGTTTCAAAAACGCTCGTTTATAATAGATGTTCATTCAGAATATCACAAATATCTGCGCATGCATTTCCGGTTCCAAAAACATCACTTTTGATTTCAGCCCCTTCAAAATTTAAAATAGCATCCTTGATTTTCTTATAATCCACCTCCACAAGCACATTCCCTCCATCCTCTACAGTCTCAATCCACTCGGCATTCTCTCTCATGGTTATAAAGGGCACTCCAAGAATATATGCCTCTTTCTGCGCCCCTTCTCAGTCTGTGAGGATCTTTTTTGCATGTGCCATAAGTTTTAGCATCTCAAGATATCCAACTGGAGATCTCAAGATATCTAGCTTGGGAAACAGCCCTAACTTTTTTACATTGTTTGCCCCGGAGACCATACTGCTTCAAGTATTTTTCAGTTCTTGGGTGTACCGGAAAAACAATAGGATATCAACCCCACAGAAGGCATTAACAATAGAGGAAAGGTTCTTGAAGCTATCGGCATTAGAGACCCTATGTACAGTAGCAACCAGATATTCTTTTGGATTGACTCCCAGGTCCTCCGGAACAGTGACCACTCCCCCGGCAATTTTTAGATTGTATTCCAGAGCATCAAGCTTACATCTCCAACATTGTACACCCCGGTTGTTACTCCCTCATTTTTGAGGTTTAAGACCGCCGTTTCAGTGGGGCAGAAGGGCAGGTCCGAGATATGGTCTGTGAGTACTCTGTTAATTTCTTCCGGCATAGCTTTCTGGACATACGCTGAAACAGAATTGTGTTTCTCTCAAAAGGATGGAGGGAAGAATCGGTAAAGGAAAAGAGAGGGAAATGAATCCCAAAAATCTTATTTTTCCTTTATTTTGAGTTTCGTGATATCGAGGGCGTTTTCGGGACAGATGCTAACACAGCGCCGGCAGCTTGTGCCCAGGCATTTCTGGCTGTCGTATTTTGCGATTCTGTTACCGTTGGTTTCTACTATTTCGAGGGCGCCTTCAGGGCATTCTTCTACGCATTTCTGGCAGTAGATGCACTTGTCCACAGAGACTTCGAGGATTATGCCTATTTCTTTGAGGATGGCAAGTCCGCCAACTCCGACCTGCTCTATGTCCTTACTCACCCTCTTTTCTATGTCAGCGTGCTCGAGGGTCCGGGGAAGTTTGGGCAGGCCGTAGAGTTCAAGCATCTGGTCGTACATTTCGAGGGGCATGCCCATGGTCCAGTAGGAAAGTTCGCAGAGGTAGAAGTTGTTGAAAGTATCGCTAGTTGCCATCATCAGGTGGTCGGCAGTAATCTTTTTTGCTATCTCTATAACGTCGTCCAGCCTGGATTTGTCCAGAACAAGTTCCCAGGCAAGGGCGAGAGAGGTGTTTCCGAACTGTACGACTTTTCTGGCATATCCCGGGGCAGCCCCGAGCCTGCGAGCAGCTTCGGCGTCTACATAGGCTCCGGAAGCCCCTGACATGTACGCATACTCAAGGTCTTCGTACCTGATTCCGGATTCCACTATTAGGGTCATGTGAGCAGCCCGGATTGCTCCTATGGCTTTTCCGGCTTCTTCGACATCCTTTTCAGTAATCTCGATTCCGGGGCCCAGAATCAGTTTTCCGTTAGGGAGTTTGGGAGGCTTTTCAATCAACCCGCTTTTCAACGCAAGAGCAAAAACCGAGATCACTCCCGTTCCTGTAATGCCTGAAACCTCATATCCGTTAGACTCTTTTATCTCACCGCTTACAGGGTTGATCAGGTAAGCTTCTCTCTTTTCCATCTCCCTGTCAAGCACCAGAATTTTCCAGTATTCGCCTTCAGGCTTCACATCGCAAATCGCCCCTGGGCTTGCAAGCATACCGGAACTGATCCCCTGCCCTTCGATTGCAGGGCCTGCAGCAGCGCTTGCCGTTATAATTCTGTCCCCTACCTTGAGAGCCATTTCGGCATTTGTCCCGTAATCGGTCACAAGCGCAGGCTCGGTCTGTGTAAGGAAATCGGTTTCGAGCATCATGGCAAGGGCATCAGCCCCAATTTCATGCTTGATTGCGGGAGGCACGATCACTTCACAGTCAGGAAGAAAATCGTTTCCGAAAAGTTCTGAGGCAAGAAATACCCGGGCATCTCTTTTTACATCCTGAACCCCGAGCATTTTCTGTTTGTTTTCCCCGGCGTATGCGAGGTCCCTTATTTCGATGTTCTGAAAAAGAGAAAGCTGGATAGGGTTCCCACAGACTGCAAGCCTTTCCACTTTCGACAGGTCGGCATCGAATTTCAGGAACATCCTCCTGACGGTTTCGATAATTACACCGTGAGCCACATCTTCCCCGGTCGTTATTGCAAAATCCAGGTGGTCCATGACATTTCCCCCAGGAAGGGGGTGACCCATGGTTATGACTGTTTTTAAGGTCTCATGCGTATCAAGATCAATAATCTGGGCTCGAAAACCACTGGTACCCAGGTCAAGTGCTATTCCGTACATTTTTAGATTCTCCTGAAGTATACATCGTCCCGAGAAGTCCGGCACCATAGACTGCATCGGAAACAGATGACATGAAGAGTTTACATTTTCAAGTACAGGGAGAGGATGCAATATTATTCGATATGAATTATGTAAAATAGAACCCATGAATTATATAAATTAGTATTATTGGTTGAGTATCTGGACACAATTCCATAATTTAGTGATTTCTCATTTTTTTCCATCCTTTAAACTTCAATTTCTCTGCTAACTTCCTAAATAAACTGTAATATAACCCTTGAGAAACAATTTTTTTGGCATTTCTGCCAAAGAATTCTTTTACTTCTGTAATTTTTCACTGAACCTATTGACTAAAATCGACACGCTCCGCTATGTCATTCTGAACTACTCTCTCAAAAATAGATATTACTAAAGCTTAAATGGAGAAAATAATCTGAACAATTCCATAAATGACTTTTGTGGTTTCTTAAGTAAATTTAATCTTCTCATCTGAGTAAGTTTAATCCGATTTTCAATTCCTTTGTCAGTTCTAAACTTCTTCTTGTTATCCGTTTTTAGACTTTTTGAATAATAGCTTTCGATAGGGTTATTTGTCGCTGGCGCTCCTGGAAGATAATGGAACAAAGTAAGATTTAACCAGTGTTTATTGATCATCCACAATCGTTTTTGAACCTTTTCATCATATGTTCTTATATTTTCCATTAATTTATCAAAGTTATATTTTGCTTTTTCAAGACTATTACGTGGAAGATTTTCCTTTTTTCTTCTGATTTCAAGCTTTAATTTATGTCTATACTGGCAAAATTCCTTTTTTGCTTTTTTAATCCATTCTTGATGCTTTTCTTTGTTATTAATTACGTTGAGTTCTTCAGATTGAAGTTTTTGCAGAAATTTAATCTCATTCTCTCTATTATAAAATATACTTAATAACCTGTACTTCAAAAGTTCCTGTTCTATCGTTGTGTTCTTTGGAAAATCATTAACAATAAGCTTATTTAAATGCATCAAACAATATTGATGGACTAACTTATCCCTAAAAATTTCCTTTAATATATCAGGGTATCTCTTATCAAAATCCGTAACGATAAACACTGGCTCTGATGCATCAAGATTTTTCTTTAGAAATTTCTTGATGGTTTCTGGACTCTTATCTTTGAAAAGTTCATCTGCTATCGTTCTTTGAGCTTTTGCATCCAGTAAAGTTAAACGGTATTTCTGACATCTTCCTTCTTTTGGATGTTGTTCGTCATAATGCACCATATGTATATTTTCTGAATATGGAATAGTTTCCTGTTCCATTTCTTTGTAGAATGCTCTAAAAATCGTGCTTCTTGATCTTGGATATATGAAATCCATTAGATCAGAAATTCCATCATATGAAACGTTATGGTATCTGAGTAACTGGAAAAAATCATTGAATGTATCAAAAAGTAAAGTCTTCATATCTTCCCAAAAACTATAATCTTCTTCGTGTGTACTACCACAGTTTGAGCATTTATACCGACCAATGTTGATTTCCCCAAGACCGTCTTTGGTATGGGGATTATAGCCATTATGAACCATTGGAGTATTACAAATTGAACAGACGGGAGGAATTTTTCTACGAAAAATTCCTCGTGTAGTATATTCATAATCGTTTCCAAAACAACCAAAAACGTCTAAGAGAGCATGGAGCTCAGAAAAGTTATTAAGTGTAAGATTTATAGTCACCATTGCTTCTGCCGTAACATCATTACATAATTATAGGATTATAATTTTGTGTAGTGATGTTACACTTACTTTTATCACTAGATTTTGGGACTGAGTCAGTATCTGGCTACTTCAATTTTTCAGGTGAAATTATTTCTTACAAATGTAACTTGCCATAAATCCGTCATATTTAATATATTCGATATAAAATCCCACACCTGTGAGAAGACCTTCCATAACCCAATCCAGTGTTGAAAATTCTTCTTTTATGTGGATTTCCGTTTCTTCAGCAATTTTATCCCCGGCAGATATTTCCAGATCAGTTATAATTTTATCGAAATAGCTATCATAATTCTGAATAGAAGAAGGGAATACAACATCGTGCAAATAGAATTTTCCTTCTTCCTTTAACATCCCGTAAATTCTTCTCAAAGCCATCATTTTCCAATAGTCAGGAAGATGGTGTAAAGCTAGTTGAGTGACAATCACATCAAATAGTTCATCATGATTTTCATATGTTAGAAACCCAGCATTATAAAATTGTATATTTGTTTTATTCTGGCTTTCAGCCTTTCTTCTTGCAAAGTTTATCATCATTTTCGAAACATCGATAGCTATAACCTGTTTGCAGTGTGCCGAGATATTAAGGGCCAATTCTCCTGTTCCTGTCCCTATTTCAAGAACCACATCACTTTTCTTTAGTTTTAGGAGTTCCCGAATGCGGTTAGACTCATTTTCAATATTTCTCAAGTTCTGCATACGTAAATCATAAGTATTTACTTCTTCGATATCTGCATAATCCGCTCCAGATTGTTTGAATTCATCATAGTACCATCTTGGATATTGGCGCATATAAGCTCCTCCGATAGGGCAAAGAGAAAAAGACGAGTATGCCTATTATTGCTTAAAACCATATGATAAATACCGGTAAAGTCAGGCTGACCGAAAACATCAATGTTTAAAAAAATCTACTCCCAAACTATATGCCTTTTCCAGATTTGATCTTTTTATAAGATCGTCTTTGTTCACCATACCGCCCAGTATTTCCATTTTCACATCCGTAAAACCAACATTATTCAAACGGTCTTTAAGCATGATGCAACGCATACTTTGAGCAATTCCGGTCTCTTCGAGGTATTCAACCGTATGCCCGGCGGTACACATTACAAATGCTTTTTTTGGCTTAATGAACGACTTTCTTTCTGCGTTTTCATCGTAAAAATAAGCGTAACCGATTGTCCAGACCCGGTCAAACCAGCCCTTTAATATGCCGGGGCAGTCACTCCACCAAACGGGATAAATAAAGGCTACCGCATCGGATCTCTGTATTTTTTCCTGTTCTTTTTTTACATCATCAGGAACCGGTGGCAATACCGTCCTGCTCATTTCGCGAGTATACTGGTCAAGATCCAGCTCACATTTAAACTTCATCGCATAAAGGTCCCCGATTTCAAAAGTATTACCTGATTCATTCAAACCTTTCAAAAAAGAGTGTAAAACTTCATAAGTAAAAGAAGATTTACTCGGATGAGCATAAACAACATACAGGTGCATCCTATTTCCCTCCTGAATAAATACAATTAATGTAAAAAATCAATAACACAGTATAAAAGAAAGAATAAACTCCTGTATAAATTATTTCATTGAAAACCATTAATCTTACGAATGCTAAATTGTGCACGGAACTGCCGTGTTTGCCACTGTTTCAAAGCAGCTGGCCGTCTTCAATCAAAGCTGCAAATCCTCAGATATTTTAAACTTTCTGCCCGTGAACCCTGGATAAAACAAGTTTACTTGTTTTAAGAAAATTTTCAGCCCTTTCCGCCGGTTATAATTAAGGCGTATATATAATAAGAGCTTTAATTAAGGAATAATAATACATATTTATTTATAGTATGGGTTTTTGAATCTAGGGCTGTCTATAGAACTTAGAGAGGGATTATAGATGACAGAATATACCCCAAAAGAAAGATTATACCGTGCATTGAGGAAACAGCCAGTAGACAGAATGCCTGCCGTCTGTTTCACCCAGACCGCAACCGTCGAACAGATGGAAGCCTCCGGAGCTTACTGGCCCGAAGCCCATGCAGACGCAGAAAAAATGGCAACACTTGCGGAAGCAGGACACACTGTAATTGGCTTTGAAGCCGTTAGGGTTCCCTTTGACATCACAGCAGAAGCAGAACTTTTTGGCTGCGGAATAAAGGCTGGCGACCTGAAGCAGCAGCCGTCTGTGATCAAACACGTTGTGAAGAACATGGAAGACATGGAGAAGCTTAAGGGCTACAGCCTGAATGAAGGCAGAGTAGGTTTAATCCTTGAAGCTATCAAGATCCTTTCCGAAAAATACGGAAAAGAACTCCCGATTATAGGGTCCATGATAGGCCCCTTCTCCCTTGCCCAGCACATTAATGGAGACGCCTGGTTCGGAAACCTTTTCACAGGCGAGGAGATCGTTCCGGCACTCCTAGACTTTTGCTCGGATTTCAACGTAGCATACGCAAAAGCAATGGTTGAAAACGGAGCAGACACCATAGCCATCATTGACCCTACAGCAAGCTACGAGCTTATCGGCGGGGAATTCTATGAGAAATACGCCCTTCCCTACCAGAAAAAGATCGTTGATGCTATGAAGGAGCTTGATGTCGGCACAGTCCTCCACATCTGCGGAAACACAACCAACGGCCTTTCAATTATGGACAAAACCGGCGTAAACGGTATCAGCGTAGACCAGAGAGTGGATATCAAGACCGCAACAGACAACGTGGAAAATGCAATCATTATCGGGAACCTTGATCCTGTTGCCATACTCTGGAATGGGACTCCTGAGGATGTTGCAGAAGCCTCAAAGAAAGTACTCGATGTCGGAGTGGGGCTGCTTTCCCCGGGATGCGGGATTGTGAGCATGACGCCCAGCGCCAATCTCCAGAAAATGGTTGAGTGCGCTAAAAACTACAAGTACTGAGTAAACAAGTACTGAGTAATGCATTGCTGAGCAATGTACTTGATCACCAACAAGTGGCTCAAAACAACAAGTATCAAAAAATTTGGTAACTAAACTGCCGGCCTGGAGCCGGCTTCACTTTTTTGTACTCAATCTTTAGTCGGTTTTACACTTACTCTCCAGTAGGCCTGAAAAAAGGTCGTATGAAAAAATGTCATATTTTGATATTCGGCTCTCAAATTTTCCGGAAGCTTGCTCCAATCCTGTTCCGGGAGCACACCGTTGAAGACAAACTGATATTTAAAGTTTTCTCTGTGATTAATATATTGCTAAAAAAATATTAGAGCCAACGAATGCAGTTTTTTAGATGAAACTCGATATTCGAAGAATCTAATATATATAATTTTCTTTTTCTTTGATCCACTTAAAGCACTTTAGAGAGAAAAATAAGGCAGAAATCCTAATTTTGGGTGCTACAACCGGAAAAAATCTCCGATTAAAATTTTTAATATAATATATAATAAAGAAAGATAGTGTTTGTTTATATAGTATAATTCTCATCTTTATTTCAGGAATCTGTATCTGAGTATTCAGGACAATTCCAGGCAGTTCCAGCAGGCATACTGTTGGGAAATTTGGGACTGCTAATCGACTGGGAAATAACATATTTGCAGTCTCCAGCAAAATTCCCCGGTATCAATGTCGGGAGAAAAGAAATTATTCACGGAAAAACCCGAAAAACCGGGAAAGAAATGGCAAAATGGCAGTGAATAATTTCGAAAATAGACAATCAAGAAATAATGCAAAAGCATCCCTTGCACCTAATGGCAAAATTTAAGGTAGCGGGGCTTGCAACATAAGTAAGGACCCCATGCAAACGCTTTTTTTACCTAGCGGAGCTTGGGTATGTGCTTGAGCAATACTCTCGTTGTCTAATTTCATACGCATTGTACGCCCAACGATACTGCACAGGAAAGCCAGTTTTCGACGGAAATGGAGGTTTAAAAATGGCAAACCAAGAGATTTTTGATAAATTGACCAACGCGATCGCAACTCAAAATGTTGCAGGTTGCGCACAGTTAGCCCAGGAAGCCCTGGATGCAGGAATTTCACCTCTTGACATTATCACAAAGGGTCTTTCCCCAGGGATGAAGATTATCGGGGACAAATTCGAAGCTGCTGAGGTCTTTCTACCTCAGATCATGATGTCTGCAAAGGCCATGGAAGCCGCAATGAAAGTCCTTACCCCCGAGCTTGAGAAGACAAAAGTAGAAGGAGAGGAAGGAACCGGGCTTGCAATCACCTTCGTTGCAGAAGGAGACATCCACGACATCGGACACCGCCTTGTTACAACCATGCTCGGAGCAAACGGCTTTGATATCCTTGACCTCGGAACCGACGTCCTCAACGAAACCGTTGTCGAAGAGGCTGCAAAGCACAAGGGAGAAAAAGTCCTGCTTGTTGGTTCAGCCCTTATGACCACCTCCATGCTCGGCCAGAAAGACCTTATGGACAGGCTCAGGGAAGAAAACCTCAGAGACAGCGTAAAGTGCATGTTCGGAGGAGCCCCGGTATCCAGTAAATGGATCGATGAGATCGGGGCGGACGCAACCGCAGAAAACGCTGCCGAAGCTGCAAAAGTTGCACTTAACATAATGAAATAAGCCTGGGAGGCAAAGCACATGACATTCAGAAAATCATTTGACTGCTATGACTTCTACGACAGGGCAAAAGTAGGAGAGAAATGCACCCAGGATGACTGGGACCTTATGAAAATCCCCATGAAGGCAATGGAGCTCAAGCAGAAGTACGGGCTTGACTTCAAGGGAGAGTTTGTCCCCACAGACAGGGACATGATGGAAAAACTCTTCCAGGCAGGATTTGAAATGCTGCTTGAGTGCGGGATCTACTGTACCGACACACACAGGATCGTGAAATACACCGAAGACGAGATCTGGGACGCAATCAACAACGTCCAGAAGGAATTCACCCTCGGTACCGGCAGGGATGCAGTAAACGTTCGGAAAAGAAGTGTCGGGGACAAGAGGAAGCCAATTGTACAGGGTGGTCCCACAGGCTCTCCGATTTCCGAAGATGTGTTCATGCCAGTCCACATGAGCTATGCTCTTGAAAAGGAAGTAGACACCATTGTAGACGGTGTAATGACTTCAGTCCGCGGGAAACCTCCGGTCCCAAAAAGCCCGTATGAGGTCCTTGCAGCAAAAACCGAAGCCCGACTCATAAAACAGGCATGTGCAATGGCAGGCCGCCCCGGAATGGGCATATAGGGCCCGGAGACTTCCCTGTCTGCTCAGGGAAATATATCCTCTGACTGCGTTGGCGGCCAGATCTCTTCGGATAGCCACGAAGTCTCCCAGCTCAACGAACTCAAAATTGACCTGGACGCAATCGCCGTTATTGCCCACTACAAAGGAAACAGCGACATCATTATGGACGAACAGATGCCGATCTTCGGAGGATACGCAGGCGGCATTGAGGAGACTACAATTGTCGACGTTGCAACCCACATCAACGCCTTTGTCATGAGCAGTGCAAGCTGGCACCTGGATGGTCCGGTCCACATCCGCTGGGGCTCAACCAACACCAGGGAAACCCTTACCATTGCAGGATGGGCATGTGCAACCATTTCAGAGTTCACGGACATACTCTCAGGAAACCAGTACTACCCATGTGCAGGGCCATGTACAGAGATGTGCCTCCTTGAGGCGTCAGCTCAGTCCATCACTGACACGGCATCAGGAAGGGAAATCCTCTCAGGTGTGGCATCAGCAAAGGGTGTTGTTACTGACAAGACCACGGGTATGGAAGCCAGGATGATGGGAGAAGTGGCAAGGGCAACTGCAGGTGTGGAAATCTCAGAGATTAACAAAATACTTGACAAACTAGTAGCCCTTTACGAGAAGAATTACGCAAACGCACCGGCTGGAAAGACTTTCCAGGAGTGCTACGACGTAAAGACAGTAACCCCGACTGAAGAGTACATGCACGTCTATGACGGAGCAAGGAAGAAGCTCGAAGACCTGGGACTTGTATTCTAAGCCGAAAGTTCGACCTGAAATCAAGTTAAATAAATAACAGGCCAGCGAGCTTTTCGCTGGCTAACTTTTTTTGGAAGATTTCAGGCACAACAATTACAGACATATTGCGAATTATGAAGAAAATTTTTTCATGAATAGGTGAACGTATACAAGAATTCATTGTGTAAAAAAAAGAAGGGGATACAAAAAATGGACATCTGGAATGTTATAAACGGACTGATATATCTTCTGGCCTTTGGGCTGATAGCCTGGGTTTTACTGGACGCCAGCAGGATTTCAAAAAGAAGGGGTTGAGGCATCATGTCCGAACACTATGAGTCTGCTAGCCTGGTAAAAACTTTGCGACCTTTCCATGTATGGGCTCTCGGCGTAGGAATCGTGCTGGTAGGAGAATACATGGGCTGGAATTTTACTGTCGCAAAAGGAGGAGTTCTTGGTTCCCTGCTTGCCATGCTGGTCGCAGGAACAATGTATGTCATAATCTCCCTCTGCGCCAGTGAACTCGGGGCAGCAACCAAACTTGCAGGAGGACCTTACGACTGGGCAAGGTTATTTATCGGACCCGGAGCAGCTGCCAGTGTAGGGCTGGCAGTTTATATGGAATACATAGCCCTTGAAGCGGCAGATGCTATTGTTGTCGCATTCATCGCACAGAGTATCTTTCCGGAGCTACAGGTCTTTCCTGTGACTTTGCTTGTCATTGCACTTTTGACCTTCATCAACTACCGTGGCGTTGTTGCGGCATTAACCCTGAACTTTTTCCTGACCATGATAGCTTTCATCTCGATAGTGGTCTTCTTTTTCGCAACAGCCTTTGGAGGAGTGGACATCCACCCTGAATACCTGTTTCATGGAGCCCTACCAAACGGCATGATAGGCCTCTTTGCAGCTTTGCAGTTCGGGCCGTGGTTCTACCTGGGGATAGAAGGGGCGGCAATGTGCGCCGAAGAGTGCAAACACCCGTCAAGGGCAGTGCCTCTCGGACAGCAGGCCGGGATGATCACCCTGCTCGTGGGAGCAGCAATGACCCTCTATCTATGTTCGGTACTGATCCCGACGGACCAGCTAGGAGTTTCAGTGTATCCGCTCTTTGAAGCTGCACAGAACAGCGGCATGTTCATTTTCATTGCCCTGCTAGGACTCGGGACATTCCTGACCTGCGTTGCCAGTGCAAATGGTTGTGTCTGTGACTCCTCACGCTCCTGGTTTGCCCTCTCCAGAGACAATTATGTTTCTTCCTGGTTCTCTGCAGTGCACCCGAGATACAACACACCGTACAGGGCAGTGATCTTCACGATGCCCGTTGCAATTGGCTTTGCATTCAGCGGTTTCCTTGACCAGGTAATTACCTTCTCGATTGTCTCGGGGCTACTCTGCTATGTGCTGATTCCTTTCGCCCTGATTCGTTTCAGGAGCCTTTTTCCACAAAACACAAGCACGATCAGGCCTTTTGTGAGCCCCCTCCAGCCGTATATTGCTTACTTTGCAATTGCAATCGCAATCACAATTCTTTCAACGCTGTACTGGGGCTACAAATATAACCTGATCTTCGCCTTTGTGTTCTACGGCATTGCTTACTTCTATTTCAGTCACAGACACAGGAGTTTAAACATAGAAAATAACTGGACTGAAATGGGCTGGCCCTTACCCAGGGGCTCGGAAAATACAGGGATACGAAAGGAGGCGACAGGCATTGGAGACGAATGAACAGGCAATGGAGAGCAAATACCAGAGCAAACTCAACGGAGATACGGTTCTTGTTGTCGGCATGCTGGCCTTGCTTGTAGGTGTGGAAGGATTTATAATATACAAAATCTTTACCGAAACCTGGGAGATTGTTTCCGATTTCTCCTATCTCTACGTAATCTTTCTCGGATTGATCGTTTCGGTTGAGACTATCGGATGCCTGAGAGTTAGAAAGTCCATAAAAAACCATATGTTCGAGTTCAAATACTACGATTGAGGAGGCAAAAGATATGGCACAAAAGAGCACCATTGCAGAGGTTTTTGACATTGTGTTTATTTTCATCCTTGCCTTCGCCTGTGTAGTTATTCCAACCGTAGTTCAGGGAGCTGTACTTGTTTCCTGGGAAGAAGGAGGATCAGGAATAGGCTTCGTCTGGGACCCGGTAGGCTTCTTCAGTTTCTTACTTGTCATAATTGCTTTCTTTGTAGTGATCCTGTATCACTCGGTAAAGCACTACAGGTACTGAAATACTGAAAAACGCGGAAAAAAAGCCGGGATAAACAGGATGCCTGCCTGAAAATAAAATCGGGCAGGCAATATTTTTGAAGGTTTTTTAGAGCAAAGAAAAAAATTTCGTTTTTCAAATGCAGCTATGTTCAATTCTGCTGCATGAGCATTATCTCCCTGAAATGAGGGATTATTCAGGGAGCAATGGAGGGATTTTTTGTGGTGTGGATTCGACCCAGAAGCCCGATCAAACTTCTGCTCAAGGGAATACAGGCTCTAAACCCCCTATAAAAAGTACAGGACACCTTTCAGATGTATCCTGAGATCTCAGGTCTGTACCCCGTTTAGAAAGTTTTATTGAGCCGTTTAACTCCTGAGAAGCATGAACTTCCGGTTCTTTTACAATAAAAGATAAAAACTTATTGTATATATAATTTACTGTATAGTTTTTGCATATTGACCAATAAGATATATAGTTTACTGTTTAATCAAAAAATTAAATAGAATTACTTATATAATAGATTTAGAAGAAACATTAAAGAAGGGAAAGATATAAAAATAAACTGCTCACATCTAAAATAAATTAGGAGAAGAGGAAGAAAATTCTGATTTCCGGGTTAATCAGGAGAATGTGGAAATCAATTTTTCGAGCTGGATTCTCTCACTGGTAGCATCCGTAAGCCTGGCATCGGCTTCAGAGATACTGACAATAAGGCGTGCAATATCAGCATCGGTTTCTCCTGAGTCTATAAGAGCTTCGGAAAGTCCTTCAAAGATATCGGTCCCAGAAAGCCCTTTTTCAATAATCATTCCATCTATGAGCTGGCGCCCTCTTGCGAAGTCTCCTGCAAGAGCCGCTTCAAGCAGTTCATCGATAGTCTCGTCCCTGCCTTTCATAGTAGCTTCATAGACGATTTCTTCCGTAATTTCAGCACCTTCTGACCTGAGCGCAGCAAGCTGGAGAGTTTGGACAGCTCTTGCAACATTCCCTTTAGCCAGATAAAGAACCGCATCAAGTGCACCATCGGAAAGTTTCAGTTTTTCTGCAAGGGCGATCCTCTCAAGATGGGTTTTCAGAAGAGAATCCGGAACATAGGCAAAGAAAACCTGAAGCCCCCTTGAACGGAGGGGGGAAATGAGTTTCGAAGGTCTTGTTGTAGAAAGAATAAACCTGCAGGTTGAACTGTATTTTTCCATGATCCGCCTGAGAGCGTGCTGTGCATCCGAACTCAGGGATTCGGCATTATCGATATAAATTATCTTGTAATCAGCATCAATGGAAGCCATTCCTGCATATTCGTTAACGACTTCCTTAAAAATATCTATTACGCTCTTGTAGATTTTTTTCGGATCATCCGTACCCAGAATGCGGACAAAACGTTTATCCCGTACAAGATAACGTTTTCCCTGGTCGAAAAAGTCCGAGGCATTGAAATATACAAAGTTGTTTTTCCAGGTCTCTCCGTAGAGCTCCCGGGCAAGGGCAAGAGAAGCTGTTGTTTTTCCCGAGTTTTCAGGCCCGTAAAAAATAAGGTGAGGCAGGGTCCCGGACTGCAACAGTTCGGAAAGCGTTCTTACGGCATGTTCGTTTCCAAGCATTCCTTCAAGGGTTTCTGCCCTGTATTTTAGAGTCCAGAGATCCTGCATTGATTCCACCTTGTTTTTCAGTTTTGAATACTCAGTTCGTTCAGGGATTTTTTATCTTTTCGGGTACTCAGTCAGCCGTACTTTCCTGGGAGCCGTTTCCGTCTACCTCAAGCAGTTCCTTGATTACCACACCGTAAACAGGCCTTGCGATAACCACACCGATGAAAACACCAATGATAGTGGTGATGGCAAATCCCTTCAGGGCTCCGAAACCCATGACTACCAGGGGAGACATGGCAATTATCGTTGTGGCGGCTGCCCCGAAAATGATTGCAAAGGCCTTTCCAATTCTGGAAACGAAGACCTTTGTTGGCGGGAGTCTACCTTCGTAAAGCACCTCGTCCGTGATGATTACAAGATGGTCAATACCTGTCCCGATCGCGGCAATTATACCTGCAATTGCTGCAAGGTCAAGCTGCCAGCCGATAGCTGCTGCAACTCCCAGGATCATAATGACTTCACTGACGGAAGTCCCGACCATTGGCACCAGGATTTCAGATCTCCTGTACCTGCGGAAAACAACGGCAGCGACTGCGATCAGAGAGAGCAAACCTGCCATGACCGCTTCGGTTTTGAACTGTTCTCCAAGGGTTGGATCAACGTGCCCTGAACCTACAAGCACCACATTTACAGGTAGAGCCCCTGCCCTGAGGTGAATCTGGAGTGTTTCGGCTTCGGTCTTTGCTGCCTCGTCCGTGCCTGTGGAAGCCTCCCAGGAATAGATGGGAGTTTCTTTCAGTCTGGATGCTGCAGAGTAACTGAGGGGAGCCCCATAGATCTCCTCTTCATCCAGATACATGTTCAGGTAGTGGCTTTCGGGATAGTCCGTAGCTCCCGTATCAATTGCAACTTTCTGGAGAGCTCGGGCTCCTTCTTCATCCAGGGTAAAAGGAGTATGCCACTGGTTATCGTGGTAACTCGGAATCCCCACACTTACAATAGAGTCACCGTAAAGGACATGCTGGGTCTCATTTCCAGTAGTCTGTATGCGGATCTCGAATTTTCCGGGCTTTTCGGCAATATCCTTTGCCGTTGCAAGGTCGATCCCCGCAAAATCGATGAGGATATAGTCCTCTCCGACAGTCCTGACAGGAATATCCTTCAGACCAAGGGAGTTAAGTTTGTCGTTTAAGATATCCCTGGTAAGATCCCTTGTATCGGTGCTGACCCCTTCTTTATAAGTCGAGGTCCCGTCTTCATTCTTGAGGATTGTCCCTCCGACTTTTTCCATAAGGGCTTCAATCTCTTCTTCTGAGGCTTCAGCCCTGATTTCATAAACAGTACCGTCTTCGGTATCGATGGGAAGCACTTCCGCATCAAAGGCCTGTGCGAGGTAAGCCTGAATCAGGGTTTCCTTGCTGGTAGTAAGAGTTACCTGGGTCGTGCCCTGGCTAAGCTTATCAACGCTTACACTGCCAAGGTTCAGAAGCTCAAGCTGGGATGCACTGACCGTAGCGGATGTTGTGAACGTGAGGTAACTGTCAGATGAACTCACCCCACTGACTTCAAGGTTGCTGTCCGTGACCTGGATAGGGGCGCCGATTACAGGTTCCACCAGTTGACTGACTATCATTTCAGGATCCGCATCTACCTGGACAAGAGCTCCCTGCAATTTGATCTGAAGCCAGGAACCACCTTCAAGGTCAAGTCCGTAATTCAGATTAGTGTTCAGCCCTTCTTCAGAATTATAACCCGGATGGATAAGCAGAACAGAAGCAAGCAGGGCAAGTATGAAGATGATAACCCTTACATTTTTAAAGAGGCTTTTTTTATCTCTCATCTGTTATACCTCCCTCTGAATTCGGGTTTTGTCACATACCACCGCAGAATCCCGGTGTTAAGAAGCCAGGTATTCATAATATCGGCAAGAAGCCCCACGAGCAGCACACTTGAAATCTGCGAAAGCAGGGTAATCTGTGTGAACGAAGGAATTACCAGGTAAGGGAAAGTTGAAACTACATACATAACCACAAGGGCTGCAAGGGTTGTTGTGGTCATGGTAATCCCCGTCTGCATTGCCCTTGAAATCTTTTCCATCACCGTGCCCCTGCGTTTGAGCACTCTGTTTGTCAGCAAAATGTCACTGTCTACCGAATAACCAATGAGCATAAGCAGAGCTGCAACTGTTCCAAGGGAAAGTTCGATCCCTACAATCCGCATGAAAGCAGCAGCAATCATAATGTCCGAAAAGGCAGAAAGTACCACTGCAAAAGAAGGTATAATGCTCCGGAAAATAAGGAAAACTACAATGGACATTCCTATAAATGATATAAGAACAGCCCGAAGAGCCTGAACCTGCAGTTCCTGGCCGTAAACGGGCCCTATCTGTTTGATTTCTACGTTAGAATAACGGCCCATCACATCGTCTTCAAGTTGACGCTGTTCTTCATTGTCCATAATCCCAAACTGCATGATAACCCTGCTTCCGGCCTGCCGGGCATCTTTGATGGGATAAGAGGAGTACATTTCTTCAAGCACAGCGGGGGAATCGGTTGTCTCTACCGAAATCTGGGTACCGCCCTGGAACTCCATTCCCAGGGTTACCGGCGACCCGCTGCTTGCAAAAGAAACCAGCAGTACGGCTAAGGAAACTGCAAGTACTGCAAGGGGGATTGCCAGCAACTGGCGATTATCGTGATTTTTCACGAAATTATCTAAAAATACGGTCAAACCTGTTGCCATAATTAAATACTCCGGATGAATGCATATATTTTTTAGAATTTATCCGAGCTTATTTTTCCGGATTACAATCCAGAAAACGTCCAAATTCATAACACGGAAATGTCCTGATTTACAGGCCAGAACCATCCAGAATTATCGTCCGGAACGTACCTGGTAACTTGAAATTATCAGCCCTTTTCGAACTCTGGTCCCGGGAAAAATATTCCACATTCCACATAGTATAAATAAGTCACTTCATTTCAGTTCTATACACCATAGATTATATTAATTATTCCTCGAAAAACGATTCTTTTTCTATATAGCGTTAATTCATTTCATTTAAAATTTATTGTCAAAAGTGACACAAGTTTTAACGTTACAACTATATATACCAGTTACTGTTCATTAAAAATAATGACAGAAAGACCTTCCCTTGACGAGTACTTCCTGGAAATCGCCTTCGTTGTAGCCAAAAGGGCGACCTGCCTCCGTAACAATGTTGGGGCAGTGATCGTTCGGGATAAACGTATTCTTTCAACCGGATATAACGGTGCGCCAAGCGGCCTGGAACACTGCCTTGATATAGGATGTATCAGGGAACTTGAAAAGATCCCTTCCGGCACGCGGCATGAAAAATGTCGGGCAGTGCATGCGGAACAGAATGCCATTATCCAGGCTGCAATCCACGGGGTCAGCATTTCCGGAGCAACCATTTACTGTACCCACCAGCCCTGTATCCTGTGTGCAAAAATGATCATAAACTCAAATATCAAAAGGGTAGTATACTCAACACCTTATCCTGACACTGATTCCCTGGATTTCTTCAGGAGTGCCGGGGTGGAAGTAGAATGCCTTCCCTTAGAATGAGAAAACAGGAATGGTAGAAAGAATTACCCGCAAACTCTAAAACAGGGATTAACAGACTCTTTGAATAAATCGTTTATTAAAAGGCGTCAGAGAGGCTCTTTATTTCAATTCTTTTTCTGCAGGCATCGAAGCCATTTTTTGATAACATCCATATCTTCAGGGCGGCAATTCTCACTCATGGACGTGCCTTCTTCACAGTAGTAATCAAGCCCGCGAATAGCCATTTACCAGAAACTGGCGACTCTTGTGTTTTTCACGAAATTATCTGAAAATTAGGTCAATTCCGAAAGAATTTGAAATTAATTGCCAGAAACGGCACAAGTTCTAACACTATAACTATATACCAGCTACTCTTTATAAAAAATAATGACAGAAAGACTTTCTCTTGACGAATATTTCCTGGAAATTGCCTTTGCCGTAGCCAGAAGGGCGACCTGCCTCCGGAGTAACGTCGGGGCAGTGATTATGCGGGATAAACGTATTCTCTCAACCGGATATAACGGAGCTCCAAGCGGTCTGGAACACTGCCTTGAGATAGAGTGTATCAGGGACCTTGAAAAGATCATTTCAGGCACGCAGAAAGAAAAATGCCGGGCAGTGCATGCGGAACAGAATGCCATTATTCAGGCTGCAATCCATGGAGTCAGCATTGCAGGAGCAACCATTTACTGTACACAACAGCCCTGTACCCTGTGCGCAAAGATGATCATAAACTCAAATATTAAAAAGGTTGTATACTCAACACCTGATCCTGACACTGATTCCCTTGAGTTTTTCAGGAGTGCTGGCGTGGAAGTCGAATGTTTTCCCTTAAAATGATAAAAGGGGATGTGGACTGGAAATTTATCCGTACAACCAAAAACCAGAATTAATAGACTCCAGACTCCCCAAATAACTCGTATATTAAAGGACATCAGAGAGGCTCTTTATTTCAATTCTTTTTCTGCAAGCATCGAAGCCCTTTTTTGATAACATCCATATCTTCAGGGCGGTAATTCTCACTCATGGATATTTCTTCTTCACAGTAGTAATCAAGCCCGCGAATGACCGCTACCGGGATTCCTCCTGCCCCTTCTCCCATCAAAAGGTTGGCAGCCCCTGCAAGCTCATCGGCAACTGCTTCTTCCGTAATCTCCAGGACTTTGTCGAAAAGATCCTTTTCCCCTATCCAGCGTTTTATGGGCTTTATTTTGTAAATCCCTATGGCTACTCCGGTCTGTCCGATTTTGAAAGCTCTTCCGTTTGTGTCCGTAATAATAACACTTAACTTTTTCCCGCTAATGCTTTCAAGCCGCTCTCCAAGTTTTGAGGCACTGGAGTCCGGATTTTTAGGAGGGTAGAGCAAAAACCCATGCTCAATATTGGATTCGTCAACCCCTGCATTTACACAGGTATGCCCTGCAAGTGTTGTAACAAGCATAAAAGGCGCCTCAACAAAGACTTCCCTGCTCCTGGAAAGGACAGCCTGGATAAAGCGGGCATCTTTCCCTGTACGGGACGCAATCGCGAGTGCTTCCTCCCCGGGGGTGATGTCTTCGAGCCTGAAAGTTTCCCCTTCGGCTTTTGCAACAATGGTCGAGGCAATAACAATGATGTCTCTGTCTTGAAGTTCAATCCTCTCACAGATGATGTAGGGCAGGTCGTCCCCTTTCCGTATCAGGGGGATCTTTTCTACGGCAATTGCTTCAAATTTCAAGAGGCTTCCTCAAAAATGTTAAATTTTATAAGATATAGGGCAACAAAATATGGAATGGTAGATGTTATAGGATGTTAGATATTATGGTATGGAATGGTAAATTTGCTATGGCAATAAGATCTTTTTCATTGAGTTAGGGAAACTTTTCCGTTGAGTTAGGGAAACTTTTCCGTTGAGTTAGGGAAACAGCCCCATAATGGAATAATTTACAGCAGTAAAGGCAGTAACCATAAATAAGACCACCGATATACAGGATTTTGCGGCGATGATGAGAGTTACCCCAGCTGAGCAAAAGATGATGAGAACAATTTCCTGATGCCGCACTTTTCACTCTATTTTCCGGTTATTTTGAGATTTTCAGTTATTTTGGTTTTCAATACCTTGTTTTCCGACCATTTTTGCTTGTATTAATTAATTTTTAATCTTCCCCATTCTAATATAGGCTTCTTTTTGAAGGCATAATTAAGAATTTTTATCTAGGTTGTAGACCAATTTCTTAAGGGGTGTTAAGTATCAGCCAGTACGACCTGAGTGAAATCATAGAGAAAATCAAAGAAAAAAGCCCGTTTGAGTATAAAGACAGTCACCGTGGGAAAGCTCGAGCCTTAAGAATTATTGCAAGCAAGTTGTACTATTCCCTGAACTATGAAAACGAGCCTCAGGCAACCAGGGAAAAGGTAACCCAGCTTCTTCTTTACCACGGGCAGTTCAGCAGGGAAGAAATCGATGAAACCTTCAAAACATCAGCCAGGAAAACCACAGATTATTCCATCGAATTTCTAAAGCAGCATCCAGAACTTGCAAAAGCCGAAGCCCTGAAGAGTAAAGAGTTTCGCGATGAAGAAGGAGAAGAAGCGGAAAAACTCTTAGAAACTAAGTATATTTTCCCGCATTACACATGAGTTTTTGAGAAAATTGTTTCTGAAAAAACAAACATGAAATTCTTCAAATGCAGGTGTAAAAGAATGAAAGTACTTTTGAATGAAAGTACTTTTCAGATCGAGCACTTTCATGTCAAGAAATGAAGAAAAAGTAAATTGAAAGGACAAATTGAAAAGCCAGGAAATGAATTGGAAATAAATTGATGGATGAGAAACTTACTGGAAAAACATAAGCAAGAAAAATAAAAAAGGGTTAAGCGACTGCGAGTTTTTTCGCAGCCCCTCTATCTCTTCTTACCTCTATTCATCTTATAGCAGAGTCTACTTTCCTTGAGATGTCACTCAATTTCTATCTTCTTTTTAGGCTCTTCAATTTGAGCTTTTGGAAGAGAAATTGTCAGGACACCATTTTCCATTTTTGCAGTAGACCCTTCCTCTTTAACACCTACTGGCAGGCGGACGGCACGGTAAAACTGAGTATATGCCCTTTCCTTGCGCAGGTAACCTTCTTCCTCAGTTTCTTTTTCCTCGCCGGTCTTTGCGCTGATCTCAAGCATGTCTTCTTTGAGATTGATTTCAACATCTTCCTTGTTGATTCCGGGCAGGTCGGTAGTAACCACGAGCTTGTCGTCTTCTTCCATGATATCAATGGCAGGAGTGTACACTTTTCCGCCCCCCCATTCTTCCATCGGCATGAAGTCTTCAAACAGCTGGTTTAGACGTTCCTGTGTTCTTCTAATCTCTTCAAAAGGATCCCAGCGTGCGGGTCCTGAAACTGATCTTTTAGCAGGCCATTTCATTTTGATATTCCCCCTTAAGAAAAAGATAATGCATCTATAGATATGCTATTTTGAATATATTGAGAAAGGATATATATGTTTTCCTGAGAGAGAATTTCACTAAAATGTAAGGAAAAAACCTAAAAATAAAATTCATGAAAATAAAAATCCCCGAAAACCCGGGAGGAATTTCCGGAGAAATTAAAAACTTCAGGGCTGAAAACCGGTGACAGGCCTTTAACAAACCTGAACACGGGTTTTGTTTTACAGGCTTAACATTTTATAAATTTAGCCGTTACAGGTCTAGCCTTTTACAAGCTTAGACTTTTACAAGCTTAGACTTTTACAAGCTTAGACTTTTACAAGCTTAGACTTTTACAAGCTTAGACTTTTACAAGCATTCCTATCAGGTCTGAAGCTTTTACCAGACCCATAGAACCATTTTTGACCGATTCCTCATCAAAATATTCCACACCATCTGGATCGGCTGCATCAGTTCTGTAAATTGCAAAAGGAATCGGATCCCTCGTATGGGTCTTTACCGAGATCGGAGTCGGGTGGTCAGGCAGTACAAGGATAGTAAAAGTTTCATCCGAAGCTTCGGCATGCTTGAGGATGGGAGAAACAATCCGGCTGTCAAAGTCTTCAATTGCTTTCATTTTTTTCTCAAGGCTTCCTTCATGCCCTGCCTCGTCAGGGGCTTCCACATGGACAAAAACAAGATCCCTGGTCTTCAGAGCTTCGATAGCTGCACTGGCTTTTCCTTCATAATTGGTATCAAGATAACCGGTTGCCCCGGGGACTTCGATTACATCCAGTCCTGCATAGATTCCGATTCCCTTGAGCAAATCCACAGCTGAGATGATAGCTCCGCTTTTACCGTAGAGTTCCTGGAAAGTCTTGAACTTCGGGGCATAACCCTGCCCCCAGACCCAGATAGAATTGGCAGGGTTTTTGCCTTCCTGTACTCTTTTCAGGTTAACAGGGTGCAGTTCCAGAACGACTGTTGACGCCTCAATTAACCCTGAAAAAAACTCTCCGTCTTTTCCTCGGGGAAGATAATCATCTTTTCTCTCGCCTGTGATATCATGCGGAGGCGTACATTCCGTTTCAGCTCCCAGGTCATTCCCGGCAACAATAAGGTGCCTGTAACTTATTCCAGGATAAAACCTGACTTTTTCAGTCCTGAGTTCGGAATCAAGCGTATCGATCAGAATCTCGGCTTCGTCACTGCTGATATGCCCTGCACTGTAGTCTTTTATCTTTCCGTTTTCGATTGTTATGAGATTACACCTGAAAGCCACATCATCGGCTGCAAGGGCTACTCCCATACTTGCAGCTTCCAGAGGAGCCCTCCCTGAGTAATAGATTGCTGGGTCGTATCCGAAAATGGACATATTTGCCACGTCGCTTCCGGGGGGAAACCCTTCAGGCACGGTTTTTGCAAGCCCTGTTTTTCCGCGGGCTGCAATGGAATCCATAGCAGGGGTTCGGGCTGCCTGCAGAATGGTTCTGCTGCCCAGCTCCTCTATGGGATAATCCGCCATTCCGTCTCCTATAAGTACGGCGTATTTCATTGCTTCACCTGTTTCCAACTGTTTTACACTTTCATCTTACGGATAAAATATATCATTTTCTGCTGGAGGACTGTTCCGGTATTTTATTGGACACCTGTCAGCAGGTTTTTTCTGCCAATCCTAACGTTTCAATTCCTATACCCATTTTACACAAACATTATAATATAGTATCCATATCCTATACAGGACAGGTTCCCGGCGTAAAATATATTAAGTGTCAGGAGAGCCAGCGTATGCTGTTCTTTACAGGAAGGGTTATTTATAGAGAAGTGAACCTGTAAACGTAACAGGACACATGTCAGATTATTGTTAGTACTAATGCCGGATTATAATGTCAGCATAATTAGTGCTATTTCGGGTTACCCTGAATACGATCAGGATAGTCAGAATTACTTAAACAAAAATACCATAAGTAACATATTAGAAAAAATAACGATGTAAGAATATCCTACTTAAGGCCAAAACGTGATCCGATCATGAAAATTGTAATGAAATTTGGAGGAACTTCCGTTGGGGACGGAAAAAAAATCCGTCACGTTGCCCAGCTCCTTAAAAGATATCATGAGGAGGGCAACCAGATCGTGGTAGTAACCTCGGCACTCGGTGGAGTAACCGATAGGCTTCTGGAAAATGCTCGCCTTGCTTCAACAAAAGGCAAGGTTTCACTTGTTAAAGAGTTTAAAACAGAGCTTACAAACAAACACCACGAAGCTGTGAAGGATGCCATTGAGGACCCCAGGGTCGCAAAAGAAGTCCTCCAGGTCCTTGACCTCCGCATCGAAGAGCTCGAAAAAGCCCTGATCGGGATCTGCTATCTTGGCGAACTTACCTCCAGGTCGATTGACTATATCTCCTCCTATGGAGAGAGACTGGCAGCTCCGATAGTTTCGGGTGCGGTCCGCTCCCTCGGGGCAGCTTCAATCGAATACACCGGAGGAGAAGCCGGAATTGTAACCACATCGGATTACGGAAACGCCCGCCCTCTTGAAAAGACATACGAGCTTGTCTTAAAGAGGCTTGGGTGCAGGCTTGAGTCCCATATCCTTGTGGTCACGGGATTCATTGGAGAAAATGAAGACGGAATCATTACCACCCTTGGAAGAAGTGGGTCTGACTTCTCGGCTTCCATCCTTGGGGCAGCCCTGAAAGCCGATGAGATCTGGCTCTGGAAAGAAGTCAACGGGATTATGACAACGGACCCGAGAATCGTGCCCGAAGCAAAGACCATCCCTCAGATCTCCTATGCAGAAGCCATGGAACTCTCTTACTTCGGGGCAAACGTGCTGCACCCGCGCACCATTGAACCTGCAATGCGCGAACATATTCCCGTACGCGTCAAAAATACTTTTAACCCGGAGTTTCCGGGCACACTTGTGGTTGCGGAGAAGTTCCAGTGCAGGCACGTAGTAAAAGCAGTAAGCCTGATCAAGAACGTAGCGCTTATTAATATTTCAGGAGCCGAAATGCCAGGAACGGTCGGAACAGTGGCCAGGCTCTTTACCGCACTTGCCCGAGCTGGGGTAAATATTGTTATGATCAGCCAGGGATCTTCAGAGTCAAACCTCTCTTTTGTGGTCAGTGAGTCACACGTAGAATCTGCATTAAAAGCCCTCCATGCCGAGTTCAACCGTGAAATCGTAAAGGAAATCACCTCGGATAGAAATGTCTGTGTGGTTGCAGTTGTGGGTGCGGGCATGGCAGGAACTCCGGGAGTGGCAAAAAGAGTCTTCGGAGCACTTGGGAATTCAATGATTAATATTATTATGATCAGTCAGGGATCTTCCCAGTACAATATCTCTTTCGTGGTCAGAGAGGGCGACGCATTTGCTGCAGTCAAGACCCTGCATGACGAATTCGAACTTTACAATGGAAATGGAATTGAAAAAAAGCTATGAAGCAGACAGGAAGGGTCAGAGAGTGAGCGAAAAGCACCTAACATACGCGGACTCAGGCGTGGATATCACAAAGGAAGAAAAAACCGTCAAAACCCTGATCGACAAACTGAGTTATGTTCGAAAGGGTATTGGAGCCCCTCTTACAGGAATAGGACACTATGCAGGGCTCTTGGACTTCGGAGAATATGCCCTTGCCATGACGACGGACGGGGTAGGATCAAAAGTCCTTATTGCAAACGAGATGAAGCGCTGGAACACCGTGGGGATAGACTGTATCGCAATGAACGTTAACGACCTCCTTGCCATCGGGGCCGAACCCGTAGCCTTTGTGGACTACCTGGCCCTGGAGAAGCATGAAGAGGGTTTTGCCGCCCAGATAGGAGAAGGGCTGCTGAAAGGAGCCGAAATCTCAAGGATGTCCATTGTAGGCGGGGAAACCGCAACCCTCCCTGATATCATCAAAGGTTTTGACCTTGCAGGCACCTGCCTGGGGGTTGTCAAAAAAGAAGATATCCTAGAAGGAGGAAAGGTCCGGGTAGGCGACGTACTTGTCGGCATCCCGAGCACAGGAGTCCACAGTAACGGCTATACTCTTGTAAGGAAGATCATTGAGAAATCCGGCTACTCTTACCACGATCCCTGTCCCTATGACAGTTCAAAGACCATAGGAGACGAACTCCTTGAGCCCACCCGGATTTACATAGAAGTCCTTGATGTCCTTAAAGCGTGCGAAGTCCACGGGCTTGCCCACATAACAGGCAGCGGGCTTTTGAAACTGAGAAGGGTAACAAAACTTGGCTTTGAATTTTCCGACCCTATCGAGCCCCAGGAGATCTTCAAATTCCTGCAGAAAGAAGGCGAAGTCGAAGACCTTGAGATGTACAGAACCTTCAATATGGGCATGGGCTTTTTGATGATCCTGCCGGAAAAAGACGCCGCAAAAGCTGCAGAGCTTACCGGTGGAAAAATCGTAGGAAAAATTGTGGAAAGCGGGATCAGGGTTAAAGACCTGATAATAGAGTGAGATTAAAGAAAAAGTAAGAGTAAGAGTATAAATAAAAGTGAAAGTGAAAACAATAGTAAGAGTAAAAGTATAAAATTTAATTTTACAAGTCAACTTAGAGGGGAGCGAAGGGAAAATCTCCCCCCCAACTTCCTCTAAAATCAATTCTCCTAATTCTTTTCTTCCAGCTCAATTCTCCTAATTCTTTTATCCTGAATTCTATTTCTTAAATTCTATTTCTTAAACTCTAATCCCCTAATCTTAATTCATTTTTTCCACATATCCAGGTAGCTGCCAGAGGGAGCCTTCGGGCTCTCAGGAGGTTTGCTCTTCTTCAAAGAGGGCTTTACCTTATTCTTCTCCGTCTCTCTGAGCCGGTCAATTTCTTTTGTGCTGTCCTCGCTGTCTACGGTCAGGACAAAGGTTCCGTAGCAGGGCTTTGTATAGGTGAAAATCAGAGAGTTGCCCTTAACCCCCATAGCAATGGGCGGCACTCCTATTATGTGGTAGTCCTTGAAAATCTTGTATCCGGGGTCTACATAGTAGACTTCCTCTGAGTTTTTCTCGATGTACTCTCTGGCCTCTTTGTAAGTCGTCTTTTCCAGGAGAATCTCGTACTTCATCTGCTCAATACAGCTCATATGGCTATCCCCTCCACAATTTTATCCAGCCTGTTCTTGAGGCGGAGGGGGTTGTGAACATCCTTCGAGACGATCTTTTCACCATCGAATTCGATGGTTTCAGCCAGTTCGTCGGCGTGTCTGCCAAAGACTATCGAATAAAGCTTTGCCTGAGAAAGGGCACTCATGGTCGCTGCATAGGTCATTCCGGCATCGTTATGCATAAAGGCGAAACAGATGTCGAAATCCGATCTTTTCTCAATAATGTCCTCCATGGTTTTATCGAGATTCACCAGCTTTTTTGCATAATAGCCATCGGAATCGGAAACTTTCAAAAGTCTTGTTGCAGCTTCCGTCCCTGCAACCGTTACATCGAATCCTAAGTTGGTCAGCTTGTGGGAAAGATATAGGGCAATGCTGGTTTGAATCGGGATCTCGGGGCATCCCATCATGAGGAGCACTTTTGCGCCGGTCATAATATTTCATCTCTGGATAATCTTGGATATCATCTGTAAGAGTGGGATAGGTTAATCCTGAATTTCAACCTTTGCAATTGACATTCGGTAGAAACCCTTGAAAACGAGACAACGTTTTATTCAACCATCCCCATAGGTTTGAGTTTTAATCCCTCTAAGTTTTGTTTTTGATCATTCTAATGATAGAACCAATTATGTATTAAACCTGTTGAGATCAGTCCTGAAAATTTTCAGCCTTTCAGAATGAACCATTATCAAGATCAGTTTACCAGATATGTTCATACCCGGTATATCAACATTGTATCCTTGTTTTATTGAAGGAATGTACAGGTATAGACTATCACACCTTTATAGAACTTATCGACCTCCTGAAGAACAGGAAGGAAAAAAAATTTCATGAGGCAATTGATACTGTGAGAGTCACAGACTTCTATTCATGCTACTGTGCTTACATAGCAAAAAAATATTAATCAGTATTACATTATAGAGAAATATTATGGAGAATTATGATTCGATTGTAATAGGCGGTGGCGTCAGTGGCTTATTATCTGCTCTGGTATTGTCCAAGTCCGGGAAAAAAGTTCTTGTTTTAGAGAAAAACAGAAAGCTGGGAAATAATTGTAATAGCTATCTTGTTAACGGTTATCAAGTCGATACCGGGCCTCATGCCATTACTCAACTCCATGAGGGTGGGCCACTAAGATATTTAATGGAAAATTATTTTGACTATATTCCTGCTTTTGTTGATTATGGTGATTATTTTATACGTGATAAAGATGGTTTAAAGGAAGTTCCCACCACTCTTACGGGCTACCTTACAATGGATGTGTTGCCAAGAAAAGATCGTCTCATAATTGCGCAGTCATTGACTAAAATGCTGCTTTCATGGCAATTCGGAACTGACATATCTAATATTTCAGTTTATCAATCCCTGCCATGGAATACACTCTCATCTGACACGAAAGAATTCATGGATACATTTAGTTATTTTTTATCCGGAAAATCCGCAAAAGAGACATCGGTTCAGAGGATGTTTGTCGGAGGTGGATTTATTGAAGAGGATATAGAAAAGGATATTACTCACGAAAATAGTGAACATCAGTATATTGATAAATTTAAAAGAATGTCTTATGTCAGTCGATTGTTGAATAATAACAAAGTAAATTATAATCAGTATTATCCGCGAAACGGTTTGAAAGCGATATTAAATGCCATTCTGTATTCTTTGCCAGAAACGGTGGAGATTAAAACTAATACTGCCGTAGAACAGATAATCACAGAAAACAACACTGCAAAAGGAGTCTTAACAAATGAAGGTTCCTATTTTGCAGATACGATTATTTACTCAGCTTTTGCAAAAGATCTCCCTAGATATGTTACTGATTTACCTGCGTCTTATGTTTCGGATTTAAGCAGAATCAAACAGTCGAAGTCCTTAACAATATGGCTTGGTCTGGACGAAGAGTTTGAAGAATTCAACTACACAGGGGGAGAAGTGTGGTTTAAACAAAAACCTTTCTGGGCAATGCCGATAAGCAATTATAACAAGAGTTTTGCTCCTGCGGGCAAAAAGCTTGTAGGTTTTATGTTTTCCATAGATGAAAATAGTTCATTAGAATCTGAAAAATCGGATGCTTACGAGACTATTTTGCGAGTTTATCCTGGTATAAACAAACATATAGATATGATTCATTATCAAATGACCGTTCCGGAAAAAGCTTCTATGGCAATAAATGGTTTTATCGCAGGGATAACTACGCCAGTAAAAAATCTGTATCTAGTTGGTACAGATGTGGATGAACGCAGTATGGGAATAACCAGAGCTGCTTATTCTATAGTGAAACTCATAACCGTTTTGAGAAAGGAACAAATTCCAAACCTATGAAATTTATCTTTTATTTTGGCCTGGAAGTACTGTGATCGGAGAAGTATTTTTATTCCTTTGTGCCTGTTGTTCGAAGAATATCATGTGTGTTTTTGGAAATTTCAAAAATTATCGAGAAAAAGTTTTTCGAAAACAATATTGTGGACTATGAGATCAGACTAAAGTGTATTATTCAGATTGAATCAGAATTTCTACAGAACTCTCCGTTTCTCGTTTCAAAATGTTATCTCTATATATCATCCCCCCTAATTCTAATTTGTAGATTTGATTAGCTGTCATTCGAAGCAATGATAAACGTCAGAATCTTTCTGGACTCTCTAAAGAAAAAAAATCATAAAAGGTACAAAAATGGTATGTTTAAGCGAATTTGACTACGAAATCCTCCTGAAAAATGCATCCCTTAAAGAATGTGAAGACCTTATTAAAAAAAACGCGGAGGAAGTGTACCTGGTACCGGGAGGGTACAATATAAAAGGCATTTTCCTTCTGGGTACATCCGTCCCCGTCGGTTTTTCAGGAGATGCAATCCTATTTCAATTCATAAAGCCCTGCTTCGGCCTCTTTGTACTGAGAATGAAAAACGAAGCGGAAGAAATCAAGAAACTTAGAGAGCAATATAAAAAGGATAAAAATGTAAAGAAAATAAAATAAGGGCTGACAAAAGAGCTACAGTCTGTAGCTGTTTGTTTTCCCTTTAAAGCTTCCTTTATGTTTATTATCGAGTTCTTTTTACGCCGGTTATACTGTATTTCTTTATTTCGGGTTAGATATTTCAGGTTTTAGAATTTCAGATTTTGGATTTTTCAGGTTTTCAGGCTTTAGATCATAGAACGAAGCTTTTTGGTTTGAAATTTCATTTTTCAGACCTTTATCTGTCTAATCTTTACCTTTCTGACCTTCATTTATCAAACCTTCATTTATCAAACCTTCATGTATCAAACCTTCATGTATCAAACCTTCATGTATCAAACTTTTATTTATCAAACCTTCATTTATTAGACATTCACTGATAAGACATTCATTTATCAAACATTCATTTATCAAACATTCATTTATCAAACATTCATTTATCAAACATTCATTTATCAAACATTCATTTATCAGGCCTTCACTTTTCTCGTACATACGGCCCTGCACTCAAAAAACTCGGCTGCTGGCAATTCATGGATTGTGGTTGCGACAATCATGCCTTCCCCAATTCCTTTTGCGACCATAATAGGCCTGCCCCTTTCGTCTTCAAGTACAACTTCAGCATCGGTTTCTGAAAAGTAGCCGTCGCATCCTGCAGGGGGGACAATGTTTTCGATAAGTTTCTGAGCTTCATGCTCGCCCACAGGACGTGGTGTGCAGGAGTTTTCTTCCATTACGTATTTAAGGGAGAAAGGCAGCCACTCATACTCATATTCGGGGACAAGGGGACCGAAGACGAGCAGGGTTCCGCCTTTTGCCACAAATCTTTCAAGGGAACGCTTGCCGCGTTCAAGCCCGACTCCTGTTTTTGTATACTGTTTATTGGCAAACCCTGTAGGCAAGATAAGGATCTTACAGGCGGGCAGATAAGGAGTACCAAGGGAAGTCGAGAGCGCTCGGCTGCACTCAAGCCCGTATTCCACAAACAATTTTTCAAAAAGGAGAGGACAGTCCCAGAGCAGAATTACATCACTCATGAAAAGTGATAGGAAACTTCCGCATATGAAATTATCTGCCAAAAACTCAGGGAGTAAAGGAAAGCTCGGACTCGGCCCCTGCAAGCCCGGGTTCGGAGATATGGCTGGGACTCAGGTTTTTCCCGAATTCGAAAACAATCATATGGGGGCTTGAAGTGACTGTAAAAGGATGACCAATAGACCTGAAGATATTTGAGTAGTACTGTATAACGCGTTCACATACTTTTCTGTCGGAGTAGTCGTGAATCAGTTTAACATATTCGCGTCCTTTCTCAGTACAGACTTCAATATCGCTTCCTATACTGTCGGTAAGGTAAAGTTCTTTGAAAATCATTATGTGCTCTGCAAGGGTAAAAGTCTCCGGGGGTTTGCCCGCAAGCAATTCGAATTCTCTTCCCATATCGTCAACTGAAGGAAGATCTCCTGAGACAAATGCTTCAAAAACTTTTTTGTTCATGCTGAGCCGCTGGTAGTTCTGCTGTCTGTATGTCTTGACAAGGTTCTTCCAGAACTCCGGCCTTTTCTGGATTTCCCGAAAAGTGCTTTCCATTGACCCGAAATGTTCTTCAAATCCTTTAGGGATTTTTTCATAATTGAGGAACTCGAACCGCTTAAAATAGATTTTAGTTGCATTTGACCTGTTGAACAGCCCCTGTACATCCATTTTCATCTGCTTTGCCAGATAGAGGGCAAGGCTCTGGGCAACTACTCCCCTGAAACAGGGATTGCCGTTTGAAAGGGTCAGGATCAAAGTTCCAGGTTCCGGTTCAGCATATTCGGCACCAACTTTAATTTTCCATCCCATCCTATCATTCAGGACGTTTACATAATTAACAAAATTAGGAATTTTCTTAATAGTATAGGGATTTATTAACTCGTATACAGTCGCTTCTTCAAGAAGCAGGCCTGAGGTTTTTTTGATAAACCACTCAAGCATGGTATGATGAATTAGCAGAAATTCTTCATCTTCAACCATTTTGTTACGTAATTCGATAGTCTTCAAAGCACTACGTGAGTCTTTTTCTCCCTTCTCCTTCTTTTTCTCATCAAGAACCTGAGAGGCAGCTTCTATAGAATCTCTTATCGCTGCACTTAAATTTCCATTGTTTTTGTCCAGAAAGGGCTTTAATTTATCAATGTAACATTGATCGATCGAAATATTTTTGCGGACTATCAAGCAGAGTTCCTCTTGTCCCTTTTTGGAAGCACAGGAAATTCGAATTTTCCCCGGTTCCTGCACTTAACCATTTTTATAAACCAGTAATAGATTGTACCTCCTACTTATTAATATTTTTGCCAGAGGTCGGAAAGAAAAATTTATAATAAGAGACGAAGCATTAAAGAAGAAAAGGACAGAAAAACAATATCATATAACATATAACGAGAACAGATAGAAAGTTTCACTTAAGAGAGGACTTTAACTAAATTTTTATATAGTTTGGATGATGAGAAGGAAGAGAATTTTCAATATTTACCGTTGCTTGAAGAATAGGCAGAACAGGGTTCTTTGAACTCGAGGGTAATAAGATTTGATACGGTCCTGGCCTCAAATGCATGCCCTGCTGCCATGAACAATTTTGAAAAAAGAGCTATAAGTTTTTCAATAGCAATTTCATCGGAAAATTGATGCCGAATTTTGATGTTTATCTTGCCCCTCTCAACCGTCCTTTCAACATCCGTTGCAAGCTGAGTAACAAAAATTAATTTTTTGGAAATAGCAAACAGTTCGTAAAGCGGAATTTCCTGGATAGGCTTGCCTGCAGAGGCCTCAAAAAAGCTTGTAACATCAGGAATCTCCCCTGAAAGAAATGCTTCAAAGACATCCTTGTTAAGGTTTACCCGCTGATACCTCTGCTGCCTGTACCTTTCCACCAGGGAAGTCCAGAATTCCGGCTTGCTTCGAATTTCCTTAAAGGTATAGTCAAGAGTTCCGAAGTTCTTTCTAATTCCCGGAGGAACCTCCATATCAGATCTGTGTTCCTTAAGAAAGATACGGATTGAATTGGATTTACGGTGGACAAAGGAAACGTCAAGGTTGAGATAGCGGCCAAGAAAGATAGAGATTGCCTCAGCAAGATAGGCTCTCAAACTGGGATCCCCGTTTTCAAGCAATATTACCTCGGTTTTATCCTCCTGCAAGGTGTTGATAGAAACTTTAATTCCCCAGCCCATATTCCGGCTACGTGTATTGAGATACTCCAGGAGATCCGAAGCAGTCTTTATCTGATAAGGATTGAAAAGTTCACTTACAAGCTCGTCATCTACCAGTATCCCATCGGTATTTTCAATCAACCATCGGAACGAAAGCTGGCTAATCAATATACATTCTCCGCTCTCGATCAGGCTGTTGCGGATCTCAGGATACTTTGTTGAGCCCTCCGTAAAATATTCCAGAGCATCTTCTACGGACTCGTGACCCCGAAGAGCAGCATCTGCGAGTTCTATCGCATCCCTTATTGCAGCACTCAGATTCCCGTTATTTTTGTCCAGGAAGGGCTGCAGTTTCTGAAGGTACTCATCTTCCATAGAAACGTTTTTGCGGATCAAAGCTTATCCCTGCTTTATAAAAAGTGTTTTTTCGACAAACGTTCTGGCAGTGCAAACATATCACAAACTTAAAGACTACAGGTAAGTTTACAAGACCGAGATATATAAAAAATTTGTTATTTTATTCCAGATCCAGCCCGGAAGAAACTTTTACAGCGTCCCGTTCCGAAGTATCAGGAAGAGAAAAATCGAATATTATGAGTTCAGAGACATAGTTCACAGTGAAACTGTGCCAGCCTGCATTAAATACATTGGAAAACAGCTGAATAAGGGTTAAAACCACGCTCTCTTCAGAATAATCATGCCGGATTTTTATCTGCTCTTTTCCTTTCTCGGTACATATTTCCACATCGTTTACCAGCTGGGGGGCAACTACCAGGTATTTAAAGAGCGGGAGAAGTTCCGAAAGAGGGATTTCACGGAGGGAACGGTCGGCTTTAAGCTCAAAATATTTTGTTATATCAGGAAGCTTTCCGGCTACAAGAGCTTCAAAAAGACTCTTGTCCAGATTTACTCTCTGGTAATTGAACTTTGTATAAAGTTCTGCAAGGGTTACCCAGAAATCAGGTTTTCGTTCAATCTCCCTGTACAGGAGATCCTTAGCACCGAAATGTTTCCTGACGCCGGGGCTTATACTCTGGCTTTCATGCCGGACAAAATGAATCAGGTACACGGTAACCGAATTGGACTTCCGGTGCAGAGCCTCTACATCCAAGTCCATCCAGCGGGAGAGGAAAATACAGACAATTTCTACGAGGAGCTCACGAAAATCCCTGTCTCCGCCAACGAAATCCATGGTAAAAGATTCAGGCACGACTTCTCCCCTGAAAGAACAGGAGACTTCTATTTTCCAGCCCGCGGTTTTACTGGCACTGTTGAGGAACTCCTTTAACTCGGGAACTGTAGTGAGGAGATAAGGATTGAGCAGTTCGTGCACAATATCCTCTTCCATAAGCCTCCCAGAACTGTTTTTCACAAGCCATTTCAGAATCTGCTGGCTTATCATTACACATTCGCCGTTCTGAATAAGCTGTTCCCTTACCTCAGAGGATTTCCTATTTTTCAGATCTCCGGCCATTTCCTCAGGGGTGCGGAGGCTTTCAGGATCAGGGCTGGCCAGGTCGATGACTTCACGTATAGCTGCACTCAAATTCCCTCCATGTTTTTCCAGCAGGGGCTGGAGTTTCTGGAGGTGAGCCTCATCTAAAGAAACGTTTTTGCGAATCAACAAAATCCTCGAATTTTCTTTTTTAAGTTGGGGCTACTCTGGAGAAATTTCTACCTGCAGAATTAAATACCTGAGGGATCGCAAGATTTGGATTCGGATCCCTTTCAAATCAGGAAAATTACTTTTTAATTTACATTATTATGGAATTTGCACTTCCAGACAGTTATTGTTAGAAATTGTACAAAATATAAATAATTTAGTATTTCATCAGGAAAATATAAATTTGTTCCATCTTAATCATTTATTTTTCTAAGTCCGGTGACCGGAACGGCTTTAAGGTCTGCATATATTATCTAGCCTCATGAACAGCAATGTGGAAAGACTTTCGAGGGTCCGTATGATTGCGGATTACCAGTTCGGGAAAGGTACGGGAAAGGAACTTTTCCCTGAAGGATCAACGTTCCAGTTATCCCGGACAAAAAGAGTACGCCAAGTCTTTCACTCAGGCAAGAGAATTGCAACAGCCAGAGCAAAAGATGGCTTTTTCACGCTCAGTATTGAAGGAGCTGCCGTAGTCCACAGGCTTCTTCCCGGAAAAAGGCTCAGGGTAGCTGTTTCTGAAGACGCTGCTCCTTTTGTGGAGGCAGGCAAAACAGCTTTTGCAAAGCATGTAATTGAGATCGACCCCGAACTCCGCGCAGGAGAGGAAGTGCTCGTCACGGACAAAGCAGACAGGCTGCTTGCAACAGGACAGTTGCTCTTATCCCCTGCAGAAATCCTGGCTCTTGACAGCGGTGCAGCTGTAGATGTACGGACAGGAATTGCTTCGAAAAAAAAAGGGATAAACCTTTCAGGCCCGGAAAGTCAACCAGTAAGTCATAAAATCTTAATTTAAAAAATCTTAATTTAAAAAATCTTGATTTAAGAAAGCCTTGATTTAAGAAAGCCTTGATTTAAGAAAAGAAAAAATAAATTTTAAACCTGATACGGGAAGACAAAAGGTATTTTTACTTTTTACGCAAATTTTCATATAGCTGGATACAATATATAAAGGACTACTCTTACTGCTCAAAAATGCCAGGCTGAACGGAAAAAATGGATAAGAATATATCGTAGATAGTTATTTTTGAATGAATACTACTCGCAAAATAAATAATTGTATTTTCAGCCCTGCGGTTTTAAAAGCAAAACTCGTACCAGATTGTAAAAACAGTTCCCCCGGAGAGTGAAAGCATCCCAGAACAAGAGCAAATCCTAAAACACCTTCTGGTTCCCGATAATACCAGAATAGACACAAGCAGGATTGTAGTTGAGGGAGACGTTATTGTCGGCAACCACTCCAGCATCCAGTATAGCATATCCGGGGATATGGTCATCATGGGAGAAGGAGTGGCTGTTTCCGGAGATGTGGTAGCTTGCTCTGATACCAGGATTGACATGTGGTCAAAAATGGGGAGCAATGTGGAAGTCGGCAAAAACGCCTATCTGGGAGAATTTGTTAGCATTGAGGGAAAACTGACCGTAGAAGGGGACCTGGACGTAGGCAAGGAAGTCAAAATCAAAGGCGGGTTTGTAGCCAAAGGCTGGATCGTCGTCAGAAACCCTGTCCCTGTAATCATGTTTTTATTCCTGTACATCAGGGAAATGATGCGTCTTGGAAGGGGAGAAGAAATCGAAAAAGCCCTTGAAGAACTTTTTGACGAATCCGAAGAAGAACATGAATCCGAAAGCAGGGAACCCGCTGAAAAAATACTTATCATACCCACAGGCACAAAAATCACTCCTGAAGTCATTGAAGTTGGTGGGGATGCAGTTGTCGGAAACAACTGTTATCTGATAGGAAACCTGAAGGCACAATCTGTAGAAACCGGAAATGCCCTGATCCTGAAGGGAAGCATTTATTCCGAAGGGAAGATCAACATAGGAGAAAACAGCACTATCTATGGGAATCTATCTTCAAAAGGACAGGTAAATATTGGCCGGAACACCAAGGTCTTCGGAGGAATAAAAGCAGAGTCTGTCTTACTGCATGAAAACGCAAGGGTAGAAGGCACTATAAAGGCACCTTCAGGATTGTCTTTCTTAAGGGATGCTGCAGAAATGCCAATTCTTGCAGATGTTAATGCTTTGGGAAAAGTGATTCCGAGAGAAGTCAAGGAACCCGTACCCCGGGACGGGCTTCTGAAAGCTCCGGAAATAATCAAGATTGACTCGCTCATTAAAACCAGTGCAAAAGCTAAAAATGGCTTTGTACCCGGCAGGGAAGGAATGTCTGCCAGGACCGTGGCGTTAGGGAGGACCCGGCGCACCGGCGGAGTGAGAAGATTGAGAAGAAGACACGAAGCCGGGGAGCATCAGAGCTGATCATAATCCCGGCTTAAGTCCGAAGCTCCTGAAACCAGAATCTTCCTCCCGGAATTTTTCCAGACGGGCTGCTCCTGAAATATAAAGTCTTTCTGTGAATCCTGATTTTGTCCTTATGCAGGAAAAATCCATAGAACATGGAAAATGATGCAGAAAATTTCTTTTTTCAGAGAAAGGGCAGCAAATAGCCGACAATATTCTCAGGGAAGTAATTCTCAAGGAACCAGTTTTCAGAGAATCGGGGATCCTCAAGGAGCCAGGAATTCTTGGAAAATCAAAGCTTTTCAGGAAAGCAGGGAATTATCTGGGCTCCGGCGAAGGTAGGAGAAAAGCTTAAACTGAGAAGTCCATTAATCAGGAAGTTATTAAATTAAGGGATACAGTCTGTAGAAACCAGCAGTCCATCAATAAATACCATTAAAAGAATGAACACAGTTGAAATTAAATATAACTTAAACTGAACACAGCTGAAACATTGATTAAAATCCAAGAAAAACTTCAACGCAAACTTTTAAAAATAAACTTATGATCACAAATTCAAGGAAAGGAATTCACTTGACAGAAAACATTATTGAATCCGGGGACCCGCAGGCAAGGTACGATTCCGTTATAGAAAAAGACTCAAAATATGTAATGCAGACCTACGGGCGCCAGCCCCTTGTGCTTTCAAAAGGTAAGGGAGCGGTCGTTCAGGATATTTACGGGAAAGAGTATATCGACTGCGTGGCGGGGATCGCGGTAAACAATGTAGGGCACTGCCACCCGACAGTTGTTAAAGCAATCCAGGCACAGGCAGAGAACCTGATTCATGTTTCAAATCTTTATTATACTGAAATCCAGGCAGAGTTTGCGGAAACCCTTGCCTCGATTACAGGGATGGAGCGCGTCTTTTTCTGCAACTCGGGAGCCGAATCCGTAGAAGCTGCAATGAAACTGGCTCGTGTGGCTACGGGAAAAAGCGCTTTTGTAGCTGCCGAACACTCCTTCCATGGGAGGACTATAGGAGCTCTCAGCGTGACCCACAAAAGCATGTACAGGGACCCCTTCATGCCACCGGTAAGCTCCGAAACCACCTTTGTCCCGTATTCCGATGCCGAGGCTATCAGGCAGGCAATTTCCGAAAACACCGCAGCAGTAATCCTTGAGCCCATTCAAGGAGAAGGCGGGATAAACATACCGGACCCCGGATACTTAAAAGAAGTAAGGGAGATCTGTGACGAGACCGGCGCCCTCCTGATCTTTGATGAAGTGCAGACCGGCTTTGGAAGGACAGGCACCTGGTTTTGCAAAGAGCAGTTCGGGGTTGAACCCGACATCATGAGCATGTCAAAAGCCATAGGAGGAGGTTTCCCTATGGGCGCCATTGCAGCCCACAACGGGATCAATTTCGGGCGCGGACAGCATGCTTCTACCTTCGGAGGCGGGCCACTTGCCTGTGCAGCCGCTCTTGCTTCGGTTAAGGTGATAAGGGAAGAAAAGCTTCTCGAGCGCTCAAAGGAAATGGGGGCTTATTTCATGAAAAAGCTTGCAGGCATGGTAAGGGATGACGTTGTGGAAGTCCGCGGGAAAGGGCTCATGATAGGCGTTGAGATCAAATACCCCTGCGGCAAATTTGTTGACTTTGCAAGGGAACAGGGTGTACTTGTAAACTGCACCTCGGATTCAGTACTCCGCCTTGTCCCCCCACTTGTGATTACGAAAGAACAGATCGATACGGTAGTTGATGTTCTTGAGCAGGCCTGAACTGATAAAAAAAGAAATCTTTGAAATCGCAGAGTACGTTCCCGGAAAATCCATAGAAGAGATAGCTGCCGCTTACGGGATTGACCCGCCTTCGATTATCAAACTCGGCTCAAACGAAAACCCCCTCGGGCCCTCCCCGAAAGCCGTCAGAGCTCTCGTAGAGACAGCTCCAGGAGCAAATATTTACCCCTCAGCCGATGCACGGGAACTGAGAGAAGTCCTCTCGAAATACACCGGTTTTCCGGTATCGAACATCGTCGCCTCCGGCCCCGGAATGGACGGGCTCCTTGACGGGCTTTGCAGGATAATCATTGAAAAGGGAGACGAGGTTATTGTCCCTACCCCAACCTTTGCTTATTACGAACTGCCTGCCAGAGCCTGCGGAGGAAAACCGGTTTTTGTCAGGCGGAACCCCGACTTTTCCCTGGATCCTGAAAAGATCCTTGGAGCCGTCTCGCCCAGGACAAAGATCATTTTTCTCTGCTCCCCAAACAATCCTTCGGGCAACCTACTTCCTGAAGCCGACCTGAGGAAAATCGTCGAAAACACCCATGCCCTCGTGTTTGTGGACGAAGCATATGTTGAGTTTGCGGACAGGAACCTCACAGGGCTCGTAAGGGAATATGACAACCTGGCGGTTGGGAGGACTTTCTCCAAGGTGTTCGGGCTTGCAGGCCTGCGCCTGGGATATGGGATATTGCCAGAATGGCTCGTAAAAGAGTATTCAAGGGCAGCCACCCCATTTTCAGTGAGCCTTCTGGCTTTAAGGGCAGGAGTAGCCGCACTTTCGGATACCGACCACCTGAATAAAAGCATAAATCTTGCAAGGGAAGGTAGGGAATACCTTAAGAAAAATATCCCGTTCGCGGTTTATCCTTCGCAAGCAAACTTCGTGCTCGTAGATGTTACCCCCCTGAAAGCAAAAAAAGTCTCAGAAAACCTTATGAAAAAAGGAATAATCGTGCGGCCATGTGATTCTTTCAGAGAAGCCGGAGATTCCCTTATCAGGGTAACAGTCGGCACCCCCGAACAGAATGAAAAGGTAGTCAGAGCTTTTGAAATTTCAAAAACAGAGGTTTGAACACCTCTGGTTACCTTAATTAAGATTTAATTTTTCTTAGGTTTAGCTTTCAATTTATTCTAAACTTTCAATTTTCATCAATGGATAATTCAGTTCGGAGTCGAATTCCATTGCAACTTTCACCCGTGAAGAGCCGTATTTTACAGTGATTTTGACATCAAGCATGGGACCCTGAAGCTCGGTGTATCCGAACTCACTGTTTAGCTTACTTTTCAAGAGATCCCGGTCAATTTTCACGGAGATGCTTTCCACAAAAGGCTGAACTGAAATGCTTTCCTGAATAGCCTGCTCAAGGCTTGAAGCCGTTCTCAGGTTTACCGGGGAACCCGTAAACTGATGGTAGAGAGCTCCCAGTTTTATTCCTGCTTCAAAAAGTGCGTTATCTCTATCGGTTATTTTATTTCCGGCCAAATAAACCTCTCCTTTTCAATCCAATATGCCTTGTTGCTCCAATACCCTTACTAATTCAAATTAATCTTGCCGATTCAATTCATCGCTGCCGATCCAACGCAATCCTGCCGAACAAATGCGCTTCTGTTAATTCGATCTGCCCTGTTGATTCAATGTGCCTGTGAGAAATTAGAATCAAATACCAGCTATTGAGTGGTTAAGTGTGAATTTAAGTGTGGATATTTAAGTCCGAAACTACAGGAAACTACAGTAATATTTGAACTGACTTTACTATTTGAACTGACCTTACTATTTGAACTGACTTTACTGCTTTTCTTTTCCCCCTCCGGCTTTCAGTCCCTTTTTGTTCCCCTGCTCTTTACTGTTAACAGGGCTGATCAAAGGGACCTTCAGGAAAGGAGAAAACAGGTAAGTAAGCATAAGAATGAAGGGCAGGAAAGAAAAAAGCCGCATGTACTCCAGATCAATAAAGTACAGAAGAATAGTTATCCCGAAAACCGCAGCTACAAAAGCAAGGACCCTGATATTCCGGATCTTGGGATAACTTACGGAACTCACCATAAGGATAGAAAGGGCTAAAGTCAGAGCCAGCAAAAAGGTTATACCTACGATACTTTCTCCAAGCAAAAGATAGGTAACCAGCATAATACAACCTGCAGTGATGGGGAGTCCTTCAAATCCGGGCTTCGAGGTAGATATCGTAGAATTGAAACGGGCGAGCCTTAGCACTCCGCATACAGCATAAAAAGCTGCAAATATCGCGACAAGAGGGTCCTGTTCTCCGAATTCCAGAAAGATAAGAAGAGCGGGAGCGACCCCAAAAGAGACTGCATCGGCGAGGGAGTCGAGTTGCTCCCCAAGTTCTCCTCCTTTGAACCTGCGGGCGATGTATCCGTCTGCTCCGTCTGCAATTGCCGCAATCAGGAGTAAGATCAAAGCAAAGCCAAAAGAGTTACTCTGGGCAGCTACTGCAATGGAGCCAATCCCGCAGATCAGGTTCAAAAGAGAGACCAAGTCCGGGAGCCGTAACATTTGAAATACGTTCATATCAAAAGTCCCTGTCATTTTTTATTGTTGCTATAACGGTTTTGCCTGCAAGCACCCGCTCCCCTTTACAGACTGTAATATCGAAATCATGAGGAATTGTTACATCGACTCTTGACCCGAAACGGATCATCCCGATCCGCTGTCCCTGTTCTACACTGTCATTCACATTCGAATATGTGACAATTCTGCGGGCAATAGTGCCTGCAATCTGTGTGACCTCTACATCCCCGTACTTGCTATGAATAATGAACTCGTTTCTTTCATTCCTTTCCGAATCCTTACAAAAAGCGGGGAGATAACCGCCTTTCTTGTAGGTAATTTCCCTGATTTTTCCGGAAATCGGAGCTCTGTTTACGTGTACATTCTGAAGAAACATAAAAATGCAGATTTTCCTGTCTCTGATGTCGATAACCGTACCATCGGCAGGAGAAATCATATAAGCGTCAGAGATTTCCACCTTTCTTTCGGGGTCCCTGAAAAAGATAACCATAAAGAAAGTTAATGCCATTCCCATGTGAGCTGCATGATTAAGGAATGGTAAACTATCCGTTGCCCATGAGAGAATTGCAAACAGGGCAGTTGCGGATGCAGCTGCGAAAAGCCAGGGTTCGGATCCTTTTGCAATCATTGATTTCAATCCCCAGCAAATCTATGCAGAAGATATTTCAATTCTTCGGAAAGTATTACCCAGAGGCCATCGATCATTCTCAGCAACTCAGGCAGAATCTTGAGTACTGCATATGAAATTGCAAAGAGAGCAATCCCTGAACCCGCCTTCGCAATATAGTTATGGGCAATCATGAAACTGTCAGCCCCAAACCACTGTTCTCCATAAGCTATAACCACAAAAATATCTCTGATAAGATTAAGCACATAGATCACAGGAACGGATACGATGAAGGCCATGGCCAGACGGTTCAGGGGCGCTTTGACCGCACCTATTAACCCCATAAAAAGAGCTATACTTTCAATTGCGGTACATGCAAGGATAATCTCAACCGTATAGCCGTTAAGGGTTATCATATTCCAAGCTTTCAAGGATGCCGGAATTTCGAAGTATTGAAGAACCCAGAGAACCTGTGAGGTAACATTTCCAATAATCCAGGTATTCAGGGTAGAGAAATTTGCAAATGGGAAATAAACAAGAGCTCCAAGAGCACTTGCACTCGTAAGCATTGAAGTTATGTCAAGGGAATCTCCCTCAATCGGAGCTGAAACTTTTGAGTGTACCACTTCTCTGTTCTGTTTTATGAGAAGAGGGCCTTCCCTGTACTCCCGAAGCATGATATACGCCACAAGTAAGCAGAACAGGGCAAATAAAAATGTAAGGACCACATTGGCATAGTCCTGGATCTCGATGTAGTGGAAAGGCTGATAACCCCAATGAATGGAAAACACACCCCACCCTATTCCCCCTAACAGTTTACGAACTCTTGAGGTTCTGGGGATAACGGATGACGCAATCATTAACCCGACTGCAAGCCAGAGTACACTTTCTATCATTTTTCACGCACCTTTTTGCCCGGGCCGAAGACATTCCAGATTCCCTTTTTCTTCTGTGGTACTGGAAAATCCCGAACAAGTTCTGAAGTTTCCGGAAAGTAAAACATGAAATTCCCTAAAATAATTAATAGATTTCCATAGAGTTTCTATAAGTAACTTGAAGTTTTCATAATTATAAGTATTAAGGAATTCAAAGCTTATGGATTTTATCGATATAACGGACTTACAGCCAGTGGACTATATAGCCAGCAGATTCACAGCCTTATGAATTGTTACCCTTTGAGAAGCTGTGATCGGGTACTGGCAAATACATACCTTATTGCAGATCATAGGCAACTGACATAACTCGCACATATAAATACCTGCGCAGATTTCTACAGTCAGCATTTGAGAATATTGAGAGCCCTGTAGATAGGTAACAAATTTCTATTATAGAAAAATAACGATTATAACCTTAGTTCCGCATTTTTAAGCGCATAAATGTCGCTTGATGTCGACTCATGCGCTTAAACATAAGCACATAAGATGTAAGGTAATATTTTTTAAATCACAATCATCTTGACCTCTCAGATTTGGGGAAAAGCATATATGCGCCTAAAAAGACGGAATTCAGGTTATAAAGTCTCTATTTATAAGAAAAATGATCCAGATAAAATGGTTCTTAAAAAATTGATAAAGAACTTTTTGGGAACCTGTAAAGGAGAAACCTTTAATAAAGACTACTGTATAAGTGACTTTTTTTCTTGATAGAACTCGGCTCATAGCCCTGAGACCCAAAGAATAACTCAAAACAGAATTGAGAAGAATAAAAAAGTTGATAAGAATAATTGAAATATGATGACGAATTTCTACAATAGGCACTATACTAATATATTATTTTACCTGGCGATGCGCCAGAAAAAGCTAATCAGGAAGGAGATTAGCAGAAGAAAAATATCTCCCGGAAAGTGAACTTCGAAGGCGTTTTATGAAACATAATACCCCCAGCCTGACCGTTGATGCTGTAATTCTCTTTAAAAACAAGCTTGTTCTGGTGAAGAGAAAAAACCCTCCGTATCAGGGAAAATTTGCCCTTCCTGGCGGCTTTGTCGAAATAGGGGAAAGTACAGAAGAAGCAGCGTCCAGGGAAGCTTTTGAAGAAACTGGGCTTTCCGTAGAAATTCTCAAACTTATCGGTGTCTATTCCGACCCTGAACGCGACCCGAGAAGGCATACGGTCTCGGTGTGCTACCTTGCGAAAGGATACGGAGATTTGAAATCAGGCTCTGACGCTGATGCCGCTGAACTTTTTGAGTTTGATTCTGTTCCTGAGCTGGCTTTTGACCACAATAAAATGATAAATGACGCAAAAAGTGATATTAATGCAATTCTGTACCAAATGTAAAAGTATGATGTTTCCTAAAGACGGCAACTACCATTGCAGAAAGTGCGGAAACACAATACCGATTGAAAGTGACGCAAAGGGTTTTGTCTCCAAAGCCAAGATTGACGATCACGAAGTAGTAGTACTCGAAGGGGAACAGACTTCAGGCCTGCCAACAACGAATGTAAAATGCCCGGAGTGCGGAAACAACACTGCAGCCTGGTGGCTCAGACAGCTCAGGTCTGCTGACGAGTCCGAGACCCGTTTCTTCAAGTGTACAAAGTGCGGGTTTACGTGGAGAGAGTACGACTGAATTTCATAATTTTTCCTTCCGGCCCTTCTAAAAAACGTAGTTCTGGAAAATGTGCTTCTGGAAAACTAATTCTCAGGTCAGAACTTCTTTTATGTTTCAGGCAGAGCCTGAAGCTTCCTGATTTTCTGACCAAGATTTATATAGTTGCCGGGACTTTGAATCTACTGGTTTAACCCGATTCAATATATGGCTACTTATTCCGATTCGGGGAGTTTTCCTCAAAAGGAAAGAAAGTTCCAAATTGTAAGGAAATTTATATATCCAAGGATAGATAAGGGTTTAAGGCTTAAATTTATTTGATGGAGAAGAATCATGTTCAAGGCAGCAATTAATGCAGAGCTTCTGAAAGACGCGATTGCCGCACTGGCTGTAATTGTAGATGAGGTTAGATTCAAAATTAAACCCGAAGGAATTTCGGTAAAAGCAGTTGACCCGGCCAATGTTGCAATGGGAATTTTTGAACTCGGGTCATCGGCTTTTGATGAATACAGCGCTGATGAGTGTGAGATCGGACTTGACCTGAACAAGATTACCGACCTTCTGGGAATTGCGGATAGGAACGATACAGTCAGGATGGGACTTGAAGAAGGAAGCAATAAACTCCTGATCGATGTAGGAGGGCTGTCCTATACTCTTTCTCTGCTGGATCCTTCAACAATCCGTGCAGAACCCAGAGTTCCCCAGCTCGAGCTGCCTGCCAAAGTTGTCCTGAACGGTGCGGACCTCAGGCGTGCCGTAAAAGCCGCAGAAAAGATAAGCGACCATATGCTCATGGGAGTCTCCGGAGATACTTTCTATATGGAAGCTAAGGGCGATACCGATCAGGTCCGCCTGGAGATGGGCAGAGACCAGTTAATTGACCTGAAAGCGGGGGAAGCCTGTTCCCTCTTCTCTCTGGACTACCTGACAGATATAGTCAAGCCCACAAACAAGGTAAATGAGGTTACACTCTCTCTTGGCAGAGATTTCCCTATCCTGATTGACTTTGAAATTGCGAACGGTGCAGGAAGAATATCTTACCTTCTGGCCCCAAGAATAGAATCAGACTAAGGATGGCATGCAGGCCGAAAAACTTGCATATTACCCATTTATTTCAGAAGCGTCTGCCCATGTTGGAGATCTGGGAATTTCCCTGGAAAGCCTGCTCAATTCGCGGGCTTACAGGACCGCAAGAGCTCGCGGAATAGAAAGAGTAAAGGAAGCTCTTGAAGGGGAAATCAAAAAGCCCCCCGTATCAGAGGAAGCCCAGGTGCTCTCGGAACTCCTTTCCTATCCCTTTGCCAGGATGCTGGTCGCCTGCGTGGATGACCAGCTCTTTACCCGGCGCTATGCCCTGGCAGAAGCCAAGGCTGCCTATACTTTTTTGAGAAACGAAACCCCGGACTTTTTGCTCGAATTCGGAGAAGACTTCGGAATCTCGGCAGAGATCAGGGACTCCCATTTCAGTATGCATTTTACGGACTATATCCGCTTTTCCAATTCCCTCAAAGAACCTTCCTGGAAACTGACAAACCGACAGTTCAGGGCAGGGAAGATAAAAATAACAAAGGAAGAGTTTGCAAGGCTTCTTGAAGAAGCAGTCAGGGAAAGAATAGAACAATCCTTCCCCATCCCGGAAATCCCTCCAGAAGTCTCCGCTTTCTGTGCCCCCTATGTCGCCGAAATAAAGGAACAGTTTGAAGTCCAGAAAAAGAAATTCGGAGCTACGGACTTCGGGGCAGTTGAGCCCGAACTCTTTCCCCCATGTATTTCCCATGCTCTTGCAAACGTACAGGGAGGGGTTAACCTTGCACATTCGATGCGTTTTGCAATGACTTCATTTCTCCTGAACGTAGGGATGTCCGTGGAAGAGATCCTGAACCTCTTCAACGTCTCCCCCGACTTTGACGCGGAAAAGACCCTCTACCAGATCGAACACATCGCCGGGGCTACGGGCAACGAGTACAAACCCCCTGCCTGCGATACCATGCGGACATACGGCAACTGCATAGGAAAAGACGGGCTCTGCGCAAAGATCAGCCATCCACTCGGGTATTACGAGAGGAGGATTTTCCTGAAAAATAAAGAAAGGGAAAAAGAAGAGGGAAAAGAAAAAGGAAACGAAGAGAAAAAGGAAAAGAGGGAGGAACATGAAAAGAAGAACGAAAAAGGAAATGAAATTAAGGAGAAATGAAAAAGGAAAATAAAAGGCTGCAAACTATTGGCTATTCACAAAAACTGCCTTATAAACTCCTCAGGCATTGAGGTGCGTTTTGAGGTTTCTTCAACCGATAGTCCTTCCCTAAGGAGTCTTTTTACCACGCTTTCCATGGGTTCCCCAATTTCAACGATGTGCATATCAGGATCGTAAAATCTGATAACTCGCTGTCCCCAGGGCTGTTCTTTTAATCCGTGTACATATTCAATGGAATCAATGTCTTTCAGCTTTTGAAGGAAACTATCTAAATCAGCCTCTTCAAAATATAATTCAGAGTTATTTGATTTTTGAGCAATGTCGTTTTTGTTTATGTTTATTAAGTCTGAAAAATGCGACTTTAAGTGTATCACAAAACCACCCTCAAATGATACGTTTTCACCAAAGTCGTACTGTACTTTTTGATCGAGAACTTTTTCGTAAAAGTTCCTGGAAATTTCCATATTGTTGGCAACAATAAGCGGACATATGAATTTCATTCTATTACCTCCTTTTGTAGCGAGCATGATACTGGATACTGATCATTATTCCAAATTATTGTTTATATACGGTTAAAAACTGTTCAACAAATCTTCTCAGTATTCATTCAAAGTATCCGTTCCGGTACATTACTTCTGTTCCTAAAAATTACTTTGGTATTTATTAATCTCAGCCTGGCAGGCTGAAAGTATCAAATTCGAGGATAACACACAGTACAACATACAAACATTTAAAATGAGCAAAGAACTCTAAAATGTAATAAAAAATAGGAGGATTGGGAAATGAAAAATCTATTTGATTTAACAGGAAAAGTTGCTATTGTAACAGGTGCTTCCTCAGGGCTTGGAGTAGAGTTTGCCAGAGCCCTGGCAAATCAAGGTGCAAATATTGCTATAATTGCACGCCGTGAAGAAAAATTGAAGGAAGTACAGAAGGAAATTGAAAAACTTGGAGTAACCTGCCGCTATTACCTGTGTGATGTGATGAAAACAGAACAGATTAAGAATGCTGTGGAGCAGGTAGTAAAAGACTTCGGAAGAATAGATATCCTTGTAAACAATGCCGGTCTCGGACTTGTTGATGCTGCGGACAAAACAACTGATGAAATGTGGCACAATATGATTGATACCAACCTGAATGGGGTTTATTTCTTTGCCCGCGAAGTTGGGAAAATAATGTTAAGGCAAAAACATGGAAGAATCATTAACATCGGGTCAATTCACTCAACAGTGTCAATGAAAGGATTACCGGTTACAGCTTATTGCTCGACAAAGGGTGGAGTTTTAATGCTCACCAAGTCTCTGGCAACTGAATGGGCAAAAGAAGGCATTACGGTTAATGCAATAGGACCCGGTTATTTTGCTCTTGGAATGGCTGAAGGAGTTGTTGCTGATCCGGAATTTGCAAAAATTATTGAATTTATGTGTCCGATGGGACGTGCGGGACAGTCCGGAGACCTGGATACTACCGTTGTTTACCTCGCATCCGATGAATCAAAATATATTACAGGCCAGATAATTACAGTTGACGGCGGCTGGACAGCACTTTAACGCAAAAAGTTGTTGATTTAAAAAGCTGAATTCTATAAAGAATTGAGTTATTTAAAGAACGAGTTTCGAATTTTTCAACCAAAAAAAGAAAGAATAATACAGCCAGTAAAAAGAGAGATTTGAAAAGGGTATTCTTATCTCTCCTATACTGCTTCAACTGCGTAAGATCCTGAACTTTTACTCGAGTCCTGAACCTGAACTAAGTCCTGAACCTGAACTGAGTCCTGAACCTGAACTGAGTCCTGAACATTTACCTTTTTTTGTATTCCCTGCATTTTCCCACGAACTTATCTACCGGGAAGCTGGCAGGATGGGAGTGCATATACCCTGCGAGGGTATTGTGTTCCAGAAGCCCGTCAAAACCGTTCTGTATGCCTTTTCCGCGGATCATTTCGTATGCAAACCTGGCATCTCGGTCGCATTCCGTAAGGGAGTAATGGAATTCGTGGCCACGGATATTGCGGGAAGAGAGGTTCCTGTCAAGAGGGCGGGCTTCGGTATATCCGAGAGCTTTCAGCCGGTTTGTCATGCGGGTATTTGCGGGCACAACATCAGCCAGTTTATAAGTCCTGTCATCGACCTCATAAGTTCCGCAGAGATAGAGCAGGCCGCCACACTCCGCATAGATGGGCAAGCCGTCGGCTGCAAGCCCTTTGAGTTTCCGGGTGGTTTCCGAATTTTCAAGGACTTCCGCATAGAGTTCGGGGTAGCCACCTCCGAAATAGATCCCGTCCACGTCCGGAAGTTCTCCTTCCATGGGGCTGAAAAACACAACTTCGGCTCCGTGGTCCCTGAAGGCATCGAACATGTCCCGGTAGTAGAAACAGAAAGCAGGGTCCCAGGCAACCCCAATCCTGAGATCTGTCCCGGTATGTGGCGTTTCAACGAAATCCGGAACCGAACAGGGCTCGGCAAGTTCAAGCACTGCATCAAGGTCAACATTTTCTTCGATAAAGGCTGCCATTTCCGCAGTGTTGTAGTCCTTTTCGTGCGCCATGTAGAGCCCCAGGTGCCTTGAAGGGACCTCGATATCTTTCCTGCGGGGGATGGTTCCGACAACGGGAATGTTGCCAGGGAGGGAATTAACTACAAGTTCTACATGGCGGGGGCTGCCTACCTGGTTCAGGATCACGCCTGCAATCCTGACTTCCGGGTCGAATTCGGAATAGCCTTTCAGGATAGCTGCAGTACTTCTTGACATGCCGTGGACATTGATAACAAGGATCACCGGGATATCCAGGGTCTTGGCTACATGTGCCGAGCTTGCGATTTCCGTGGAGTCAATTCCGTCAAAAAGCCCCATGACCCCTTCAACGACAGCAATGTCAGCGTCTGCAGACGTACGGGCAACGGTCTGCCTCACCCCTTCCGTACCCATCATGTAGGTGTCCAGATTTCTGGAAGAACGCCCGCAGATGGCTGTGTGGTGGGAAGGGTCAATGTAATCTGGTCCTACCTTGTAAGGCTGGACTTTAAGCTGCCTGTGCTTTAGGGCAGCCATGATACCCATGGAAACTGTGGTTTTTCCAACTCCGCTATGGGTTCCTGCTATAAGTATTCCTTTTGTCATTTGGTACTTATTGGACAGATTAATATATATCAATTCGGCTGTAAAGGAGCACAGCAACTATTTATCTGAGAGGAATTCGAAGAAAAGAATCAAACTTTAGTATTTTTCTTCTGCCAGTTCCTGAAATAATATGCGCTACCAATTTATATTAGCTGTAATTATGTATTATATTGGTTGAAACATATCGCTAGCAGATATTCTTTTTAGCCATGATACTTTTGAGAATTTTAGGTGGTCAGATCAGAATACCTGATTGGAATTCTACCGAAAAATATTATTACCTCGATAATATAAATACGCCGAGGAAATATGAAAAACAACAACTCAGGAAAAACTTCCCTGTATCCGGAAGAAAAAGAAGAAAAAATCCTGGTCGACCCTTACGGGCGCAAAGTAACCGGGCTTCGGATATCCATTACTGACAGGTGTAACCTTTCCTGCATGTACTGCCACAATGAAGGAGCAGACTGCTGTTCCTGCGGCTCGCTCGGACACGAAATGAGCCCGGAATTGATCTGCGGAATTGTCCGGGAAGCAGCAAAATTTGGGGTCCGTAAAGTGAAGTTCTCGGGAGGAGAACCGCTTTTTCGGAAAGACTTTGAGGAAATCCTTGCCTGTCTCCCTCCTCTGAAAGAGGTCTCGGCAACTACAAACGGCATCCTGCTTGAAAAGCGTGCAAAAACCCTCAAAGCTGCGGGCCTGGACAGGGTAAATGTAAGCCTTGACTCCCTTAACCCTGAAAAGTATGGAAAGATTACCGGAGCTCCGCCAGGCACTCTTGAGAAAGTGATTAAAGGAATAGACAGTGCAGTTGAGGCCGGGCTGACCCCCGTAAAGCTGAATATGGTGCTCCTGAAGGGCGTTAACGACAACGAGATCGATGCGATGATGGAATTTATCCGCCCTTACGGAGGAAAAGTTATCCTGCAGCTGATCGAGCTTATGAACATTGACCCGCAACTTTCAAAGTACATGATTGACTCAAAAGCCCTCGAAAAAATCCTTGAGGAACGAGCAAGCGAGGTAAGAGTCAGGCACCTTCACCACCGGAAAAAGTACATAATCGACGGGGTTGAAGTGGAATTTGTGCGACCAATGGACAACTCGGAGTTCTGCGCCCACTGCAGCAGGCTCAGGGTCACCGCCGACGGAAAGTTTAAGCCCTGCTTGCTTGTACACGATAATCTTGTTGATGTAAGGGAAGCAAAAAGCCCCAAAGAGATCGAAAAACTGCTCAGACTTGCAGTAAGCCGGCGAAAACCTTACTATATTCCGGCTACAGGAGTCACAAAATTGGAGAAGTGGCAAGAATAAAACAATAACCCGGAAAATAATTAAAATAGTGAAGAAGAACACAAAATAAAACGCAAGAAAAAAGAAGAAAAAGGAAAAGAAAAAGAAAAAACGCAATAGGGAGGAGAAAAAAATGAAAATCGAACTTATGGTAGACGGTAGAAAAATCCCAATGAACGAATTTGTCCAGAAAATCGTAGGAAACGTCATTAAGGCAATGGTAGAGACTCTTCACACAATCAACAACGACTGGAAGGAAATCTCCATCCATGTAGAACAGGAAGAATCAAACTAAGAAAAAAGTGCAAATAAAAAACAGAAAACTTTTTCCGGAATAAAAAAGCGGTCTTTATCCGGCAAAGGACTCTATTCTCTTTTTTCATGTAAATTTATCTAAACAGGCTTATAGCCGAAATTAGATCACTGTTCTGGATCACTGTTCTGGATCATTATTCTAGATCATTGTTCTGGATCATTATTCTAGATCACTGTTTTAGATCATCGTTCTGGATCATTATCCTAGATCACTGTTTTAGATCATTGTTCTGGATCACTATTTTCAGAGATATTTTTCTATCTCCGAAAACTCAATTCTTGCCGTTGAGTCCAGGGAAATGGGCGTTATGGAAACATACCCTTTCTGCATGACAGCATGCACATCGGTGCCTTCTTCTTCTTCCCGGATCAGGTCTCCTGCAATCCAGTAGTATGACCTGCCTCTCGGGTCCCGCCGTTCTTCCACGTCAGTTTTGAAGACCTTCCTTGCAAGACGTGTTATTTCTATGGGGGTATCTTCTTCGGCATGGTAGGGGATGTTGATATTTAACAGGTCAACATTTTCGGGCATACCATGCCTGAGGACGTTCCGGGCTATTTTGTTTACGATTTTGATCCCGGCTTCGAAGCGTTCCCTGTGGTAATCCCTGGGATCATCGAACTTCTGACCTTCGTCAAGCACCTGCATGGAGGCGGCAATTGCGGGAATACCATAGCTTGCAGCTTCCAGGGCCCCTCCTATGGTCCCGGAGGTGGTGATCGTATCCGTACTGATGTTTTCTCCGATGTTGAAGCCGGAGAGCACAAGGTCCGGCATCTGCTTGAGGATCGTAAAAATTCCCAGAATTACGGAATCCGTTGGGGTCCCGCCCACAGCATAAGCAGGTATGCCTCCTACATCGGTTTTTGTAATCCGGAGGGGCTCAAAGATAGAAATCGAACGTCCGACCCCGCTCTGCTGGACAGCAGGAGCCGAAATCGTAACTTCCCCGAGGTCCGAAACGCTGTCAAAGGCAGCTTTCAGGCCTGTGGAATAAACACCATCGTCATTGGTAACAAGAATTTTTGGGGCCATCAGTTTTCCCATAAGTTTCAGGATGATTTAAAATTAATGGAAAAAGGCTGTATGGAATGAAAAAACCGAAGGGGAGGTTCTATGTTAAGATTATTATAAAAATAAGGATAATATATGTAGAGCAATATATTTATTAGTAACATGTTTTTGGGGGTGGAACAAACCGGAAGGCTCCGGTACAAAGGAAATGACAAAAAGAACAACAAAAGGAATAAGAAAGGGAATCGTCCCGAATTGTTTTTCTTTTCATTATATTCGTGACTCAAAGGGTTCCATACAGGATCTTTAGTAGTGCTGATGCTTGTTATTATCAAATAAGAATTGAAAATCTCCATAGAATCAAGAATTTCCGTCGAATCAAAAACTTCCATTAAAATTCCGGAGAAAATCCGGGGAGTGATATTGATGGTAGAAGCACAGGAAATAGTAGCAGACGTGCATGTAAAGGACAGGACTGCAAACCCTTCACCTCTGGGATTTACAGGACTTGGCCTTTCAGCAACCCTCCTGAGCCTTAGTTACATAGGTCTTTACCCTGTGGACTCGATGATAGTGTCCATGGCAATATTCCTCGGCGGCTTTGCCCAGGTCTTTGCAGGCTTAATGGCCTGGAAAAAAGGGAGTGTTTTCGGAGGAACGGCTTTCTGCGCATTCGGCCTGTTCTGGTTCTCTCTTGCAGGTCTTATACTCTTGCCCGCAATTGGCTGGATTGAAGGCCCTGAGCCTATGTCCCTTGCAACCTACCTTTTCTTCTGGGGAGTTTATACCTTCGTAATGCTTATAGCCACTCTGAAGCTGGGCAGCAAAGCCATAATGTTCATATTCTTGACTCTCTTCGTGCTGTTCATCCTCCTGGCTATTGTAAACGCCACGGAAAACGCAGGCCTGCTTGTCGTAGCCGGCTATGTGGGGCTACTCCTGGGCCTTTCGTCCCTTTACACCGCCCTTGGAGAAGTGCTTAATGACGCATACGGAAGGAAAGTTGTGCCTATCTGAAGATAGAAAAAACTGAACGCTACACAAGTAAAAACCAAACAAAAGCGTGAAATTAAAAACAAAAAACGCAACGTCAAAAGTACCAGAATAAAAAATAAAGCACAGGGCTGTTTGTTTAACATTTGCAAGCCCTGGTTCTTTTTGATTTGATAACGCTTCTTTTTGTGTGATAACACTTTCTTTTAGTAAAACGTTTATTTTTGATCTGATTTTGGTCTGATTTTGATCTGATACTTCCTCTGGTTTGGGAATGTTTCCTCTCATGTCTATCAACTGGCTATTCGATTCCTATTCGATTCCAGTTAGTTTTTTACACCTGAGGATTTTTGAAACAGGCGGGGTATTAGAGAGGGGTGCTTGATCCACCCTGTGTTGATTATTTCAACCCCAGGCATTTTGAGGCCAGACTTGAAGTATCCCACGGGTTCACCTCAGATTTAGCCCGAAACATTCTGTTTCAGTAGAATCATTTTTTTCAATTCAAACTCTAAAGGAGGCGAACATGCGGACCCATATTGGCCGCACTTTTAAATTACAGGTTTAAAGTACAGCTTTAAAGTGCGAGTTTAAAGTACAGCTTTAAAGCACATGTTTAAGCGTATATTCATACAGGTGATAAACACTTAAAGAGAACATTATCACCTTCATTGTTAGAAACTCCAGACTGTGGAGCCATTCCCCTATCTCCACAATCGTTTCCGGTTGTAAACTTTTCTTTTTCATTACGGTTTTTACAATTTCATGTAAACTTTTTGCTAACATTTTGTCTTAACCCCACTGATAATGTATTCCATCAGACGTTGACTCAGAGTATTCCCTGTTTGAAAATACCCTGCGTGAGATATATTCCAACATAGTCTCAAAAGGAGCCTTCTGTTTAAAGACGTCCTTCATAGTATACACTATCCAACGTAGTCTCAAAGAGGCATCCCCATATTGAAAATGCCTTACTTAACCCCACCGGCTCTACCTTTAGAAGCTTGTCATATTAAAAGTTGTTGAGCTTGTATAAGAGAATTTTATATGATCACTCAAATAATATCCAGACCCTCCAATGAACCTTTTGATCAAAAATTAAGAAAAGGAAGCTGAATATTAATAGTAAAAGAAGAGAAGCAACGAAATCAGGATGGAGATTATAAACCCGGGATCGAAAAAAGAAGGCAGTACTGGATGTTAATTCCTGACCTGCATGTATCATGCAAAGCGAAACTTAAGCGCAAATCCGGTTGAGGACAAAAGAGAACTCTTATCAGGCATACACAACTTCCTTCATGATGATGTCCTCCAGTTGTGGCCTGAGAGCTTTTTCAGTAACGAGATCAACCTCCCGACCAAATAGATCTTCCAGATAAAACTTCAGATCCATATAATTGTCAAAAGTTTTCTGCCCTTCCTCAAACACTACGAGCACGTCGAGATCACTATCCTCTTTTTCCTCTCCTCGTGCAAAAGACCCGAATATCCCGATCCTTTTGACCCCGAATTTTTGATGGATCACTTCCACATGTGATTTTAAAATATTTAGGCTTTCCACAAATATCACCCGGATCAAAAAGAACCCTTTTTTCAGAGATGTGAGTTGTGAAGAAATCAGGATGAAGTGTTTCCCAGATCTTTTAGAATCTCGGAAATCTGATCTTTCAAGGGAGGCAAATTCTTATTTACCGTTTTCCAAACGACGTTCAGATCTACGCCAAAATAGGAATGTATAAGCTTATCACGGGTTCTTGCCATCTCTTTCCAGGGAACTGAAGGATAATTTTCTTTTATTTCTAATGGAACGTTTTTCGCAGCTTCCCCTATGATCTCCAGAGCCCGGACAACAGCAAAAACTCTCATCTCATCTTCTACAAATGCGTCAAAAGAGATGTCCTGAGTAAAATTTTCGATTTTCTCAATGGCATCGAAAATATCGGATAAATAATCCCTGAATTCCCTTTTTTCCTTCATACTGCCACGACTTCCTCAAGGATATGTTTCCCAATAGCAGGTTTCAGGGCAGATTTCATTACCAGATCAACTTTCACGCCCAGAATCTCACTCAGATAATCTTCAAGCTGAATGTACTCAAAAAAACCTGGAGCTTCCTCAAACTCAACCAGAATGTCAAGGTCACTTTCAGGCCCCTGTTCTCCCCTCACATAAGAGCCAAAAATCCCGAGATAACTAACTTTATATTTCCTGGAAATCTCCGGCAGATTTTGACGTAAAATAGCCATGAACTGGATAGTATCTCTGGAAGGAGCAACAGGACTGTTTTCTACCATATATTAGTACTCGGCTTCAATCTTTAAATATTTGTCTTGAAGCAGCGACAGGCTGTAAAAATCAGAAGAATTGAAAAACAGGCCATCATTAATAGCTGTCTCAAACCTGTCTTTTCCCCGCGCCTCAGCGTGGTCAGACCGCAAAACCCCTGAAAAAGCAAGAGAAAAGAGAACTCGTCCCATTTTTAAGAAGAAAAAAGCAAATCCTAACCGGGTTTTATAACTTTATTTTTATTTTTCTTCGGGGCTCCCCGGAAAATCCAGCTCTACTCTTTTGACAACGCGCCTGAGAACATCATTCTTTCCATACGACCCCTTCTCTTAGAGCTTTGTTTCTAAAAACCTCCGAAACCCTGGAAAGATCCACAACATCAACTGTGTAGGGAATATTAAGGTCCTCAGTCTTTTCTTTTAAAAAAATCAATTTTTTCCGATCAAAGTTTTTACCTGGAAGAATCCCAATGTCTATATCTGAAACCCGACTAAAATCTCCTCTAGCCCTAGAACCGAAGAGTATGACAGTGACATTTTCTTCATTTAAAGTTTCAAAAATAAGGGATTTCAGGTTCTGAATGCTTTTTTGATAGATAGGAGAGGAACGGCTCATCTATTATTCATCTATGGATTTAAATACATGAATTTACTGTTAACAACTTTGAAAAATTAAAAAAAGCATATTGAGGAAGAGACAGAGGGATTGAAAGAGAATTAAATATATTTGTTTTTAGAATAAATTTCATTTAATTCCTCTTTAGATAAAGGACATCGAATCAGATCATCAAATTGTTGATGTGATAACTTAAGTTGATTTCTCATTTTGCCTAACAGCTTGTCACCATATTCATCTTTTCCATGGCTTATAAAAGTATGAATTCTTGTTTTGGTTCCACTAACATAGTATGTATACAATTTATGATGAGAATTTTGAAGCTGAAATCCCTTTTTAGATAAAGAAGACTCGATGTCTTTTACTTTATATTTAGACATTTTAAGCACCCACAATTGAAATTAACATTTCCCTCAGATCTTTGCCACTGGGTGCCAACTCCTCTTCATCGGCAAGCACATATTCTTGCCATAAAACGTTAAGCTGTCCTTTGAGTTCCTCGATCAAAAGCTTCATTTTTGGTTGAACAGCAAGAAGCCCTAAATCATCATTTGAAGCTATATAATAATCATCCTCAAATTCAATATCAATTGGAACTTCTTCTTTCAATTTCACTTCAATCTCATCTCTTTTAATTGAGGCAAGATAGTATCGTGAATTTCTTTCAATCGAAACTTCGCTGTCAATACTCAAAACGAATTTGCCTTTTGAAGGCTTCATTACACCACGTATGGTAACAATATTTCCAATAATATCTTTGATATCTTCTTCGATATCCGCAGTGAAATTACAATCTATTGCTCCTTCCGGAGTGTCGATTTGAATCCTTCTGTTTTTGTCGACCCGTAGCTCATAAACTCTTCCAAAAACCTCTTTTTCGTATTCTTCAACGGGTTTACGTAAGATGGATCGTATTACCTCTTTTTGTTCTGGATTTAAATTTTCTTCAACTTTTCCTGAGAAACCAAAAGTTAGACTTCTTTTCGATTGCGGATCAGGCCACATTAAGTAGAATTCTTTTAATACTTTGTTTAACCTGTGAGGATCTTTAATTATTTCGCCCAGTTCTTCTTTTGAAACATCTGCGTGAGAAAGAGTTTCAATTAACTCGTTTGTTGCACAAATCGCTCTCTCACCCAATGTTCCCAAATCTGTTATACCAACTTGAGCGTCACCTATTTGCATTTCAGCATGAACGCTACCCATTTCTATATTTGTTACAAAAAGGGTACATGAATCTTTGATAACCTGCGGAAAGTCCCCTTTCGGACGACTTGGATTGCCATAAAAATAGTCACCCAAGTGAAAAATAATATTTTGTATGTGTTGTATAGTCCCAACCATTTCGATTGCAGGTATTTTTTCTTCTCCATCGATTGAAAATGAAAGTTTCTGCGCCTCGAAAGACTTGACCACGCAATCTACCTCATAATCCCTATTTTTATGGGCATATATTGGTTTTTTGATATAAGGAATTTATGTAAAAATTAGGACACAGAGGTTTAGGTTTGTATAAAGAAACTATTATTTAGAGCAAAATCGAATCCATAATCTTCTTCTCACCTTCTTCAACCCGCCGTCTCAGAGCAGTGCAAATTTAATATAATGATTCCCTTTATCCATAGTATTTCGGACAAGTCAAAAATTCACAATTACCCTATATCCCCCGATCAATTTTACGAGGATTTATAAAATGGATAAATACGAAAAAGTATTCGAGCTGGCAAAACGCCGCGGCTTTTTATGGAACTCCTTTGAGCTGTATGGCGGAAGCCGCGGATTTTATGATTACGGGCCGCTCGGGAGCACGCTGAAGAGGCGGATCGAACAGGTCTGGAGAGAGTTTTACGTTATCCAGGAAGGGCATATGGAAATCGAGTGCCCGACCATAGGAATTGAAGAGGTCTTTATCGCATCCGGGCACGTAGGAGGCTTTTCTGACCCTCTGTGTGAGTGCATGAACTGTAAAGAGGCATTCCGGGCTGACCACCTTGTGGAAAACGTAACTGAAGCGGCAGGGACCCTGAGTGCAGAGGAACTTACGAAGGTCATAAGGGAAAAAGAAATCAGGTGTCCCGAGTGCGGCGGAGAGTTCGAGGACGCTTATGAATTTAACCTGATGTTCAAGACCACAATCGGTCCCGGGACCGGGAGGCAGGGTTACCTCAGGCCGGAAACGGCACAGGGGATGTTCGTGGACTTCCAGAGGCTGTCCCGCTTCTACAGGGATAAGCTGCCTTTCGGGGCGGTGCAGATCGGCAAGTCTTACAGGAACGAAATCGCTCCAAGGCAGGGTGTAATAAGGCTCAGGGAATTTACCCAGGCCGAGTGCGAACTTTTCGTTGACCCCAGGAACAAAAAACATCCTAACTTCGAGCGATTCGCAGACAAAGAGCTCGTTCTTTATTCGCAGGCAGCCCAGCAAACCGGCGAACCTGTCAGGTTGACCGTGCGGGAAGCTGTAGAAACCGGCGTTATTGCCCATGAGATTCTGGGCTACAACATCGCGCTCACAAACGAGTTCCTGACAAAAGTAGGGATCGACCCTGAAAAACTCAGGTTCAGGCAGCACCTGACGGATGAGATGGCTCACTATGCAATCGACTGCTGGGACGCCGAAATCGAAACGGACCGCTTCGGTTGGGTAGAGATCGTGGGCATCGCCGATAGGACGGATTACGACCTCAAAGCCCATGCAAGGGTCAGCAAGACCGACCTTTATGTTTATGTGGAATATGACGAACCCAAAATAGTTACCCGCTTTGTCGTAAAACCGAACATGGGAAAACTCGGCCCCCTCTTCAAGGGCAAAGCAAAAGCCGTTGCAGACGCCTTAAAACAGCTTTCGGAAGAAGAGCTCTCAAAGGATCAAATCAAGGTTACCTTGGATGGAGAAGAACTGACTGTCAGCCCGGACGTTGTGGACTTTGCCGAGGAGAATATAAAAGTCAGCGGAGAAAACGTCATTCCTCACGTGATTGAACCTTCCTACGGGATAGACAGGATCTTCTACGGCATAATGGAGCATGCCTTTGACGAAGAAAACGTTGCCCAGAAAGCGGCCGAATCCGGACTTAAAGGTGCAGGAGAAGCAGAAGGTACAGAGGATGCAGGAAAAGAGTCAGGGGGAGCAAAGAGTGAGAGTGAAGCCGAAGGCGAAGAAGCCCGCCTTGTGATGCATTTCTCAAGTGCAGTCGCCCCCGTGCAGGTTGCAGTCCTCCCGCTCCTAACAAGAAAAGAGCTTGCAGACCCGGCAAAGGAGATTATTGCAAAACTCAGGGAAAAGACCCTGCTTGTCAATTACGATGACTCCGGGACCATCGGGCGCCGTTACAGGAGAAACGATGAAATCGGGACTCCTTACTCGGTAACCGTGGACTATGACACTCTTCAGGATGGGACTGTCACAATAAGGGACAGGGACTCCATGCGCCAGGTTCGGGCTCCTATCAACGGGATCGAAAACGTGCTCTATGAGCTTATCTACAGGGGCAGAGATTTCGAATCCGCAGGCAAGCCCTTTAACTTCTAAAATAAAGGATTTAAGAACCCTTTAAATTAAGGGTCCTCTAAATTCCTGATCTGCAGGTAAAAAGCCTGCAGCAAAGTTTTTAATTTTATATTACTTTTTTATAATTGAAATAAAGCCCCAAATAAAACCGAAATAAACAAAACTGAATAGAAATGAAAGAGAGTTTTTTTCCTGAGAAACCGGCATGCATGAAGCATCCGTTGATTAAGCCCGACACAGTTGAGCAGAGGCTATACCAGCTCAACCTTGCAGGCAAAGCCCTTGAAGGGTCAAGCCTTGTTGTGCTCCCTACAGGGCTTGGAAAAACCATAATAGCTCTTTTTGTAATTGCTTCAAGGCTCCAGCGTTTCGGGGGAAAAGCCCTGATCCTTTCGCCCACAAAACCTCTTGTAGACCAGCATGCTGCTTTTTTCAAAAAGGTGATGGCCCTTCCCGAAGAAGAGATTCTGGCTTTTACAGGCAGCATCGCCCCTGCAGAGAGGGAAAAGCTCTGGGCACAGGGAAAACTGATAGTATCCACCCCCCAGGTAATTGAAAACGACCTTCTTACAAAAAGGATCAGCCTTGAGGACGTAAGCCACATCACCTTTGATGAAGCCCACAGGGCTGTTGGAAATTACGCCTATACCTTTATTGCGGAAAAGTACTTTGAAAGCGCAAAAAATCCCCATATACTCGGAATTACCGCAAGTCCGGGCAGCTCGGACGAGAAAATCGCAGAGGTCTGCCAGGCTTTACATGTTGAAAACGTAGCTGTGAAAACCGAGAAAGACAGGGATGTTCGCCCTTATGTGCAGGAAAAAGAAATAGAGTGGCTTCAGGTCCAGCTTCCTCCCGAAATGGCCGAAATCCGGAGCTATCTGGAAAAGATCCTCGACGACCGGCTCAGAATCATAAAAGATCTCGGTTTTTCTGCAGGCAGCGGGAAATATATCTCCAAAAAAGACCTCCTGCTTCTCCAGAAACAGCTCCAGGGAGAAATCCGTGTGGGAGGAGACCCTGCGATATTCTCTGCCATGTCTGTGGTTGCCGAAATGATGAAGGTGAACCATGCAGTGGAGATGGTGGAGACGCAGGGGCTTGAGACTCTCAGGAAGTACCTGGAAAAGCTGGATTCGGAAGCTTCCTCGAAAAGTGCGAGCAAGGCTGCAAAAAGGCTCATGGACGACCTTTACATGAGAAAAGCCCTGTACAGGGTAAAGGAATGCGATGTTGAACATCCCAAACTCGAGCTTGCAAGGAAAATCGTATCCGAACAGCTAAAGAAAAATCCTGATTCCAGGGTAATTGTGTTTACCAACTACAGGGACACTGCCGAAATAGTGGCAAATGCCCTATCCGGGTTTTCCGGAATTATTCCGATCCGTTTTGTAGGTCAGGGTTCGCGCAACAAGAACAAAGGGCTTACACAGAAGCAACAGGCAGAAATCCTGGATAAATTCAGGGCTGGAGAATACAACGTCCTGGTAGCCACTTCAGTTGCTGAAGAAGGCCTTGATATCCCTGCCACGGACATGGTACTATTTTACGAGCCTATCCCTTCGGAAATCCGCAGCATCCAGCGTAAGGGCAGGACCGGCAGGCAGCAAAAAGGCAGGGTAATCGTGCTTGTGACAAAGGGCACGCGGGACGAAGCCTATTACTGGAGCAGCAAAAATAAGGAAAAAAGGATGCTTAAAAGCATGCACGGGCTTGAAACCGCCCTTACCCCAAAGGTTTCAAAAAAAAGTGCAGCACTTTCGGATTTCGAAAACCTGCCCTGTACCCCGGACCCACAGTTGAAAACTGAAAAAATAGAAATTGAAATTGAAAAAGAAGAAGAGGATGAAGAAGGGGACGGTTTCGAGAACAGAACAGATCTATACTCGGAAAAAAGCTCACACCCTGAAACAGGCGTAAATGGGGATGGCAAGAAGAGCGGAAATGAACAAGCTGATATAAACGCAAAAGAGAGGCAAAAAACCCTTGTGGATTTCGGAACCGCATCCGAAGACAACGCAAGCGAATCCCTCAGAATAGTGATAGACCACAGGGAGACTAAAAGCGGGGTTGCAAAAACCCTGGACAGGCTCGGCATGGGACTCAGCTTTGCAGTTCTCGAAGTAGGGGACTACGTGGTAAGCGACCGCCTTGCTGTGGAAAGAAAGCGTACTGACGACTTTACAAGTTCCCTGATTGACGGAAAAAGAAACCTTTTTGCCCAGCTCTCAGACCTTGCGAGAGTGTATGAAAAACCTGTCCTGATCATTGAAGGAGAGGACCTTTTTACTTCCAGGCAGATCAATCCTAATGCCATTTATGGTACACTTGTATCCATTGCTATCGATTTTGGAGTATCCATTCTCCACTCCCGGGACGAGGAAGAAACAGCTTCCATTTTAAAGATACTTGCAAAACGCGAGCAGACAGAGAACAAACGTGAAATCAACCCTCACGGGAAGAAATCTGCCAGCACTCTTTCCGAGCAGCAGGAATATCTCATTTCTTCGATTTCGAATATCGGGCCGAAAGCCGCCAGAAACCTCCTTTTGCACTTCGGCTCCGTAAAAGCGGTCCTGCAGGCTGATACGGAAGAACTCAAGAAAGTAAAATTAATAGGGCCAAAGACCGCAGCCAGGATAAAGGAAGTTCTCGAAAGCCCGTATAAAGGTTGACGAACCTGAAAATGGAGACTTTTTATTATTTTCTGGTTTTTCGTTTTCCCTCTATATCGTGCAAAACAATAAAATTTTAATTATATTGATATATTTTTTCTATTTATGGGAAAAGGAAACATTGCAATAGATAAATCAATGATAAAAACGATAGTTGACGGCAAAATAATAATTCCTTTGCCAAAAGTTTTGGTTGGAAATCGATACTATCCCATGTTCTCTATATTCTCCCCTACTCAGTGTGATAGTTGTGGAAGTAAATTACATGTTAACTCTCATCACACTCGTTTTATTATATCACGTTACGGCACTATATCTCTCAATGTTACATACTGGCTTTGTCCCACTTGTAAGAAACATTATCATGATCAGGTTATTGGTGTTCAGGGTTCTGCAAATTACAGTTCTGAATATTATGATACACAAATAAATGTCAGATACGATGGACGATGCAGTCTGCACAATTCTCGGCGAATTGGGGAAACATATACAGAAGGAGTAATAAATGTCTGTGGAAGAGCTCCTTGTCCCACTTCATTGTGGTTATATGAACAGAAACTAGCAAAACTTTCAAAGCAAGAACTTTTGAACCAAGGAGTTAGCTTTGAAGAAACATTGTATGTTGATGGGAATTGGATCAAGAATGGATGGAAAAAAAAGCTTGAAGAATTTATTGGAACGAAACTCACAAAGAAAGAATGGAAAAAAATGCGATATAAATCTGTTTACGTTGTTGCTACCAAAGAGAAGGTCATTTTAGATTTTGAAGTAACTGAGAGGTTACCAACAATTGAGGCTCTGATGCCTCTTTTTATACGAATAAAGAACCGATTTCCTGAAGATAAAATCAAAAAGATTGTTTCTGATGAGGATAAAGCGATCATTGGAGCCGTAAAAATGGTCTTTCCTGAAGTGACTCATTCTTTTTGTGTGTTTCATCAATTAAAAAACGTTAGTAAGAGGTATTATGAGGAATTCAGTTCTATTGAAGAGATTCCAGATAACGATAAGATTACCTACAATGAGATATCTCAATTGATACTTTCTGATACGGTTATCAGTGCTGTTGCGCATATTCAGAAGATACGAGAATTTAACTCTGATCTTGAACTTTCTGAAGCGTCTCATAAAGCGATTTCTTATGCCGAAGAGATTTTCAGCAAGAATGTGAGCTTCTTGAAAAAAGGTTTTACATCTGAGACAGATAATACAATGGAACAGATATTTTCTTTGATATGTGATATAGTAGACAAAGCGAGGTCATTCAAAACCAATAATGGACTAACTAATTTTTGTTACAATCTATTTACTTTTTTCAACAAACGGTGTTTCAGCACTGGAAAATGGAAAGGTTTCTCACCTTTAATGAGAGCAAGATTCCAATATGGATAATGCTAGAATTGGAGAATAATTAGTTCTTAAACTTGATGGCTTATAGCTGTAGCTGTCGGAAATTCCCACAAAAATAGTTCCACAATTTGGAAAATTTTGGTGGATGCTTGTGTGAATGAATCAACATTTTTAAATGAGTGAATTGATTTGCTCAAATTGGGATAAAATTTTGTGGTTGTCTTGAGATTGAAGAAAAACCAGAAAAAATTAAAAAGACTCTGAAAATGAGAAATTACTGACATTTATGTACGTTTATGAATCCATACATGTTCCATAAATATATAAATTCGCATATAAAAAATATAATGATCCCCGGAGACTGAGGCTGAAAAGACCCATATGGCGATTAGGAGGAAGCCGGCAACAGAATCGGAGGAAAACCGCATACTATAAGCCTGCAATAACAGGATTCAACTGTAGGCTCCGGGAAAAACGTTTTTAACAAGGAATTCCCGAGGGAATTCCCGCGAGAAAAAAACCTGTCTTATCAATACTTTTTGACGTTGCAGAATACTTTTTCCATGTGCCGCCTGTGAACCGTACACTTCGGCTCAGGCAGTACACCGAGGAGGATGAAAACCCATCCCAGAGGGAAAAGAAGAATCATCGCTCCAAGCAACCTCAAAAAGGTAACCAGATACGAAAGCAGGTCTCTGTATATCTCTCGCATGCTTTCATCACCTCTCAATATACATTTATCGTGTCCTAAAATATAAACACTCCTAAAAGAAATTTATGATAAATCATGATAGATCTGTTCACCCTCAAAATGCCGGTTTTCAGAAAAAGGGCAAAATTTATAACGAAAGATAATGATAGAAAAAGCATCCTCCCAAATCACTTTGTGGAAGTTAACGGAGTTAAGGGCAAAACCGATATCGCATGGAAAAGATACATACTTTTATAAAATGCTGTCCCTGTAGAAATGAAAAACAGGAAAGGGGATTCCTGTAATCAAAAAGCGTAAAACTGTAATGAAAGATCAGGAAATATGGGAGAAATAAAAACTATTGAATATATAATAGATATATATTGAAATTATAATTAAAATGTCCATATACAATGAAAGAAATGCCTTGAATGAGACCCCACAAAGCTAAATCGATATCTGTCGGGGTTTGCCGCAGGTATGAGAGAAAAAAGTTGCATATTGAGATCGGAGTTTCCTGAGCAAAAGCTTCAGTTTTTCGGCGAAAGTCCAGCCAGTCAGGGCATATTAAACTTTTTAAGGACGAAAAAAGAGCAGGAAAATCCAGATTCTTCAAGCAAATTCATAAAAGATCTGTTTTTTCCAGTTTTTAGCCTGAAAATCTTCTTTTTTGCTCTTTCTACCCTTCAAAAGCTTTTTTATACCAACCGGTTTTATTGTAGCCGTTTATTCCGATTATCAGATATATATACAATCATTTTTTCCTGGCTTCCTCTATCAGCTGAGGTTTTTCGGCATATCTTTAATCCCGAATATTTTTAGCGCTATTTCTGCCCATTATTAACTTGAATTTATCGTTTAACTAAAGTTAATTTAAATTTTTAGTTTAAATACAGTCAATTCAAATGTATCAGATGTTAGAATTTAGATCCGCCTCAACCGCTCTATCAGGCCAATGCCTTTTTCGATTAGCTCAAGCTGCTCGGCAATACTACGCGGATTCTTCTCATTCTGAAGGGAAGCTGCAATATTGACCATCTTTTCAAAGAGAAGGTTTTCCAGCTCCTCGCGTTCTCCATGAACTGAAGAAACCACTTCCTGCTCCGTCCTTTTCTCTGTCCGGACCGCAGGAGCAGCCTGAACTTCGGGAAACGTGCTTCTTGCGGTTTCAGCCTCATAAGAGGGTTCCGGAATCTCTTCTTCTGCAAACCGGAGGACCTTATCTTCTTCCCCTTCGGTTTCCGGGGCTTTTTGCCCGAACCTCGTTTTCGGTCTGCGTGCCTGTATTTTCTTTCTTGTCTCAGAAGATGACCTGTCTCGCTCAGCTGGAACTCTGCCCCTTTCAGGTGAAGATCTGTCTTGTTCAGGTGAAGGTCTGTCTCGCTCAGGTGAAGATCTGGCTTCTGGAACCTGGACTTCTGCCGCAGGTTCTGGAGCCGGAGTTTCTTCTCCTTCTTCCCGGACATCACAGATAGGGCAGATTACCGTACCCTGGTAACGAAATTTTGGGGCTCCGCAGACCTTGCAGTGTTCGGCAAGCATTGTGCCCCCGAGTTCCAGGAAACGAGCGATTCGCTTTACTTTTTTGTCTCTGTCAGAATCCATATGCCTAACCTTCCTTTTTGCACGGTTTTTCACTCATATTATAAGATTTCTCGTGTAGCTCCCTCTATATGAAACTACCTTTATCATGTGCAAAACGGAAAATGGGTTGTTTACGGAATCGCAAAGAGAAAACACTAACACAATCGATTTCACGGATTACCGATAATATTTTATATAACTAGCCTGTCTTACACTAATTTATTAGCTCTAATTTTTACATCATAATTGACTGCGAAGGTGATTCAAATGTCATCAAATGATTCAGCAGAAGTTATCAGACAATGTCTTCAGGTCCTTGACAGCATAACCAGTGACTCTTCAGTTCCAAGAAATATCAGGCGTTCTGTGAATGAAATCATGGATATCCTGAACAATGAATCCGAACCCCTGTTCCTTAGAGCAGCATCAAGCATTTCAATTCTCGAAGATATAAGCAACGACCCAAACCTCCCACTGCACACAAGGACTCTGATATGGAACCTTTCAAGCCAGCTTGAAACCATTCCAGTAGATGAGTAAAAAAAGAAAAACAGAAGAGTTCTTCTTAATCCTGTAAAAAGGATTTGCTCCGAGAGTTCCTTAGAGAAAAAATTTGGCTCCCGGAAAGAAAATATGCTCAGATTCGTTCCTTGAGACGATTCTGTTAAAAATCTCGAACTTTATCTGATTCTAAACTAAAAACTGCCGGGAAGCGACTTGGTAATTTTGATAGTCGTCTCCGGCTGATTTTAGAATTAAATCAGGGGATCAGGGATACCGACAAGGTAAAAACCTTTTTCATCTTTTTTCATTCTAACTCCAATCTTGTTTCTTTCTAACTTCAATCTACTTCGATTTTTCCGGTCTTTTTTCGATCTGATTTTGACCTTCTTCCATGTTTTCCCTACTCGAATTAAAATTCAGATTATGACCAGAGCTTCGAAAGAAAATAAATGCTTAAAGCTTGTTAGCGAAAGAAAAGGCAAAAAAAGGGATAAAGATATAAAGAACTTCAGAATCATTTTATACATATTAAAAAAATTAGAGATTTGATCAGGTAAGAGGGGTAAGACTACAGACAAGATAATCAGAAAAAATCAAAGAAAGAATACAATTTAAAGGAAATTCATAAAGAATGCAGTAGGAAAGATATCAGAAAAGAAACTCTGAGATAGTGGCGTGAAAGCTTGAAAAAGAATATAAAACCGGGAACACATCTAAATGCGTAAAAATAGGGGATAACATGATACAGGGGGATAACATGATACGGGCGGAAAGCCAGCAGGTGGAAAAACGGTATCATAGAAATATGAAATATTTACAGGGGGGGTAAAAGTAATGCTGGAAGAAATTTCTATCCGGATAAGGGATAATTTCGAGACTAAAGATAAGATCAGAGAAGAAGGACTGAAAATTTCAAGGGAAATCGTCAGGGAATGCAGGATAGCAAGCTTTGCCCTGCAAGGGAAAGACTTTGAAAAAGCAAATAGAAGTATAGACGCGGCTGGAAGAGCTTTAAAGAAACTCAAATCCCGGTTCGAAGGGCATGCTGACATTTACCATGCCGGTTTTGTAGAACATGCCCAGCAGGAATATTCAGAAGTTGCAGTTCTCTACAGCTTATTAAAAGAAGAAGGAAAGATACAGAATCTTCCTTCCCCGGATGAACTGGGAGTCGAGTATGCTGCCTATCTTAACGGGCTCGGAGATTTGGTGGGGGAGCTCAGAAGACATGTCCTTGACCTTATAAGGGAAGAATCCTTTGAAAATGCCGAAGTATTTTTGGGGATCATGGAAAATATCCATGCAGTCCTTATGGACTTTGATTACCCTGACGCGATAACCGGCGGGCTCAGGCGAAAGACCGATATCTCCCGCTCCCTGATAGAAAAAACACGCGGAGATGTGGTAAACTCAATTCAACAGAAAAAACTTGAGCTTGCAATGAAGAGCCTGGAATCCAGGCTGTAAGACGATCAGAATATATCAGAATATAAGACCACAAAGCTGTAAGACTACAGGGCTGTAAGACAATTTACTCCTTCAGCACCCTAGTAGAGCTCCAGGATGAGAAGAAAAACTGGATAAATTTCAACCATTAAAATCATTTACTATTCAGCGCAGTTACATTACAACTTAGCATGTTTAATTACAGCTTAGCGCGATTAATTACAATTTAACGCGATAAATTGCAGTTTAGAACCAGCTACCTGACGCCCGCTATCCGATATACTTCATAGGGCTGCCAGACAATTCAACATATTCATATAAACGATAAAACCGTAAGGGTCTGATAGACCCAGAATTCCAATAATCAGTTACAAGAGGATATCCATGAGATTCGATCCAGAAAAAATAAAAAAAGATGCAAAGGAGAATTTTGACCTTACCTGGAACGAGGGTAAAAAAATGGTCAAAACCCCTACCCTTAATGAGCGCTACCCCAGAACCACCTTTAGATACGGGAAAGCTCACCCTGTTTATGATACAATCCAGAAACTGAGAGAAGCCTATCTGCGCATGGGTTTCGAAGAGATGATGAACCCCCTTATAGTTGATGAAAAAGAGGTCCACAAGCAGTTCGGAAGCGAAGCCCTCGCAGTCCTTGACCGCTGTTTCTATCTTGCAGGGCTGCCTCGCCCGAATGTGGGGATTTCCGACGAGCGTATTGCACAGATAAACGGAATCCTGGGGGATATAGGGGACGAAGGCATAGACAAGGTAAGGAAAGTCCTCCACGCTTACAAAAAAGGGAAAGTCGAAGGCGATGACCTTGTGCCTGAAATCTCGGCAGCTCTTGAAGTTTCGGATGCCCTTGTAGCCGACATGATTGAAAAGGTCTTTCCCGAATTCAAAGAACTTGTAGCCCAGGCAAGCACAAAAACACTGCGCAGCCACATGACAAGCGGCTGGTTCATATCCCTTGGTGCCCTCCTTGAGCGAAAAGAACCGCCTTTTCACTTTTTCTCAATAGACCGCTGTTTCAGGCGGGAACAGCAGGAAGACGCTTCCAGGCTCATGACCTACTACTCGGCTTCCTGTGTTATCATGGACGAAAACGTGACCGTAGACCATGGAAAAGCCGTTGCTGAAGGGCTTCTCTCCCAGTTTGGCTTTGAAAAGTTCCTCTTCAGGCCCGATGAAAAACGCAGCAAGTACTATGTGCCTGACACCCAGACTGAGGTCTTTGCCTTCCACCCGAAACTCGTGGGTTCGAACTCCAAGTACTCGGACGGCTGGATCGAGATCGCAACCTTCGGGATCTATTCCCCGACAGCCCTTGCCGAATACGACATCCCGTGCCCTGTCATGAACCTGGGACTCGGAGTCGAAAGGCTTGCCATGATCCTTCATGACGCCCCTGACATCCGCTCCCTGACCTATCCGCAGATCCCCCAGTATTCCGAATGGGAGATGTCGGACAGCGAACTTGCAAAACAGGTCTTTGTGGACAAGACCCCGGAAACCCCCGAAGGGAGGGAAATTGCAGATGCCGTGGTCGCCCAGTGCGAACTGCACGGGGAAGAGCCAAGCCCCTGTGAATTCCCTGCCTGGGAGGGGGAAGTTTGCGGACGGAAAGTAAAAGTCTCCGTAATCGAACCCGAAGAGAATACGAAACTCTGCGGGCCTGCTGCCTTCAATGAAGTCGTTACCTATCAGGGAGATATCCTTGGCATCCCGAACACGAAGAAGTGGCAGAAAGCCTTTGAGAACCACTCCGCAATGGCAGGCATCCGCTTCATAGAAGCCTTTGCAGCCCAGGCTGCCAGGGAAATTGAAGAAGCTGCAATGTCCGGAGCAGATGAACATATCGTCAGGGTCAGGATTGTAAAAGTTCCCTCGGAAGTCAACATCAAAATAGGCGCTACTGCCCAGCGTTATATCACGGGCAAAAACAAAAAAATAGATATGAGAGGCCCGATCTTCACCTCCGCAAAAGCGGAATTCGAGTGAAACAGGCAGTAAAAACAGGAAATGAGCTGCATGCAGAAAGAAAAAGTGCCGTTTTCAAGATACCCTGAACTCAGGCGATTGATGGGAACAGGAGAGCCTGCCTGTGTTACCTTTGAAACGGATGAAAAAGACGGAAAAGGAGGTGAAGAGCTTCCTGAAAAATCCGGCTTTCTATTTTGCGAACTTGTGCAGAAAGCCCGTATGGGAGAGAAATTCCGGATTTCCGGACAGAACTGCGCTCCCGGAGATTATATCCTTGGGCTTTCTGAGGAAAGCCCTGCCGGATATTATCTTAAATCCGGAAGGTACAGGGATATTCAGGCTGCGGAAAAGGCAGCCCTGTCCCTTCCGAGATTAAAGAGAAAATTCTGTTCCGTAGCGATAGAGCCTCTGTCCCTTAACAGGGGCACCTTTGATGTGCTAATTCTTTTCCTTAAACCTGAGAAAGCCATGCGTATTATTCAGGCAAATGCCTATTCCGAAGGAGAAAGGACATTGATGGACACGATGGGAGCGGCTTCAATATGTGGAGATTGCACCGTACTGGCTCTTGAAAAAGGCATTGGTTTATCTTTCGGGTGCAAAGGTTCAAGAAAACATAGCGGATACAAAGATTTTGAAGTCCCTCTCGGGATTGCTTTTAAAAAAATAGAGGAAATCGAGGAAGGGCTTTCAAAGCTTCCCGAAACAACGCAATGAAAGGTAGTAAGAGTCACTCGATAGGAAACGAAGAAATAAAAGAGGAGGCTTCTCATATTATTTTGGCGAAGAGGTTCACCACACTTTCGATCCACATAGCTTTTAACTGGCCCGGAGCAACAACTGCAACGGTTGCCAGAAGAAAGATCATGACTAGAGCAAAGGCAAATACCTTCATTAAAAATGAGCCCGCTGAAAAATTCTCTTTGTGCTTGCTGTCATCGACTTCTTCTAGCAGTCCCTGATAACTGACTTTTACACTTGACCAGTCGGCATTTTCCCCTTTTGATTTTCCTGACGGGTCTTCATCCTCAGAATCCTGTTTTTTTCCGGAATAGACATATCTGGACCAGTCAACAGTATCTGTTTCGGGAGAGGAATTTGATTGGGCAGAGCTCAGGGGGTCACTGGAAGATTTGAACGAAACGTAGGAGATGGTAGTCGACCTGAAGGGAGATTTAGAGCCTGAAGGTATCTCGGGAACTTCCGGAACCAGAGATTCCTGCGTAACTTCCCGGTTACCAGGATTCTCAGAATTGGCAGAAATTTCCGTTGCCTTTTCTTCCGGGGGCAAAAACATGTCATATGCCTTTCTTTTTTGAGGATCCTTGAGAATTTCGTAAGCTTCTTTGATTTTTATGAACTTTTCATGGGCATCAGGGGACTTAGCTCTGTCCGGATGATATTTCTTTGCAAAATAGTGATACCTGTTTTCGATCTCCTCCGGGTTTGCACCTCTGGGAATATCGAATAACTGATAATAGTCCACTGCTTTCCAACCCTCTGAACCTGTATAATTGAGCAATTAACCGATTTTGAGTATTGAGCAATTAACCGATTTTGAGTATTGAGCAATTAACCGATTTTGAGTATTAAGTGATTAACCGATTTTTATTGCTGAGCTGTTAACCTATTAAGCGATTACTCGTTGAGACCTTCGGGCCTTTCGATAGTAACACTTCGCATGATTCCGGTCCCAAGGTCTTTTGCCGTAGCATTTATTATTCCGTTAGCGTCAATGTCAAAAGTAACCTCTATACGCGGGATGCCTTTTGGGGCAGAGGGAATGTTATCGAGCACAAGCATTCCAAGGGCAACGTTTTTTGATGCGACCCGTTCCTCTCCCTGAAGGATTTTACCTCTCACAACCCTCTGGTTATCGTAATGTGTGGTGAAAATTTTACTATTCCTTGTGGGAATTGTTGTATTTCTGAGAATTATTGGCGCCATCAGATCTCCCACAGTTTCAAACCCCAGGGAAAGAGAGATCACGTCAAGAAGCACAAGGTTGCCTGCATCAACTTCTTCTCTGGGAGACTTAAGAAACTCGTTTCCAAGAATTCCTGCCTGAACCGCAGCCCCCATTGCTACCACTTCGTCAGGGTTAATACTCTGAAGAGATTTTTTTCCCATGAAATCCTCTACGGCTTTCACTACAGAAGGGATTCTGGCAGAGCCGCCTACAAAGATTACTTCATCAATTTCGGAGGGAGAAAGCTTTCCATCCTGCAGGGTTTTTTTCATAATTGATAAAGTTTTTTTAACAAGGTCTTCTGTCATCCTGTCGAACTGGTCTCTTGTTACATCTATATCCAGGGTTTTACTTTCAAAAATATAGGGCAGGTTAACATTTGCAGTTGTAAGGGTGGACAGGTCAATCTTGCAGCGTTCTGCAGCCTCTTTAACGCGCTGCATCACCTGCGGTATACCTGAGATGTCCGTGCCTTCAGCCTTCTGGAACTCAGCAAGCAGGTGTTCAACAATCCGCCCGTCGAAATCGTCGCCTCCGAGTTCGGTGTCCCCACTGGTAGCCAGGACTTCGAAAATTCCGTTTTTGATCTTAAGAATTGAAACATCGAAAGTACCGCCCCCAAGGTCGTAAACCAGAATTTTCCGGTTGTCAACTCCATCCTTCAGGCCGTAAGCGAGAGCAGCTACAGTAGGTTCGTTTATGACTCGAAGTACTTCCAGACCCGCAAGTTCACCTGCTTTTTTTGTGGCAAAGCGCTGGGAATCGTTAAAGTAGGCAGGGACAGTAATTACCGCTTTTTCAACGGCGTCCCCCAAATACTTCTCCGCATCATGTTTCAGTTTTTGAAGGATCTTTGCGGAAATTCCATGAGGAGTGTATTGCTCGCCATTCAGTGTCACCCTAAAATCGGCTTTTCCCATATGCCTTTTTATGGATTGGACAGTATTTTCAGGGTTTGAAATCATCTGCCTTTTAGCAAGGTCTCCTACAAGTAACTCGTTCCTCTTTGAAAAACCTACAACTGAAGGCGTAAGTCTTTTTCCTTCGGAATTAGTAATGACCTTGGGTTCACCAAGCTCAATTATCGCCATACAAGAATTAGTTGTTCCCAGGTCTATACCCAGTACCTTTCCTCTAATATTTGCCGTTGGCACATCCCCCAAAATATTTCAATGTTTCCAAAAGATATTAATTTTTCTACTATGGTTAAGACTATATACATTGATTTAAATTGGGCAGATCAAGCAAAGATAGAATACAATATTTACACAGATATAAAATATTCTTCTTTATATTTTTTAGCAATATAAAGGAAATGAGATTAAAAAACGTTTTCGCGAGAAATAAAATAATCTGGCAACTCAGTGTCAAAATCCCAAACAATTTCAAAGTTTTCTCTATCTTTCCGTATTTTTTGCAATTATGGAGAAGGATATAGAGCTAAGTGGAAGTAAACATTTACAACCTAAATTACAGTTATAAGATATTCTTAGTAAAAACATGAAAACAGATAAAAATATTTTTTAATAATAAGAAGTAGGGGTCTATAAGAATTGATGAAATAAATTTCAAGATTTAACAAATTTCAAGATTTAACAAATTTTAAGATTTAATAAATTGCAGGATTTAATAAATTGCAAGACTTTTCTGGAAAATTGGCGGAATGAATTAGAATGAGTTATAAATCAGGGCTTTTTACTCCGGTTTTCTGTTAAAGAAATCCGGTATAAATCGAGTTCATTCCAGGCTGTTTTCTAAAAGAAGCAAATCCCAAGACATACTTATTACAGAGAGAACTACGGGATGAGTTTATATAGAAGTACAAACATGTAAAATGCGATTTTAATTCCAGAGCTATTCCAAATTCACACTAATGGAGGATTAAATCATGGCAGGACAGCCAATATTCATTTTGAAAGAAGGAAGTAAGCGAACCAGAGGCAGGGATGCCCAGAGCAATAACATTATGGCTGCAAAGGCAGTAGCCGAAGCGGTCAGAACAACCCTCGGTCCCAAAGGCATGGACAAGATGCTTGTGGACTCTATGGGTGACGTGGTCATCACAAACGACGGGGCAACCATTCTCAAAGAGATGGACATTGAACACCCTGCAGCAAAGATGGTAGTTGAAGTATCCAAGACCCAGGACGAACAGGTCGGAGACGGAACTACCAGTGCAGCCGTGGTCGCAGGCGAACTCTTAAAGAAAGCTGAAGATTTAATCGAGCAGGAAATACACCCGACAATTATTGCGTCCGGGTACAGGCTGGCAGCCGAAAAGGCAGTAGAAGTCTTAAACTCCCTCGCAATGAACGTTGAAATGTCCAACCGTGAACTGCTTGTCAGCATCGCCGAAACCGCCATGACCGGAAAGGGTGCAGAGGCCTCCAAGAAACTCCTCTCCGGAATTGCCGTTGACGCTGTCACAAGCGTTGTAGACACAAACGGGAAGAAGACAATTGACAAGGACAACATCAGCGTAGTCAAGAAAGTCGGCGGCAGGATTGAGGATTCCGAGCTAATCCCGGGCATGATCATCGACAAGGAAAGAGTTCACACAAACATGCCTGAAAAGGTCAAGGACGCAAAGATTGCCCTCCTGAACAGTGCAATCGAACTTAAAGACACCGAAGTGGATGCGGAAATCTCAATTACTTCTCCTGACCAGCTCCAGTCTTTCCTTGACCAGGAAGAAGCCATGCTCAAGAAGATTGTCCAGAAGGTAATCAGCAGCGGTGCAAACGTTGTCTTCTGCCAGAAGGGCGTTGAAGACCTTGCCCAGCACTACCTTGCAAAAGCAGGCATCTTCGCTATCCGCAGAGTCAAGAAGAGCGACATGGAAAAACTCGCAAGGGCAACAGGCGGCAAGCTCATCACCAACCTCGACGAAATTACCCCCGAAGATCTCGGTTTTGCCAAGCTCGTTGAAGAGAAGAAGGTTGGAGGCGACAGCATGACCTTTGTCACAGGCTGCGACAACCCCAAAGCCGTTACCATTCTGCTGCGCGGCGGCACAGAACACGTAGTTGACAGTGTCGACAGCGCTCTTGAAGACGCCCTTCGTGTAGTAGGAGTTGCAATCGAAGACGAAAAGCTCGTATCCGGTGGCGGCTCTCCGGAAGTTGAAGTTGCCCTCAGGCTTCAGGAATACGCAGCAACCCTCGAAGGCAGGGAACAGCTTGCAGTTAAAGCTTACTCCGAAGCCCTTGAAGTTATCCCCAGGACTCTTGCAGAAAACGCAGGTCTCGACCCGATCGATATGCTCATGGAACTGCGCTCCCAGCATGAGAAAGGCATGAAGACAGCAGGCCTTGACGTCTATGAAGGCAAGGTCGTTGACATGTGGAATAACTTCGTAGTCGAACCCCTTAGAGTCAAGACCCAGGTCATCAATGCAGCTACCGAGTCTGCAGTCATGATCCTCAGGATTGACGATATCATCGCTTCTACTCGTGCAGCCCCTGGCCCTGAAGAAATGGGCGGAATGCCACCAGGAATGGGCGGAATGCCACCAGGAATGGGCGGAATGCCACCAGGAATGATGTAATTCTCCAAAAGTAAAACCGAATACTGATTGAATCAAAAAGGGTGCAGTTTCCATACTGCCCCTTTTTATAAAGTTCGATCAGAAAACATTTCAAGCCTGAAAGCCTGTTTTCCGGCCTCTCACCGGAAAAAATCCATGTGAATCTTCATCCTCTTTTTCTCTCTCAGGCTTCTTTTCAGATTTTTCGAATAATCAGAATTCTTTCAGGTTTTTTTAATTATAGGCTATTTTTGCAGCCGGAACCTTATAAATGAATTCATAAAAGAACTTATAAACAAATTTATAAAAAATCCATAAGAGAATTCATAAAAGAGTTTTTTTGAAAATTAACTCGCTTTTCAGCCTTTTTTAAGGCAGTTAAGGATATCTTCAGCTTCATACTTTGCTTTTATTATCCGTGTCCTGCCTCGCTTGCCCTTGCCAGTAAAGTCGGCATCCACATAGTTAAGCGTCTGGAGTCTGTTGACCATGCCGTAAAAACGGGTGTATCCGAGCTGGGTCAGTTCGTGGAAAGATTTGTAGAGTTCTCCGGCCTTAACATCATCTGCCTTTGCTATCAGTTCAAGCAGCTGTTTTTCAGAGTCCGAAAGGAGGCTTATGCCCCTGCACAGGTGGAGAAGTTTGGAAGCTTCGTAGGCTTTTTCCACATCCCCGGATGAGATCGTGCGGCTTCCCCTGCGCTCGGCATTGAAACCCGAACGCCTTAGAAGGTCTATCCCGACCCTCAGGTCGCCTGTCTTTTCCACATACGAAACAACAAGTTCCAGTACGTCGTCAGAAATTACTTTCGGGTAAAAACCGTATTTAACCCTGTCTTTAAGGATATCCAGAATCTCTGCCTCCCCATACCGCAGGAAGGAGATTTCTTCAGGCAGGAAAACAGAGTTGACCCTTGAATCCAAGCAATAAAGGTCAGATGCATCGTTTACGATCCCGATAACCCCTATCTTTGCTCCAGGATACTGCTCGTGAGCCCTGAGCAGGGAGTACATTACTTCATTGGCATGCCCTTCACAGCAAAGATAATTAAGATCGTCCAGGGCTACAATCAGGACTTTTTCCGAAGAGACCAGGAAATTTACAACGGTTTCGAAGAGTTTCCGAAAAGCAATCCCGGAATTCGGAGGGGAGATCCCGAATAGCTGTCTGTAAATCCTGGAAATTACGGCAAAACGTGTGGAATCGATCTGGCAGTTGACCTTTACAGCTACAACCCCGGGAGCATGAACTTCAACCTCCCTGAAAACCTTCATAACGGCACTTGTCTTTCCAGTCCCCGGGGGGCCGACCAGCAGACAATTCAAAGGCCTCATGCCGCGCAGGGACGGTCTGAGCGCAAACCTGAGCGCATTTAACTGTGAGTCCCTGTGGGGAAAATATTCCGGGAGATAATCCGGCTCAAGCACCGAAAGGTCCTTAAATAGGGTTTCGTCCCAGAGTAGAATATCATTGCCTGTCAAGGAAACTTGCTCCTTTGTTATTGATGTATCCTTTATAATGTATCCTTTTTGCCCCGGATTTTTTTGAGGGATCTTTTGCAATTGCTGGATACTGCCAGTTGAGTACTGGTCTGGAAAAGCATATTTGAATGGCTGAATCACAATCTAATGCCATGCAATTAAATATTCGGGGTAAGCAATATTCAGCGTAAATAACATTAGGTTTAATTTAATATTCAGAGTGAGTAAATATTAGAAGTTTTACAGTTTGAGCAGTGTCTTTAAAACATTATACTCCCGTTTTGATATAAATAAGTTAAATTTTTAGTAAATATAGCTATTGTTCTGTTTAAATTTTTAATAAATATGTTTTATTACATTTTAGCTTTTTGAATTTTTACCGGATTAATGAGCTACTTATGGACTACTATTTTACCACTTGAATATTTGGGTAAGGAAAAACAAATAAAAAATATAGAAAATAACTAATCTGACTTCCGTCTTTTTAAGCGCATACATGTTTTTCCGCAAATCTGTGAAGTCAGTTGATTGCGGTTTAGAGATGATTCTACCTTGAATCTAATGCGCTTAAGCTTAAGCGCATAAGTCAGCATCAGACGACATCTATGCACTTAAAAATGCGGAACTAAGGAACTAAATTTCGTAAATTCCTGAACACATATTTTAAGACGGAGTACATATTTGAAGAGCAAGTACAGATAATTGAAGAGCAAGTACAGATACATTCAGTATTCATGGAAGGACGGGGAGAAGAATATGGAAATAGAGTCAAAATTTCTGGTACCGGAAGAAATTGATTTTAAAGCTCTTGAAAATCTCTCCAAGCTTGCTTCATATACTATTTCGGAGGCCCAGATACAGGTCATCGAGGACACTTTTCTTGATACAAAAAATAAGGATATTATGGCTGCCGGGTATTATCTGAGAGTGAGAAAAGCCGCCGGAGAAAAAGGGAAATGGGTTACAATCAAAAGCCTGGGAGGCTTTGAAGGCGGGACCCACAGGAGAGAAGAATACGCCAGTTTCCTGCCCGAAGGGCTTTCCGTGCTTGAATGTCCCTCTCTCCGGATAAGAGATATGATTTTTGATTTTACCTCAGGGCTTGACCTGACTCCACTTATTACTCTCAAACAGAAAAGGATAATTCGCCAGCTAAATCTGGAAAAAAAGTTGGTAGCTGAAATCTATCTGGACAGAGTGAACCTCAAAAGCGAAAGCAGGAAAAAATTCTACAATGAGTTTGAGGTGGAACTTAAAAGCGAAGGGACTGTTAAAGACCTAGAAGCTGTCCGGGATTTCCTCCTCGACAACTATAACCTTGAAGAGAGCCGTTTTTCAAAGTTTGAAAGGGCTTATCTTTTCAGGGAAAATCTTCCGGAAAAAACCTTCCTGAATATGCGAGAAAGAGCTGTCTGTGCACAGCTGGCAAACCACAAAAACGTCTACGGCAAACAGGCTAAAATCCTTCTTTTACTTGATAGGGGGAGCAGCCCTTCAGAAATCAGCCTTCTGATCAAAATCCCCGAACCCGAGGTCGAAGCTCTGCTCTCTCGGTTTGAAAAAGAAAGGCTTTCAATCTTTCCTTTTACAGGAGCTAAAGAAAAAATTCCCGGAAAAAATCCGATATTTTATTTTCAATCAGAAAGAGGAAGTCCGGTGAAGGGCTGGACAGAAATAGGTTATAAGGAGTGGACTCCTGAGACCCTCTTAAAGTTCTATGGGGTTGACAGAGAAAAGGCAGAAAATATAAAGGCAGGAACTTTAGCCCTCTTTGACGGGCTTTCTGCCTACCATGGGCTCGGAAAGGAGGAAAAGGAGCTTCTCAGCTTTTCAGCTCTCCTGCATGGCATCGGAAGTTCAGTATCCAGAGGAGAAGAAGCCTTAATGAATAGGGAAATCCTCCTTACCCATCCGGTTAAAGGCCTGAAACTAAGCGAATTGCGAATGCTTGCCCTTATCACGGAACTCCAGAGCCCTGAAATAAGTGAAAAAAAGCTTCCTGCAGCCCTTGAAGAAAATAATACGGGTCTTTCTCCGGCTTTTCAGAATAAAACCCTCATTCTTGCAGCTTTTCTCCGGATCGCAAACCTTTCCGAAACAGGAGCTCAGGATTTTTTCCCCTGCAGATTCAGGCAGCTTGAAGGAACCGTTGAAATAGAACTTACGGGACTTGATGCGGAAAAAACTGCAAAAAAAGCGGAAAAAAGAAGTGAACTCTGGGAATATCTCTTCAGCACCAAACTCCGGTTTACGCAGGCAAGGGAACCACCGGTATCAGGAGACTCGGAAAAAACTCTGGAAAAAACCCGGGAGAAAATTGAAGAAAAAGTTGAAGAGAAAGCTGAAGAAAAAGCAGAGAAAAAGACTGAAAAGAAAAAAAGAAAAGAATCTCAGAAATTCACGGTCAGCCCGGAAGATTCCATGGCTTTTGTTGCGCACAGGATCTTTGCATACCAGTTTTCCCAGATGCTCGCCCATGAAAAAGGTACCCGAAAAGGGGAAGACATCGAAGAGCTCCACGACATGCGCGTTGCAGTCCGCAGGACGAGGGCAGCAGCAACAGTATTTAATAAATATCTGGAATCCGAAAAACTGGAACCTCACCTTAAAGGGCTCAAAAGAACACTTGGAGCTCTCGGAGGAGTCCGGGATTTGGACGTTTTCCGGGAAAAAGCCGAAACTTATCTGGAAACCCTACCTACCGGACACGAACACGACCTTGACCTCCTTTTTGTCACGCTTACAGAGGAGAGAGAAAAAGCCCGGGAAAACATGCTTGAGTACCTTGACAGTGAAAAGTACAGCCGTATTAAGAAAGACTTCTCGGAATTTCTGGAGTTTCCGGAAACCTGGGCTTTTCCCACAACTACGAAGAAACATGACGCTCTGCCGCACAGGGTAAAAGATGTGCTCCCTTCGATCCTCTATGCCCGTTTAGCCGACATAAGTGCCTACTCCGAATGGGTGGAAGGGCCCTATGTTTCGGTTGAAAGGCTGCACAGGCTAAGGATTGCAGCCAAAGGGCTGCGTTATACTCTGGAGTTCTTTGAAAGCGTGCTCGGAAAAGAAGTCGGATCCTTAATCAAAGATTTCAAAGTTTTGCAGGACCACCTGGGAGACCTGCATGATGCAGTCGTTGCAACCGATATGCTGGGTTTTTACCTGAAGACAGGGACCTGGAACCCTTCGGAAAGTGAAGAAGTGCCGAACGAAACGCAGGTTTCCGAAAGCTCGGGAGTGGAAGCTTACCTTGCATATAGGGAAGAAGAACTTCTGACCCTTCTCAACACTTTTCCGGATGCCTGGGAAAAAGTCCGGGCGGGAGATTTCAGAAAGAGAATTGAAAGTGTGATTAGAAGCCTGTATGAAAGCCTCTGACGAATTTTAAGTTTATCTTTGAAATATAATCCATGGTGAAGAAGTTTCATTCCCGAGGGACTTTCTCGACCTCAGCGCTGCCCTCAAAAATTAAAGGGGCGCCTGCGGCCTGTTCTATAAGAACTTTGGACTGAAGGTTATACCCAAACATCTTTTTAAAATACTTCTTCTGTTTCTCGACCTCCCAGATTTCGAGCTGGCACTCCTCCCGGGCATGCATCTCAAGCACAAGGCTGTCGGTTGAGGCGATATAGAAACGGACGTGGGAGATAATTCCTGTATGGGAACGGTCAAGCCCTTCAGCTATACGGAGCAGGGCACTGAGCAGTCTGACGCTTTTTACGGCTTCTTTGCTGAGCCCTTCAAGATTTGGATGCTTCTTTTTAGGGGTGTTTTTCCTGTGAAAATACGCAAGATTTGCGATAATTTCTATTTCCTCAGGCTGGAAACCGGGGAGGCTGCTTTCCCTTATGAGGTGATAGGCATGTGCCTGGTGGGTATCGTATGAGAGAAACGTCCCTATGTCATGCAGGGTTGCACCGTATTCGAGAAGCTCCCTCTCACTCTCCTTAAACTCATGGACCCCAAGGGCCTGGATACTGTCAAAGAGTTCGAGGGCAAGCCTGGTAACGATATGGGCGTGTTCCTCGTCAAAGTTGCAGGCAAGTCCGAGCTGCATGATACTGCGTTTTCTTACCGACATCTGCGTGACCATGTAAGAGAACTCGCTCTTTGAGATATAGTCCACAAGCAGTCCTTCCCTGAGCCCTCGCTTGCTGACCGTTATCTCTGGAAGTTCAAGCTCTTCCATAAGAGTTTCGATGATTGCGGAGCCTGCAAGAATTATGTCTGCCCTCTGGGCGTTTATCCCAGGGAATTTACGCCTTTCTTCAAGCGGCAAAGCGCACATTGCCCTGACAATTTTCTTCAGGTCTTCGTACTCAAGTTTCTCAAAACTTTCATGGCCTGCCTTACGCAGGTAAACAAAAGCTATTTTTGCAAGATTTTCGATAGTGCCTGAGCTTCCAACCGCACACCCTATCCTGTATCTGGATAACTCCTTTATTATATTCGCACTCTTGCGCCTGATGTATGCCTTGATCTGCTCATAACGCTCCTCGGACACCGGACCTGTTTCGTCCGGAAGGAACATGTTTGTCAGGCGGATTGCCCCGAGATTAAAAGAATGAAGAAAATAATGCTGATTCTGATCTCCTATCGACACTTCAGTGCTCCCACCCCCGATATCAATGAAAAGAGCTTTTGAATATCCGAGCCGGAGCCCGCTTGAGACCCCCAAGTAAATCAGCCGTGCTTCTTCGATTCCGGAAATAGGGCAGACTTCGAGGTATGCTTCTTTTTTCAACATTTCGAGGAACTGGACTTTGTTGCTTGCATCCCGGGTAGCCGAGGTAGCCACAGCTATAACCTCTTCTGCACCGTAGGCCCTAGCAAGTTCCACGAATTTTTTGCAAACAACAGCAGCTCTTTCCATTGCTTGCGGCTGCAGAATCCTGTCAATGAACTCTTTTTCCCCGAGCCTAACCGTTTCCTTCTGTTTGGTCAGAGGCTGATAAGACCCGTTAGGATTGATCCGGACCAGAAGAAGCCGGACCGAGTTAGTTCCTATATCAATAAATGCAACAACCCTGCCTTCGGAAATTTTCTCGGGTTCCATTCATGACCACCTGAAAGCCCTGCCTCTCGTTTTTATAGAAGAATTTGCAAGCTTCATAAGCTTCACAATATCATTTCACATTTTTATTCTATTTGAGATTTATTTTTCGGACTCGTATTTTCCTGAATTCTGTTTTGTCCTGAATTCTGTTTTGTCTTGAATTCTACTTTCTATATATGTAAAATTATAAGTTCAAAAACCCTGCCCATATGAAGTTCCGGAGAGCAGCATAAAAACTTCAGGTGGGAAAGGAAAACACAGGAAATTAGAGGGAAAGAAGAAAAAAAGGGAGATAAAAAGAAAAGAGAAAACAAAAACGAGAGAAGAAAGAGAAAACAAAAAATGAGAAGCAAAAGAAAAGACAAAAATGAGAAAATGGAAACGAGAATGAAGGGAAAACAAAGGGAAGAAAGAAGAATATAAAGAAAAAAAGGAAAAAAGAAGGAAAAAGAGGACTGAAAACTTTTTCAGCTCTTTTCCGTTTTAAGCTCCCAGACGCCTCTATTCTCAAGCATCCAGAGCTGGGAGTCCAGTTCTTCTTCTTCAGGCTGCGGGTAGATCCTTTCAGTTCTGCCGTTGGGGAGGAGAAGGCGAGCTTTTATGTTATCCTTCATGTGGGTCCCGAGAATAGCATCGCGCAGAATAGGGATGTAATCCGAAGAAACGGGAAAGAGGACTTCGACCCGATTGTCGAGATTTCGGGGCATAAGGTCTGCACTACCCATGAAGATCTCTTCTTTTCCGCCGTTCCTGAAATAGTATGCCCTTGAATGCTCAAGAAAACGCCCGACTATTGAGGTGACCCTGATATTTTCGCTCAGTCCGTAGATTCCGGGCCTGAGGCAGCAGATGCCCCTGACAATGAGATCTACCTTTACTCCAACCCGTGAAGCCCTGTAGAGTTCCCGGATGCACTGGTAGTCCACAAGGGAGTTCATCTTGAAGATCAGGTGTCCGTTTCCGAATTTTTCTTGCATGTCAATCTCGCGCCTGATGCGTTCGAGGATCTGATGCCTCATGTTCTGGGGCGCTACAAGGAGCTTGATGTAATGATCCTTCCTTGAATAGCCTGTGAGGGCATTGAAAAGGTCAGAGATATCTTTGCCTATGAAGGGGTCACTTGTAAGATAGCCGAAGTCTGTATAGAGTCTTCCGGTGACGGCATTATAGTTTCCAGTGCCCATATGCACATAATATTTAATGCCCTCTTTTTCGGCTCTTACAATAAGGCACATCTTGGCATGGGTTTTACGCCCCGGAAAACCATAGGCTACGTGAACGCCTTTGCGCTCGAGTTCCTTTGCCCAGCCAATGTTATTCTCTTCGTCAAAGCGGGCTTTAAGTTCGACAAGGACTGCAACCTGCTTGTTCCGGTCCGCGGCTTTCATGAGAGCCTGGATAATCCTGGAGTTGTCGTCTACCCTGTACAGAGTCATTTTAATTGCCAGGACATCCGGGTCATCAGCGGCTTCTTCGACCAGATCGACTACCGATTCAAAACTGTCGTAAGGGTGATAGAGCAGGATATCCTGCTTTTTCAGGGCTGAAAAAATGTTTTCTTTATCAGCCATAAGGGAATGTTTTCTTGGCTTAAAAGGCTTATATTTAAGCTCAGGGCGGTTAATTTGAGTAAGCTTCATGAGGCTTGAGAGGCCCAGAGGCGCCGCTGACCTGAACATAAGAGGAGAAGTCAGCTCCAGATTTTTAAGGAGAATCTCAGAAACCCTTTCAGGCATGGTATCGTCGGTCTCAAGCCGAACAGCAGGCCCGAAGTAGTTTCTCCCCACCCTCTGCTTAACAGCGGTCAGGAGGTCCTTGTCCCCATCTTCGTCAAAGCCTAAGTCAGCATCCCGGGTGATCCTGAAAGGATAGGCTCCGAGGATACGCTGCCCGGGGAACAGCAAATCGAGGTTTGCAGCAATCAGCTGTTCGAGCCACACAAAACGTCCTGATTTCAGTTCTTCAAAACTGGAACTTATTTTTTCCTGACCTTCTTCAGGGACAACAATAAGCCTTGCAAACATTGGAGGGATCTTAACCCTGGCAAAACGTTCCCCGTAGTCAGGGTCATCAATAAGTACGGCAAGGTTGAGACTGAGGTTTGATATATGGGGGAAAGGATGCCCCGAATCGAAACCGAGGGGAGTAAGTAATGGAAAAATATTTCTTTCGAAGTAGTCCCTGAGTTTTTCTCTGTCTTCTCCGGAAAGCTCAAAGTAGTTAAGGACTTTAATTCCCCTTTCCCTCAGAGCCGGTTCGAGCATTTCGTTCCAGCAACTGTCGTTTACGGGAAGCTGCTTTAGAAGTTCTTCCCGGATTACCTGCAGCTGTTCCTGGGCCAGTTCATCTGCCTGGTCTTCTTTTGCCCCTTCAGCAATACGTTTCTGGACTCCGGAGACCCTGACCATGAAAAACTCATCAAGATTGCTCCCGAAGATGGAAAGAAATTTAACTCTCTCAAGCAGGGGATTACGTTCATCCAGAGCTTCTTCGAGTACCCGGTCATTGAACTGGAGCCAGCTGTATTCCCTGTCCGCATAAAGGCATGGGTTGCTCAGGTCAGTCATGCCTGATACTTCAACCCGGATCCCCTCAACACTATCCGTAACCAATCTATCAAAATCTGCACACTGAATTGGGAAGTTCCGCTCCATTCCTATCACGCGTGGTTCAGGTTTTGTGTTTCTTCAGATCCATCCTCAAAAATATAAGAAGATCGGGATATAAGATTTTTGCCTGTGTTATTATTTGACATTATTACCAGATATTTGTTCAGTATAAGTTAGTAGGGTTGAAAAGAAGATAAGCCCCCAATCCACTCAACGGCCAGAGTAACCAGTTTCCGGGAAAAATTTCCAGAACTGCGCACCAACCTATTAGATAATCGTTTAGCCGGCTGAGTTTTCGATTTCCTGTCCGGGGGTAAAGCGCATCTTCTTATTAAAGTGATCGGAGATGCATTGACACTAAGACGTATATAGACTTTTGGATTAACAGGAATATAGGAACTGTCCGAAATCCCAGCAAACTCATTACTATTTATTAATATATAGTACTAAAGATTTATAATATTATCTCTAAGAAAACTGAAAAAATAAACAAAAAAAGAATATAGTGGATTTACAAAAACGAAAATTGCAGGATATTATACAGAGAAAAACGCCAGAAATAGCCAGAGATTTGAGATAAAGATGTTTTAAAGGATATTTTAAAAAGAAATTTAAAAATTACCCGGAAAGTAAACTTATTAGAGAGTAAACTTATTATTAAGATCTTATTTTGTAAAGTTGCCTCCCAAATCGCTTAATCCTTAATTCGACAATAAAAAGATTCTTGATTTAAAAGTAAAATAATTCCTAATTTGAAGTAAAATAATTCACAATGTAAAGGGGAAATCGTTCACAGTTTAACGGTCAAATAATTCGCAATTTGACACAATTCGCAATTTGACACCCAATTTGCATCTTAATGCCCACTCCACTTATCCTTTAATTTTTAAACTTATTCTTTAAATGGGCATAGAACTCCTGCTCTTTTCCCGTTGTCTTTCTCAGCAGCCTTTCTACAATAAGTTCCGGGGTGCTTCTTGCCACGCGATTGTATATCGGATTTCGGTTTACGATCAGCTCCAGGCGGGAGTCCAGCCCCTCGGCTTCTATTCCGTCCACTCTGATATCTGTCCCGGTATTTTCAAGGATCAGTTCCGAAAGGTGGGAAACAAAAACCCCAAGGCTCTCTTCGCTTCGGGTAAGGTATTCAAGGATTCCTGCTATGATCCGGGCTGAAGCTCCGGGTTCGGTAATTGATTCCAGCTCATCGGCAAGCACGAGTTTCCCGGAAGCTTCGGAAAGCACGGAAAACTGCTTGAGGGTGGTTTCAAAGGCTCCTGCATCAAGTGTTCCTTTTGATTTTCCGAAATAATAGAATTCTTCTACAGAACCCAGCTCAAGTTCTTTTGCAGGGACAGGAAAGCCCATGTACCCCAGAACCACACACTGGGCAAGGAGTTCAAGTAAGGAGGTCTTGCCCCCGGAGTTTACTCCGCTCAAAAGTACAACCCTGTTTTCAAACCCTTCCGGAGAAAAACGAGTTTTTCCGACGGAATAACTGACAGGGTCGATTTTTCCGTACCTGGCTTTCAGGAAAAGGTTTTCTCCTTCTTCAAAGCCGATTCCGGCTTCAGAGATTGGCTCCGGCATTTTCAGCCTGAACCGGGAGGCAAAGCAGGCTATGGAAAAACCCAGGTCAAAGTCGAGGACCTCCCTGACAAGCCTTTCTACAGGCCGGCGGAAGCTTGAGAGAACTTTTGCAAGCTCCCTTTTGCGGGCAAGCCTTACTTTTTCAAAGGACATGTTCAGCTTTTGCCTGAGAAGCTGCAGCTGAGCCTGTTCGGCCCTGAGAGGATAGGCGATTTCATCGGAGAAGAGAGAGTCAAGCAGCAGTTTTTCCTGTTTCTGGAAATCGAGCTTTTCTGCAAGTTCCTCTTTTACAGCTTCGATCTCGCCTGTATAGACCCTGTGGAGTTCTTTTGCAAGCAGGTCTTTAATTTCCATTCCCCCGCTCACAAGCTTGATGAGTTCCTGCCCGCTCAGGGTAAGAGAACTTGCTTCAAGTGTTCGGTTCATGCGCTGGTTTGCCTCATTTAAAACGGAGGTCAGCACAGGATCAAGGTTTTGCAGGGCAGCTTCGAGCCTGTCAAGTTCGGGGTCAAACCCTTCAACAGGCTTTCCGTCATCTCCCACTTTCAGAAGGGCTGTTTTGAGAGTCTCAAGCTCCTCATCAGAGAGTTCCTCAAAGAAATCAAAGCCAAGAACCCGCAGGGTTGATGTGATATCCAGGCAGGCAAGAATGCAGTCCAGGTTCCTTGCAAAAAAAGCCAGCTCTACTTCGGGAAGGATCTGCCAGAATTCCGCTTTTGAAGGGTCCTGGAAAAACTCGGGTTCAAGCCCTTCAGGCAGGTCAAAAGCAAGATAAGTATCGTCAAAAATAATCACATTCGAGTAGCCTCTTGCGAGGTCCACGAACTCGGAAAAGCTCTCCACCGCCTGAACAGGCAAAAATGCCTGGAACCTTTCCTTTGCTTCATCCAGAGTTTTCCGGTCTCCGGAAAGAATGACCCTGTCCCTTACCCTCAGGCTCCCCGGGACCGGCCTGAGCTTTTTCACGCTGGAAAGGAGGTCCAGGAACTCTTTATCTGCAGAGAGAACATCGCCAAGCTCCAGATACTCCCCTACAAAAGCCCGTCTTTCCTGAATAAGGTCCATGCGGGATGCAGGGAACGGATAAAAAAGGTCCAGCTTGTCCCTTGCATGCGCCGTATGAGCAAAGGTTTTTATCAGCTCGAGCAGGCGGGAGTAGAGGTCAAGGGCTTCTTTTGTCTTCAGAAAATCGGAAATTGCACAGCCTTCAACCCTGGCCCTGAAGTCCCTGGCAAGAGAAAGAGCAAAGGTATGGCTGACCCCATTGACCTCGGAAAGCGAAGCTATGTCCCCTTCAAGGATCGCCTGGAGAGCTGCCTCCTCACTTCCGAAGTGCTCGACAAGCCTGCAGGCTACTCGCTCTCCTATTCCATTAAGTTCCTGTAAGCCTGAGATACTTTGCCCTGACATCATTCGAATAACAATTTGAAATTATTTAAATAATATAGTTAAGAGAATTAAAATAAAAGTTTCAATATAAAAACCTTGGCAAACAAATTAAGCTAGTGCAGCTTACTGTCGAACTATGTATTACTCAGAATTCAATTCATAGCATTTTATATTCTTACGGTAACAGATCTTCGGATTTGGAGATTTTCCGGACAAGATCAGCCACAATCTCCTTTTCTTCTACCTGTAGTTTATAATATTTCTGAACATCTTTTGTTTCTATAATTTCAACTGCTTTTATAATAGGTTTGAGAAGTCCAAGATAGTCATCTACTTTAAGTTCTGAAATTTCACCAATAGATATTTTTAAAATTTCAAGTTCACCAGAATCGATCGCTGTTTTGAAAAAGTTGATCATTGAAGCTTCAAATATTTCTTTTGTAAGTAGATGTTCTAGATCAAAAATAGCATTTATATACTTTCTTCCACTTCCAAGATTTCCAGTTCTTAATTCTTTAAAAACAATTTCCCAACAAACGTCAAGGAACTTTTCAATTAAGTTAGGAGTTTGGTCAGATATTTTACTCTTAATTGACTCGATTTCAGCAATTGCTCCAGCAACTTGATCAAGGGAAAGATAGGCTTCAATCAACTCAAGGGTACTTTCAAATTTAAACGATTCATTACTTGTTATGTTTTTGACTTTGACAAACATCTCAATAGCTTCTTCGTACCTTTCCAATGAAAATAAAGTATGCCCTTTTCCGGATAGCGCATATTCATTTTCAGGATTTAGGTTCAAAAGCTTGGTGAAAACTTCAACAGCTTCTTCATATCTTTCCAAATGATTTAGAACGTATCCTTTTCTTAATAGCGCATACTCGTCTTCAGGATTTAGGTCAAGAATACTGTCTAAAACTTCAGTAGCTTCTTCGTATCTTTCCAATATAATTAAAGCATTTCCTTTTCTTGATAGCGCATACTCGTCTTCAGGATTTAGATCCAGAATTTTATCAAATGCCTTCAACAGCTTCTTATATATTGTAACATTGCCAGAATCCAAAAGATCAGAATAGTCTTTAGTATCAAAGTTTAGAGTTTTTTTAAATGTTTCAAGAGCAGTTTTGTCATGCTTATAATTGGAAAGGCTTTCAAGGATCAGGGATTTTGCTTTCAGATCACTATCCGTACTTTTACTTGCACTTTCCTTTAATTTTTGAATATCATGATCAGCTTCTTCCCATTCCTCAAACTTTATAATTTTTGGGATGAGATTCAAGAGAGCTTTGGTCTTATATTCATCCGGTAAAACTTCAACATAGTAGCAGAGATCTTTTAGAACTTCTTTATTGCCGGACCCAAGAAGGTAGAATTTTTTCTCAAAAAGTTCTTTTTGTTCTTCCGAAGTATACCAGAGTTTCAAGAAATCTAGAAATACAGAAATTCTATTTCTTCCAAGAGGCTGCCGCATATCCCTCCAGAGACGGAAAAGCCTCTCACGCACTTCGTAATAAGTCTCTCTTCCCGAAGGCCTTGAAAGAACATAACCATCCTTTTCAAGTCTCCGAAGTTGTGTTATGACAACTGAAGCATCAACTCTCGTTTTCTCAGAAATCTGCTTTGGAGTTATGGGAGACTCAGAAGAGATAACTGCGTCGAATATCAATCTTCTCTGACCTGTTAAAAGCTGGAATATTTCTTGATAATAGGGGGTGTGTTCATCCAATATTTTGAAAAATACTCTCTCCATATCATCAAAATTATCTCTGGTAATCAGTTCATAAAAAAAGATTATAAGCCTGGGACTCCCACCTGTGAGATGTGATATACCTTCTATTCTTGGTTCACATTTTTTAAAGTTCTCCAGAAATTCGATGTTACCTTCAATTTCAGCAATTTTTTTAAGCAGGATCTTTATTTCATCAATTGTGAGTTCTCTCAAATGCTGAATTCTGAAAAAGTTATAAAAAGGTTCTTCGCTTTCAGCCACTCCAGGAAAAATAATTGGAGAAGAAGCTATTACTGAAAAAAAATCATACTTTTGGAAAATTGACCTTAATTTTTGAACTTCTTTTGCGTCGAATTGTCGGAACACTTCGTGTAAATTCTCAACAAAGATCAGATATGTTTTATTTTCTTTTTTGGCAATTTCTTTAAGCCTATCAAGAGAAGCACCAAGGATCTCGTCTTCATCAGTAAGAGACAAAATACCGGAAATATCTTCATTTCTCTCTTGCAAAACCCTCAAGAAGAAATCTGAAGCTCGGTAAACTGAATATTCTTCTTCTGCAAATTTAATCGGAATGTAAAGAGAGCTTAGCTCCTGCTTTATTCTGTAATACAGCATGATTAAAAAATGCGATTTTCCTATTCCTCGCGAACCTACAATCAAATAAAACCTTGGAGTTTTATTTTTTCCAGCGGTTTCAAGATCTTTAAATGTTTTTTCAAAAAGGTCATCTCTTCCAACAAAGATATTTTTTAAAATTTCAGGAGGAACATTTTCTGGAGAATACCTGTATAAAGTGATCCCTTTAGGATTATTAGAAGAAACGCTAATAGAAGTGCTAACAGCAATAGATGAATTACAATTGATGCAATCAGACATAGTACCTTTAGACCTTTCCATGGAAAATCCTCCACCAATCTTTGAGCATCTTGGAGTAAAAATTAAGTTCTCCATTATTGATTTCGATGTAGAAATCATTTTCAAGGTCAGAAATCAGATCTAAAAAATGTTCATAATCATAAGACCCTGTTTCTTGCTGGAAAGCGTCAAAAGCAAGTTCAAGAGGGTAATTTTCTGTAGTTGAAATTCTTCCTAATATTGCTTTTGCAGCTTTTACATCCATTTCATGATAAAAAATTCTAAGCCTATCGAAGTAAGGATCAAAATAATGCTTACTTTTACTCCCAAGGAGACGAGCATTATAAACATTTTCAATTAAATCACTATCTACAGCCTTACGGGTGATAATTTGCTCGTCCACTATAGCACTGAGCATAATTCCAACAAAATAAGGAATATAAGATTCTCCAACGCAATCTAGGATTTTATTTCCTAATAAAGGTGTATATTCCCAATCCTCTTCCTCAAAACCATTTTTGACAATTTGGAGTGCGACATCCCTTTCAAAACCATTTACCCTTATTGTTTTAAAATCATTAATGACATTGGTGCCCCCAACATTTCTCAAGACACGTTCAATACTTACAGAACCCCCAACAATAAAACGTACATGAGTACAGGTCTGCCGCAACCCTCGGAACCAAGATAAAAATATTTTTGCATCCATTGAATCCATATTTTTGATAGCAATGGGAAATTCATCAAAAATGAAATAGACATTTAAATTATTATTATTGATCATTCTAAATACTGCATCAGATTTATCTATCCAGTCTTCTTTCAAACTTTCCTCAACGCTACTTCTTAGTTTAGCCTTGAAAATCGTATGAATCTCTATTTCCTCTATGTTATCTTGAACTAATTTACAAATATTTTTTATTTTAGGTAGAAACCCAGATTTGATACTGAACTCTTTGAAGTCAGTCAACTCCAAGATAATTTCAGATAAGAATCTTTGTGGAGAATTTATACTTTCAACATCGAGAAAAATGACAACATTACCATCACCAAATAATTCTCTTTCTAACTTTCGCATAATCGAGGTTTTTCCAAATCTTCGAGGTGCGGCAAGAAGAACATTGTCTTTTCTTAATGTTGCCAGAATTTGTTTGATCTCCTGTTCACGATCAACAAAGTCTTCTCCAATTGCAGGGCTCCCTACAGGCATCATAAGATATCACTCAAATTTACCATTCAAAGTTCAGCATATTGTTATATAACAAATTTGTTATATAACAGTTTTGTTATGGAATATAAAATTGAACAGTATAATTGCAAAAGATACAAATGAGCAGAAAGAAAATCGCAAATAAGAAAACCTGAAAAATAAAATCAGCTAAGCTTAGCAAAAAGAATATTAGAATAAAATCAAGAAAGAATTTGTGCAAGTTCTTTTTCAAGATCAGAGCGCATGGAAGCTGTGAATCCGTGCGTTTCTTCGGTAGTATTATACATTGCCTTTGGTTCTTCTGCAAGGTCAAAGGTCCTGAGTGCCAGGTCATGCGGGACCACGGTATCATTAAAAGAGTGGAACATGACAAGCCTTGAGGGCGGTAGGGCACTGAGGTATGTGTCTGGGTCAATTGAACGGTAAAACCGATAAGCTTCGGAGTCAGCCACACTTGCAGGGTCGACCCCTTCGGTGCCGTACCCCGACGTGCTGATCCCCATAACTCCTTTAAGGGAAGGCTCAAGGGCACAGGCAATAATTGCAAACCTGCCGCCGTTACTTTCCCCGAGGACTGCAAGCCTTTCAGGATCTATTTCAGGCTGGACGGAAAGCACGTCTGCGGCTTTGAGGACGTCATAAACCATAAGGTATTCGACAGGTTCGAGCCCTGCCCTGAAGAGTTCAAGGTCCCTATCAACGTTTATTGCACCCTTGTTGCGCTGGTCAAGGGTAAGGGTCGCATAGCCCATTTTAGAGAGTTCTACAGCCAGCCCCTGTTCACCTTCTTTGCTGACTCCTGCTCCAGGCAGCAAAACTATGCCCGGGACAGAAAAAGCATTATCAGGAATTCTCAGGAGGGCCTGGACATTTTCGCCGCTGCTCTCAAAAGAGACCAGTTTCAGAATATCCGGGTCCTCAGGAGAGTAAGGATCCTCAATTTCTTGAACCGTGAACACGGGCTCTTCTCTCGGAGAAAAAGATAATGTGCCTGCCTTCGAAACTTCCCAGGAAAGAGCTTCCTCTATGGAATTGGAGGGGTTGTATATGACCCCGAAGATACCCACAACTATCAGGAGAAAACCCAGAATAAAAACTATAGGTTTAGGTGTTCTGGCGCCTGAAGGAAATTTCTTCGCGTTTTTGGTATCTTTTTTTCCAGAACTATGCCTGCTCAAAGGAACCCTGCCGGAAAACTGTAGTTATGGCCAGAAGCCGTTTACAGCACTTAAGAATAGTACTGCTATGCCTGCGAGGGCACCGACAATCAGCACTGTTTTTGGCTGGATGTGAACTGCATTTTTGTCAGCTTCATAGTAGCGCATGAGCCCTGCTGAGGACTGAAGTCCGGAACCTGATCTTTTAGCCATGAGTAATAACACCTTTAAGAATACATATAGTATTGATTAATTGAATACACATATGATATTGATTGATTATATAATATTGATTAATTGATTTGTTTTTGATTGTAAAACACTAGTAAATTACTTTTGAACTTCTCATTTAGATAGTTATCAGATAATTTACAGTTCTCATATATAAATCCTGCAGAGCTATTCCGAAACAGGGTTACTCAAGGATGGAAAAACTGTGTCCTCAAATTCCAAAAACCGGAGGCGGGAGATCTCAGACAAGAACCTCGTCCAGCAGGAAAGGCGGATAAAATACTCCTTTATCCGTGATTATCGCAGTCACGTTTTCCATGGGGGTTGCGTCAAAAGCGGGATTATAAACCTCAACATCTTTCGGGGCAAGCTGCTGGCAGCCTGAGAACCGCAGCTCGTCAGGATCACGCATTTCAATTTTTACACTTCCTTCCCAGCCTTTGAAGTCGAAAGTAGAGATAGGAGCTGCCACATAGAAGGGAATTTCATGCTCTTTTGCAAGGATCGAGTGTGTATAGGTTCCGATCTTGTTAAAAACAACATCCTGGGTAATCCGGTCGGCTCCTACGAGCACACTGTCCACAAGCCCCTGATGCATTGCCCAGCCAGCCATCGAATCTGCAATAAGGGTTACAGGGATTTTGTCCTGCATGAGTTCCCAGGTAGTGATCCTGCTTCCCTGGTTCAAAGGCCTTGTCTCGCAGGCAATAACTTTGATCTCTTTGCCTTCTTCAATAGCCGAACGTACAACTCCGAGAGCCGTACCCCAGTCAACACAGGCAAGCCTTCCCGCGTTGCAGTGAGTAAGGACGGAATCTCCGTCTTTCAGGAATTTTGTCCCGTACTTACCTATCAGCTTATTTGTTGCTATATCCTCTTCCGCAATGTCCCTAGCTTCCTGAAGGGCAATATCCCTGGCTCCCTGGACATCGAAGGCATCAGAAATTGCATTTAAAACCCTGTCCACACCCCAGCCCAGGTTTACGGCTGTAGAGCGGGTCGATTTAAGGGCTTTTGCCGCAACCTTGAGGTCTCTTGTCATTGATTCTAGATCTTTTGCCCCGCTGAGGGAAGCTGCCAGGGCAATTCCAAAACCTCCTGCAGCGCCAAGCGCAGGTGCGCCCCTGATCCGGAGAGATTTTATAGCTTCACAGAGCGAACTCAGGGTTTTGCATTCTATTACTTTGTATTCCTGCGGGAGTAAGGTCTGGTCTACCAGTACCACAGAATTGGACTCTTCATTCCAGTCAATTGTCCTCATTAAATCACTTTCCGATGTGAACATCAAGTTCTGCCGGGAAATCTCCCGACTTCACTTTCAAGCCATCCATCCGATAAAAACCTATTCAACTCGTTCCTTCTCAAAGGGGAGTGTTTCATTTACCGGAAACTGCCTTTATACACTACATTTGTTTATCCGCATTTGTTTATCCGGCATTTGTTTATCCGGCATTTGTGTATTCGGAATTGCTTACCCCCTTATCGTGATACCCTGCATTATTACCTGCATTATTATATCCTGTATAAAGCAACCTGAAAACTTGAATAAGGGTTTAAATAAAAAAAAGCTCTGCCTCGGATAAAAAATAACATATAAGTAAGCTGTTCAGAAACGGACATCAGATTAATAATTTTGTTTCATTAGAAGCTAGCAAATTTTAGAGTGCTCTCTGAATATATATAAGCAAAAAGAATATTTCTTTCACGGGGGGCAAAGTTAGATATAATAGATTTATAAAGTAACAGTACAAATAAGAGAAGATTTAAAATCCATAGCTGAGATACAGGAAGATTCGTAATTTCAGGAATCATAATTTCATAAATTTCAGGGACCTTGAACCCATAAATCCTTAAATTTCGGAAGTTCTGAGAATCTGTTGTTTCATGCGAACTATGGTTTATGAGAGTCAGGGTATTAATCGGAGAGTAAGCGCTTATGACAAAAATAAAAATAGCAATCGCAGGAATCGGGAACTGTGCAAGCTCTTTGATACAGGGCATCGAGTACTATAAAACCGATGATAAAGATCCCATAGGACTTATGCACAGGGACATTGGGGGATACAGGCCCGGAGATATCAAAGTTGTTGCTGCCTTCGATATTGATGCCAGGAAGGTGGGGAAAGATGTATCCGAAGCTATTTTTGCTCCTCCAAACTGCACTGCGGTTTTTTGTCCTGATATCCCCCTCACAGGCGTGAAGGTTAAGATGGGAAGAGTTCTTGATGGGGTCTCTGACCACATGAAGAATTATGGAGAAAATTACACATTTGTTGTCAGCAAAGAGCCTGAAGCCACAAAAGCCGATATTGTGAAAGAACTGAGGAATTCGGGCGCCGAAATGCTTCTTAATTACCTCCCTGTGGGGTCTGAAGAAGCTGTCCGTTTCTATGCCGAATGCGCCCTTGAAGCCGGGGTGGCTTTAATCAACAACATGCCTGTTTTCATTGCAAGCAATCCTGAATGGGCAAAACGGTTTGAAGAAAAGAATATTCCAATTATAGGTGATGATATCAAAGCCCAGCTTGGAGCAACAATCACTCACAGAGTCCTTGCAGACCTTTTTGAAAAACGCGGTGTAAAACTCGAAAGGACATACCAGCTGAACACGGGCGGAAACACCGATTTCCTCAATATGCTCAACAGGAACAGGCTTGCCTCAAAGCGTGAATCCAAGACCGAAGCCGTCCAGTCCGTGCTCTCGCATAAGCTTGCAGATGAAAATATCCACATCGGACCGAGTGACTATGTTGCCTGGCAGAAAGACAACAAGGTCTGCTTCCTTAGAATGGAAGGCAAACTCTTTGGGGATGTGCCCATGAACCTTGAAATGAGGCTTTCGGTAGAAGATTCCCCTAACTCCGGGGGAGTAGTTATTGATGCCATTCGCTGCTGCAAGCTTGCTCTTGACCGTGGAATAGGAGGAGTTCTGTATTCTCCAGCTTCCTACTTCATGAAACATCCGGCTATCCAGTATCCTGATGATGTGGCATATTGCAGGACTGAAGAGTTTATAGCTGGCACCCGGGAACGTTAAAGCAAAAAACAAAATATTCCCGAGAGAAAAGTTTCAAAAAGCAGTTTAACCCAGAAAATCCCGGAAATATTCGGGAACCCTACTTTTTTCCTTTTCTGAAATACTTCCATTAAATGAGATAGCCGAGAATCTTACTTTTTTCCTTTTCTGAAATACTTCCTGCAAAACAAAATTTTTTTTACTAAATTTATCTCAGCATGTTTCCCGATTTAACGAATTCCTTCTGCTGTAATTGTAAATTCCGCACTTGAGCCTTCAGGACGGGATCGGTGTTTGTAAAGGACAGCGCGCCTTTTCCCTTCACCTGTTTTTTCGAGCCTGAGGATTGTTTTTGAGATATGTTCCAGGGAACTGCCCCCCAGTGGGCGCACCCCCCCTCCAACGACATCAGAATAGACCTGATTTGTTATAACTGCGGCAAAGCCGTATTTGCGCGCAAGGGCATGTAAGAACCCTATCTGGTTAGCAAGCTCTCTGCGGCTTTTTATGCCGGTATCCTCATCTTCGAGTTCAAACCTGTAGTATGAGGTGGCAGAATCCAGAATCACAAGTCCTACGTTCTCACCTGCTATCCTTTCCACCTCTCTTACGGCTGAATACTGCTCTTCAAAACTCAGAGGTTCGTAGATAATTATGCTCCCAGCTATTTCCTTTGCATTTTCCCCTGCAATCTGCTTGAAACGAACAGGAGAAAGCCCTTCAGTATCGATGAAAATGACTTTTTGCCCCTGCTTTACACATTCCACTGCAAGCTGAATGCAGATATTTGTTTTTCCGGTCCCTGCGGCTCCGAAGACCTGAGTTACAATCCCTCGCTCGAAACCTCCTCCCAGGAGCTCATCAAGTGGTTTACAACCGGAAGATAATAGTCTCTCTATGGTGTGACACCTCTCTTTGCACTTGACAGAGGTATGAGAGATCAATGATATAATGCTTTTTTCATATTTTTTTCCCTCTTTTAAAATGAAAGGCTTAAAAGCTTGAAAGGCAAAGGAGGCAGAAACGAAGGCCAAATTCTCAGCCTTTCCCTTGAAACTGGGAGGGTTTCTCTCCCTAATATATTATAATGTTTTCAAGGAATAGAGCCATATATATAATAACTGTACCTGTATTTGTTAAAGTGCCTTCCATACAAGATAAAGTCTCATGTATTTGAAAATATTCTCACAAATCAGACATTATTTTAAAAACAGAAGCCATTAAGATTGTTATCAGATCTGATAACAAAGGAAGTTCTTTGTATACAAAGTAAGAGTGTTGAAAGTGGATATTGTATACAAAACAAAGGATCTTTTGTATTCAAACCTGAGGTTAAAAACCATTATAAGTAAGATCGAGCATTTAGAATAATTACCTGGAAATTAAGATAACCTTCACTCAGTAGAGTGAAAAATGATATCTAGAGGGGCAGTCTTTGGGAACCACATGCCCTGTTCCGATGTTGCTGACGAGTCTGGGAAAATTATTATAGAATAAATCGGGTTGGCTAAGGAATGGTACCCATGTGGGGGTTTGTTTTGTTGCTGTGATGCGCTCTGCGCCGGCACACTCACCCTCCCCACAATGGAAATAAAACAAGAATGTAGTGACAAAAAACGAAACATGTAAAAGGCATGTAAAAAACATGTAAAAAAACTGTACCATAAATCAGAGGGGCGCAAGCATGGCAAAAATAATCGTCTATACAACTGAACGTTGCCCGAAGTGCAACAAATTAAAAAAATATCTTGAAGCAAATTCAGTACCCTTCGAAGTAGCAGATATGTCCACCCCGGAAGCTCTGACCGAACTACGTTTCAACGGAGTCTTCACAGTGACAGCGCCTGTATTACAGATCAATAGCGAATTCCTGACACACGACGAAATCTTCCGCGGGGAAGAAGTTAATCCGGAAAAACTCCGGGGAATTCTGTGACAAAACCCGCTAAACTTAAAAACGACTAAACAACGTACTTAACCTCCTTAAAACAACTTCCTTAAAATAACTACTGAAGATGAGAAAATGACAGGCGATATTCTCTTACACGATGACGAATTATCTGAGAACCAGTCAGGGAAAAAAACACTTGACAGACTCTCAATCTCTCCCCTTCCTAAAAATGACCAGTTATCCGACAATCAGCCCGTGCAAAAGACACTTGACGGATTGTCTGTCTCCGCTCTCCCCAAGGTAAGGACAACAGACGGTTTCATGCTTAACTGGGACCGGAACATCATTGTGAACCAGCTTCTGAAAGAAACAAAACTGAGCGAAATATTTTACGCCAAACCTGCAATCACAAAAGAGGAAGCCGTTGATATTGCAAAAGAAGCGGAAAAAATCATCCGAAAGATGAACATCAAGTTTCTTTCAGGCCCCCTTATCCGGGAAATAGTAAACAATATCCTTCTTGACAGAGGGCGCGTGGAATGGAGAAACATAATGACAAGAGTCGGGGCATCTGTTTATGATGCTTACGAAATCGACTCCGGATACGGCTTTGGGGCAAACGATAATGCAAACCAGCTAAACAATGCCGAGACCTCCCACAAAAGAAAAGCCGACAAAATGTCCAAAGAGCAAAATCTCCTCCTGATGCCAAAAGAACTTGCAGACCTGCACCTGAACGGGGACTTTCATATCCATGACCTCGAATACATGGGCACAAGGCCTTTTTGCCAGGACTGGGACCTTCGCTACTTCTTTTATTACGGGCTCATGCCTGACGGCGTAGGAACCCAATCAAGCGTTGCAAAACCTGCAAAAAATGCCGAAGTAGCTTTCCTGCATGCAGTAAAGGCAATGGGTTCTGCCCAGACCAATTTCGCAGGCGGGCAGGGCTTTTATAACTTCCTGACCTTTATTGCGCCCTATCTTGAAGGCAAGTCCGAGGTCGAAATAAAGCAGCTCATGCAGATGTTCGTCTATGAAATGATGCAGATGATGTGTGCAAGAGGCGGACAGACTGTCTTTTCCTCAGTGCAGCTTTCCCCGGGGGTCCCGAAGCTCTGGAAAAACATTCCGGTTGTTGCTATGGGCAAAGTCTGGGACGGAAAACATGCCCCTCTCAGAACCTACGGAGAATTCGAAAAAGAGGTCCGTCTTGGGTTTAAGGCCCTTATGGACGTCATGCTTGAAGGAGACGCCTGGGGTAAACCTTTTAGCTTCCCAAAGCCCGAAATCTCTCTCGAACCCGACTTCATGCAAGAAGACGAGAGCTTTAACGAGGCTCACCCCGAAATTCCGACTTACAAAGAACTATACAGGTTGACCTTTGAACTGGCTGCCAAATTCGGAACTCCCTACTTTGACAACCAGCTTCCCGAATACAGGGGTGCAGGTGAAGGAATTTCATGCTACCAGTGCTGTGCCTACCAGTTCTCTGCAAACCCTACCGATGATAAAGAATTCGATGACAAGCTGCATTTCAAAGATGGAAAACACTTCTCTATGGGTTCGTGGATGGTTCTGTCCCTGAACTGCCCGAGAGCTGCGTACAGGGCTGAATACGATGATGAGAAACTTTTCACCGAACTCAAGACCCTGATGAACAGGTGTGTGGAAGTTTTCAAGATCAAGCGAAGATGGATGAACAGCCTGATCAAGAAAAACAGGATCCCCTTTGCATCCCAGTGTCCCAAGGACCCGAACACCGGAGAAAAAGGATCAATGGCTGTGGACTTCGAAAGCCTTGTGTATACCATAGGGGTCGTAGGGATCAATGAGATGGTCCAGTACCACACCGGCTACCAGATCCACGAATCTCCTGTTGCATATAAGCTTGCCATCAGAGCAATGTTTGAGATGAAAATGCATGCTCAGAAGCTCTCAAAGGAAAACGACATGGAGATTGCCCTTGCAAGGACGCCTGCAGAAACTACAGCCCAGCGCTTTGCAGTCTCAGATCTCCTGCACTGGGAATATGCCGAAAAAGCCGAATTCACAATTAAAGGGGACCTGAAAAGTGCAAAGAAAGAGATCAATGAGACCCATGACCTGCCCATTTACTATACCAACGGGACTCACATCCCGCCAGGCGCAGACGTGTCTCTTCCTGAAAGGATAAAGTATGAACACACTTTCTTCCCGATCGTAGACGGAGGAAATATCATGCATATCTGGCTTGGGGAAGGAAAACCGGACCCTGAAGGCCTTCAAGAACTTGCCATGCATATAGCAAAGAACACCCAGACAGGCTACTTTGCCTTCACCAGGGACATGACCGTATGCATCGACGAGGGATACGTAGCCGCCGGCCTGCTGGACAAATGCCCGAAATGCGGGTCCGAACATGTACAGCACCTTTCAAGGATCACAGGGTACCTCCAGTCCGTGGAAGGCTGGAACAGGGGTAAGCGCCAGGAACTCAAGGACAGGAAGCGCTACGGTACAAGGGAACTCAGATAAGAGTTCCTTAGCCTTTTTTATTTAAACTGAAAATGGTAACTTCTATGAAGGTAAACTACGCAGGCACTGTCCCGCTTTCAACCCTTGACTGGACAGGAAAATCTGCGGTCACAATCTTTTTTAGGGGATGCCCCCTCCGCTGCCCTTACTGCCAGAACTATCCCTATCTTGAAGGAGCGGGTCTGGTAGAACTTGATTTTCTGAAAGAGCAGATCAAAATATCGAAACCTTTTGTAAGTGCAGTTGTTTTTTCAGGAGGAGAACCCCTTATGCAGGAAGCTATAATTCCCCTTGCAGAGTTTGCAAAAATTCTCGGGCTTGCGGTAGGGGTCCATACAAACGGTTGTTACCCCGAAAGAGCAGCCGAACTGGTCGAGCGAAAACTGGTTGATAAGTTCTTTATCGACGTAAAAGCCCCTCTTGACGACCCGGAGCTTTACGGAAAAGTTTCAGGTTGGGTTGAATACAAAGGGGCAAGCGTTGCTGTCAAAAGGAATCCGGAAGAGATCGCTGCAGCCGTTGCAAAAACCATCGAGACAGCAGATACTAGCGACCTTGAACTGGAACTCCGGACAACGGTAATCAGGGACTTCATCGGAAACGAAAAGGAAATTTCCCGGATAGCAGTCTGGATTTCGGAGCACGTCAAAAATAAAGAGGTCACATATGTGCTGCAGCAAGGAATTCCGGAACACAGCCTGGAGGAGAAACTCAGGAAAAACAGGGTTCTGGAGAGAGAAAAACTTCTTGAACTTGGAAAAATAGCAAAAGGATTCCTGGAAAAAGTAAGGATAAGGACAAGAGAAGAAGGGGAAGAAATTATCTGAGATTATCTGGCGCCTGCAATCAACCTTACTGCAACCTGACTATAAAACGACCTTACTGATGCCTGAATACAAAACTAATCTGACTATAACCTGAGATGAAACAACCTTATAGATACCTGACTATAAAGCAAACTTACCCGGACCTGATAGTGTCCATTAACTCTTTTATCCTGTCCACCCGTTCTTTCATTGCGCCATCCATTTATCTTTTTACTAATTGTTATCTTACCAAAACTTTTACAGAAAAAATATGTTTTAGGTTCAAATGAATTTGAAGTTTACAAAAGCCTTATACATGCCAAAGCATAAAAGAAAATGATTAAACCCCTGGTAAAACCCCATTACCTGGAATTCAATTGCCTGTATTCGAAAGTACAGATATTCCGGAAAGTTCCCCCATATTTTCTCCGGGGATATTCCCTGTTGTACTCCTGACAATAGATCGAAAAATCCTGTATGTGCACCACCAAACTTTTGTGTAACCACAGGGGTTACAAAAGTTAAATAAAGGAGAGAGACTCAGTCCATTTTAACCCGGAGAAGGGTACGTATCTAAAAAAAGGAAAGCAGAAGTAATCGCTTCCAAAAAATGACCATGAAAGAAACAAAAGTATATTCAATCGGAGAGCGCGCTCTAATCTCCCGCTTATCTGGGATTTTCAATACCCCTGAAGGAAAGGAAAGAGGACAGGAAGGAATCCTTGTAGGTGCCGGTTCCGATGACTGTGCCGTCCTTGACCTGAAAGGTGAAGACTGTCTGGTTGTCACGACCGATATGCTGCACAGGACTACGGATTTTCCTCCGGAAATGACCCCCTGGCAGATGGGCTGGATGTCCGCAGCCGTAAACCTGAGCGATATCGCAGCCATGGGTGCAGAGCCAACAGGCCTCCTTATGGCAATAGGCATACCTGCAGATACTGAAATTGCTTTTATCGAAGAACTTGCAAAAGGCATACAGGCATGCGCCGAATTCTGCGAAACTGCTGTTATCGGAGGTGACCTCGATACTCACGCAGAACTAACAATTACAGGGACAGCTCTCGGAAGAGTTAAAAAAAGCCATCTTCTCCTGCGAAAAGGGGCAAAACCCGGAGATCTTGTCTGTGTCACAGGACATACAGGATCAGCCGGAGCCGCCCTTGAAGCGATTCAATCAAAAAAGTCAGTCAGCGAAAACGTCCTGAAGGCTCTTTTTGAACCCGTTCCCCGCACCAAGGAAGCCCGGAAACTTGCGGAGTCGGAGGCAGTTACATCCATGATGGATACAAGTGACGGCCTTGCCATGTCTCTCTACGACCTTGCCAGGCAGAGTAAGGTGGGTTTCCGGATCCGGGAAGAAGCTCTTCCAATCCTCCCGGAAGTCGAAGATTTTACTTCGGACCCTGACGAACTGCTGGAATTTGCCCTTTACACAGGTGGAGACTTCGAACTCATTTTTACAGTTGACCCGGGACGGCTGAAAAAAGTACAAAATATATGTAACTTGACTATCATAGGAGAATGCACAAAGTACGATACCGGTATTGCGCTCGAATCCCCGGAATTCAGGCTGACAAATATAGAACAGCGGGGATACCTGCAGCTGAAAGCCGAAAACAGTTAATCGTCCATCCTGATAAAAATTAAAGTTAACCACCTAATACAAAAATTCGCAAAATACAAAATTTTACAAATCGAGAGATAAAATAAAAAACAATCGACTTCTAAAAGTCCACAAATTCAGGAAAAAAAATAGAACAAGGTTAACTCAAGTAAGATAATTCAAATTGCAATATTCTCACGACAACTAAAATTTACGCACAAGGTTCAGAAGGTAAAATATGAAAAAAGCTAGTCTACAAATTTTCACAGCAATTCTGGCGCTGGGGCTACTATTCAGCGGGACTGCGGCTGCAGTTCCATCCATATCAGGAGATGTCAACCCCAACCAGAATTCTACAGTTACAGGAACGGTAGGAGATACTCAAGACTTCACCATTCCTTTAAACGAAAGCGCTGATGTTATATGGACTGTAAATGGTTCGGACACAACAAGATCAACTGATTCAAGCAATATTTCAACTCTCAGTCACGAAATCCAGTCGGGGTCGTACCAGATAACAGCTTCCATAGACGGTGTAGGGCAAATAGCAGCCTGGAACGTAACCGGAACAGAAGGAGCTCCTGTGATCACTTTATCCGACCCTTCATCGTCAAGTGTCAGCGATAATGTAGGAGATTCAAGAACGTTCACCGCGACTGTGAGCCGGACATCGGATATGACTTGGTCCCTTGATGGTGTTGATGTTCAAACAAACTCATCTGTAGATTCGTCTTCATATACTAACAGTTCTGCAGTAGAGGGTACACACACACTCACAGTGAACGCAGTAGATGGAAACGGAACTGCAGCAGAATCAAAGTCCTGGACATGGACAGTGTCCTCCTCCTCATCATCAGGAGACGATGAAATAGATGTAGAAATTGATCCTTCCGATGACACAATTGAGATGTCTGAAGGAGAATCCCAGACTTTCTATGTCAATGCTACAGACAGTCCGAGTTATATCAACGTTGAGTGGTTTGTCAACAATGAAACGGAAGCAAGTAAAACCGAAGATGGCGTAACTTCTTCTTCATACGATTTTGAACCAGATACTTCTGGCACCTACAATATTGAAGCAGTGGTCACGGACCCTGACGATAATTATGATTCGGTTACAAAAACCTGGAATGTGACAGTCCAGTCCAAGTACTATTTAAGCGGGAACAGGATCTGGGATGAAGACCTCGGGCTGTCCACCACATACACATGGAATGCCCAGAGTTACTCAGGCTTCTACTATGACCTTGATTCCGGGGAGTCTTCCGAAGAGATGACAATCACGGATATAGGCAGAAACATAGATGAAGGGGACATCGAGTACATCACAAAACCTACCGAAACCGACTTTGAATACAATGACTGGGGTTCGTACCAGATAATAGGGTTTATGGCAGAGAAATACTTCGCAGGCTACACTGACAACACCACAGTTGACGATGTGGACGACGTAAGCCTGATATCCGACGGAGTACTTTCCAAGATCCTTATTGACAGTGATGATAAAGAGTCCGCATATACAGGAGACTCCTTTGAACTTGAAGATGGTTATGCCCTTGACATCGTAGAAGTCGATGTTAATGGGGAAATCGTCTGGGTCCAGCTTGAAAAGGACGGAGACGTAGTTGACGACAATTTCATAGCCTCAGGCCAGGACTACGTCTATAAAACCGAAATAGGAGATGCAGAAGACGTACCTATAATCATTATCCACTTTGGAACAGTCTTCCAAAGTACTGAAATCTCTGCAGTCTACATACAGGGGATCTTCCAGATTTCGGATACTTATCTGGAACTTGAAAACGGAGATTCCTACGGGGAAATGGAAGTAACGTCCCTCAGCAGCGATCAAATAAAAATGAAGAATGAGGATGATATAAGCCTTGATAAGGGCGACACAATTGACCTTATGGGCAAGATACAGATTCAGGTGGCTGATGACAATACATTGCGCTTTGCCCCGGTCCTTGATACCTCTGAAGAAGGGACTTACGAACTGCGCGGAACTGTCTATGATGAAGATGAAGATAACTCTCTCCCAACCTGGACTCCCTACAACTTTGAAGGTTTCTATTACAACATAGATGAGGGAATAGGAACCGAAGAGATGGCAATCGAAGAACTGAATGACAGGGAAATCCCTGACGGAAAACTGGTCTACACATCCACACCTCAGGAAGTTGAGTTTGAACACGACGAGTGGGGCAATTTCACAGTTGTCGGGTTCATGGCAGAAAAATACTTTGCAGGATATCCCGATGATACCGTCGACGGACAAATTGACGATGTGAGCCTTCTTTCGGACAATGTCCTTTCCAAAGTCCTTACAGACAGCGACGACAAAGAGTCCATGAATTCAGGTTCTGCCCTTGTGCTTGAGGAAGGCTATTCCCTGAACATCCTGGAAGTCGATGTTAATGGGGAAATCGTCTGGGTCCAGCTTGAAAAAGACGGAGACGTCGTTGACGACAATTTCATTGCATCGGGCGATGACTACATCTACGAAACCGAACTTGGGGATGCAGAAGACGTACCCATAATCATTGTCCACTTCGGTACGGTTTTTGCAGGTGAAGAAACCTCTGCAGTCTTCACACAGGGAATCTTCCAGATCTCGGACGAGTACATTGAAATCAATAACGGAGATTCCTTCGATGAGATGGAGATCAGCAGCGTCTCGGAAAGCGGCATCACAATGAAGAACGATGACGACATCGGGCTTGATGATGACGAAACCATTGACATAATGGGTGATGTCAAGTTCAAGACAGCTGATGACAGCACTCTCAGGTTCTACCCCTTCGTTGAAGTCGAAACTGGAAGTGATGCCAGCAGGGAACTCTCGATAAGCGTGCCTGATGATATTATTGTAGGCGACACTTTTGATATCGAGGTGACTGCAGAAGACGAACCGGTAGAAGGTGTCACTGTAAAGGTCAACACATCCACAATAGGCGAAACCGATGCTGATGGACTTGTTGAGTACACTGCCGAAGAGGTAGGTACTTTCAAGATAACCGCAACAAAGGACGACTACACCACCGCAAACAAGAATATGGAAGTTAATGTTGAAAAAGAGAAGATGAGCCTCAATGTTTCTCCCGAAACTGTGTATGTGGGAGATACGATAACCATAGAAGCTTTAAAAACAATCGGAGGAGATCCGATTGAAGGTGCAAACGTCTCAGTCGATGGTGATCTGATTGGAGAAACCGACTCCGACGGACAGATCACTTACACCACGGAAGAAGTCGGGAAAATAAAAATAAGCGCCAGTGGAGAGGGCTTCATTGACAAAAGTACTGAAGTCAATGTAAAGGACTATGAAGCTATCTTCGAGTTCTCGAACCTGGTAGTTGATCCGATAGAGGTTACAGCCGGAAAGGAGGCAACAATCACTATTGATGCCGAAAACACGGGGAATGCTGCAGGAGAATATGATGTTGAACTGATTGTAAACGACAGTTCGGTTGATTCCCAGCAGATCTCCCTTGATGTGGGACAAAGCACAACAGTAACCTTTGAACACATCGAAGAGGCCCCAGGCTCCTATACTGTCGAAATAGAAGGCCAGGAAGCCACCTATACGGTAAAAGAGAAGTCTTCTATCCTACTTTATGCCCTGATAGCTATTATCCTGTTACTGGGCGGTGGGATAGCTTACATGTTTACCAAAGGTGGCATGGATGCTTCAGCCTTGCAGGCAAAGATGGATGAACTCATCAGGTCTGTAAAAAAGTAAACTGAGAAAGTAAGCTGAGAAAAAGAAAGCTTAAACAAAAACGAGTTTAAACTCCCGCGTTAACTGAAAAACGCGGGTTTTTCTATTTTTAAAAAATGTTAAATTAATAATAAATAGTTTTCAGTTTTATTCGAGCTTTACTATCAAACGATTTACATGTGTTTTTTACATGTGTTTTACGTGTGTTTTTTACATGTGTTTTATTCCATCTTCTTAAGTGCAAGCTCGATGGCATCTATAAGGCTGCTTTTTGGGATAATGGTTGTAACTGGGATGTTCAGGATTTTCTCAACAGTCGGGCTTACTATGGGAGCACAGACCAGGGCTTTTGCCCCATCCCTTTCAGCATTAACGGCTGCAATTATGGCTTCTTCCATCGAGGTCGCCGAATATTCCCTTATTGTGACAAGCCTGCCAGCGATTTTTTTCTTCGTTTCCACGATGTTGTCAAGTACCGATCGGGCTGCAATTACAGCAATAAATTCTCCGCTATCCGACTCCTTGATATCCCGGATAGTTTTTACAATCTGACGGAGGGTTTTGATGTTGGGATCCCGGTTACCCGATAGGATCTTATAGAGGGTACTGGGAGGGATGTTTGCCTTTTTTGCAAAATCCACAGCAGTCAGGTTAAGGTCCTCCTTAATTACAGCAGAAAGTGTTTTCTGAAACACTTCATCGGATTCGAATGCGGATTTGATGACCTTGTCTGCAACGTTCATTAAAATTCAACCTCTGATCCTGTAAAAATTTTCAATAATTATAAACAACTTACGTTTTACAGGAGTTTTATTCCTGAATGAGAAATACCTCCAGATGTATTAATACATTTGGGTCATAATAGAAAAGCATTTGAGAAAATATATATAGCAAATTTCAAAGAATATTGGCGCGTAAGAGACTGCTATTTATTTTCACGGGAATTGTTCTTTCAGGCAAAAAAATGGAAGAACAGGATGGAAGGAACAGGATGGCTTTTTAACAAATTTAAAAAAGCTAAGAAAAAAGGACGTAAAAGCCTTCAAATTTCTCCGAAGAAAAACCGATCCCAATAGATCTTATTTAGCAGGTAAGGTCTATTAGTGTTAGTGTTCTTAGTGTTAGTGTTTAACGTTAGAAGAAGCAATTATTGAGGTGTAGTTTTGAGAAAATCAAGTATACTTATCCTTATTTTACTGCTGGCCGTATCTATCTTCGTATCCGGTTGCGCCGAAGATACGGATGAAAACGCAACTGAAGAAGCCCCTGCAATTACAGAGCTGAACTTCGGCTATCAGCCGAGTACCCACCAGATTGCATACATGACTGCCTATGAGAAAGGATGGTGGCAGGAAGATCTTGCACCTTACGGAATTGAAAAAATAAACGAATACCAGTTCCCAACAGGTGCCCCGGAAATGCAGGCTATGATGGCCGGAGAACTGGACTTTGCATATGTTGGGGCAGCCCCTGTGATTACAGCCCTCAGCCAGGGACTTGACGCAAAGATCATTGCTCCCGTTCAGATCCAAGGTTCAGACCTGGTCCTGCGACCTGAATACGAATACGAAAGTCCCGAAGACTTGAAAGGGCTCAAAATTGCCACTTTCCCGGTAGGGACAATTCAGGACACCCTGCTCAGAAACTGGCTCAGGGAAAATGGACTTGACCCTGATAAAGACGTGACAATCCTTGAAATGGGCCCAGGAGATGCGGTTACCGCCATCTCAGCCAAACAGGTCGATGCAGTTTTCCTGCCTCACCCCTCACCTGCAATAATTGAAAGTGAAGGCAATGGACGTTCGATTGTATCTTCCGGAGAAATGGAAGCAAACCACGCCTGCTGTGTACTCGTAGCAAGCGGAGAAATGATCAGGGAACACCCTGATATCGTGGAGCAGGTTGTAAAAACCCACATTAAGGCAACCGAATACAACCAGGCAAACGTGGACGAAGCAGCCCAGATCTTTTCAAACAAGACTTCAGAGGACGTGGAAGTTGTACAGAAATCCCTTGAAGAATGGGACGGCGCCTGGATTACAGATCCCACACTGATTGAAAACTCAACTGTCGAGTATGCAAACATTCAGTATGAACTCGGGTACATCCAGAAGCCCCTGACAAAGGAAGAAATCTTTGACACGAGCTTCTACGAAGAAGCCAAAAATGAGGAATAAAAAAGAGTTTTAAAATAAAATTTTGAGATAAGTTCAAGCTGCCTCTTTTATAAGAAGGGGGTGGTTTGGACTCCAATTTATTCTAAAAAATGAGAAACTGCCGGAAAGATAAAAAACTAAGAATCCTTTTAATTAGACATGAAAATTAATTTCACAAAAACAATCGAAGAAAAAGGCGTTGAAGCGTTATCTCTTATATTCGCAATCGCCATATGGCAGTTTGCAGCGGATAGGATCGTACAGAATAAATTGCTTCTTCCGAGTTTTTATGATGTGCTGATCTCTTTTTCCGTGATTGTCAAAAATGGACTAATTTATACGGATACCCTGACAAGTTTACTTCACTTTTCAATTGGCATAGCCGCTGCTTTTATCCTCGGAATTCCCCTGGGAATAGCTATGGGATGGTTCAAAGCAGTAAACAGAGCTGTTGACCCTATAATAGAAATCCTGCGCCCGATTCCTCCTCTTGCCTGGATCCCTTTTGCAATAGTATGGTTCGGGCTTACCCATCAGGCAGCAGGGTTTGTTGTTTTTGTAGGAATGATCTTCCCTATTATCATCAATACATATACGGGTTTTAAAAACGTACCGAGGGTTTATGTTGAAGCAGCAAAGGTCCTCGGCTGTACCCGAAATATAGACCTCATCCGTTTTGTTGCGATTCCCTCAGCCATGCCCTCGATTGCTGCAGGGATAAGGATTGCGATGGGCGTAGGCTGGATGTGCCTTGTAGCTGCAGAGATGTTCGGAGTCAGCAATAGAGGGCTTGGCTACCAGATCTGGCACAATTACTACCTGCACAGGATGGATTTCGTACTCGTCTATATGCTCCTGCTGGGGTTCATAGGGCTTCTAATAGACCGCTTCTTCAGATACTACGTGGATGAAAAACTACTCAGATGGAAGACAGGAACTGTGGTATAAAATGGGTAGAGTAAGTGTAAAAAATGTTTCTCGTGTCTTTAGCAAAAAAGAGGATGAGTCCGGAACCGAAGCTCTGCACAATATAAGCTTTGATGTGCAGGATGGCGAGTTTATCTGCCTCCTCGGACCTTCAGGTTGCGGGAAGACAACGCTGCTCCGGATAGCTGCAGGACTTGAGACCCTGACCTCAGGAGAGATTACACTCAATGGAGTTCCTATAACAGGTCCTGATCCCAAGAGAGGCATGGTTTTCCAGCAGTATTCTCTCTTTCCCTGGAGAACCGTTATAGATAACATCACCTTTGGGCTGGAAATGCAAGGAATCAAAAAAAGCGAAGCCCGGAAACAGGTGGAAAAATACCTGGAGCTTGTGGGCCTGGGGCAGTTCAAAAACAGCTACCCTCACGAACTCTCAGGCGGTATGCAGCAGAGAGCAGCCATTGCAAGAGCTCTTGCTAACGAACCTGAGGTTCTTCTCATGGATGAACCCTTTGGAGCTCTAGATGCTCAGACTCGAAATGTACTCCAGGATGAACTCCTGAAGATATGGGAACAGAAACATGTAACATTTCTTTTTGTAACTCACAGTGTGGACGAAGCTGTCTTCCTCTCTGACAGGATAGTGGTTATGACTTCAAGACCCGGAAGGGTAAAGGAGATCGTAAGTGTGGAATTACCCCGCCCAAGAAGCCGCACAAGTCCAGAAGTAAACCGTTTAAGAGATCATGTCCTCAAACTTCTGGAAGAGGAGCGGTTCAGCAAGTGAAATGCTGAAGAAGCCGATAAAGAAAAAACTGCTAAAAAGAAGCTACTAAAAAAGCTGCTAAGAAATTCACTGAAAAAAGTGCTATAAGTCATGAACGAACCGAAATCATTATTCGGCCCGAATGATCACTTTTGTTAGCGGTTCGACTCTTTTCACGGCAACTTTTCCTACAAGCTCAAGAGTCCCTCCTGCTTTTACTGAACCGAGAGTGCATCCGGGTCTTACACGGATATCCCCCTCACAGGATACAACATTTACCCAGGTTCCGTCAAGAAGTACAAGCTCGGAAACCGTTTCTATACTACCCAGGATTTTTGCTGCCGCACAGATAAGGGCACTTCTGGCTTTCACATTGCCCTGGATAATCGAACCTTTCCCGAGCTCAAGCCTGCCTGATACGGTGAGGTTTTTCCAGAACTTCACGTCCTGCCCGACAATAAGATTGCCTTCCAGGATAAGGTCTTCTTCGAGAAAAGCTCCTTTTTCAATCACGTAAGTGTTGGACCGGGGGTGGTACTTAATAAAGCTCATCATTAGAAATCACTCCGGGTTACTGTCCCCGGCTATCGATCGAAGAAAGCCGCAAACAACGGTTTTTAAGGCATCGGTAAAAACTTTGCCAGTTGGATTTCAAAGTATGATTGAATAGCTATTATATAACAGCATCGAATGTTCAATATCAGAAGCCCGAAAAAAAGGTTGGTAAAGCTTAACGTATGGACATGGAAACTAAAATACCCCCTTCTGACCGATTGTTTATCTACTCTTGTCACCAAAACATTGTTGGTGGCACTAGTGGTCTTGAAAATCCCAAAAGAATATCTCTCAACTTTTAATCGCCAATTACAGACTCAACTTTACAATGAACTGATGCAGGATTATTCCTTTCCTCGTGCTGTTTGCAGATCTCTGTCTGAGCTCTTCATGTCTTACATTGACCTATATTTCAGCAGTCAGCGCAAAGAAGGCCAGATTATCTTCCATGGAGTTTCCAAAGACGTTCCTCCTGGCGTACCAGTTAATGAGATGAATCTGGTTTCTGTCATTATCACTATCTACGACCCTGAAGACTGCAAAGTTAAGAACCAGCGAGAGCTGCTGGATAAACGGATCATGCGCATAAGTAATGAAGCACACACTCAGGGCGCTTTGCTCACCCAGGCTGACATCGCAATTCTTCTGGGAGAGAGTACAAAGACAATTTCACGACATATAGAAGCGCTGGAAGAGAATGGAGAACTGGTTCCAACCAGAGGAAAATGGAAGGATATAGGTCCCGGAGTAAGCCACAAAAAACGGATTCTGGAGCTATATCTTAAAGGGTACGAATATACTGAGATCGAGAGAAAGACCCAACATAGTGGCGAAGCCATAATGCGTTATGTAAAGGATTTTGCAAGAATACTGGTGCTGACTGAAGAGGGATTCGAAGATGAAGAACTCAGGATCATAACAGGGCTTTCTGAAAAAACAATTCAGGAATACAAAGAGCTGATTGAGACTTATTCTACCGAGGAATATCAGGAACGTTTAGACCAGCTTCATAGCATTTTTGGAAAAAAAGAGATCAGCAGAATGAACACGGAAACAGGTCCAAAAAACAGTTCGGGGAGATGGAGAAGATGAAAGTACCTTCAATGATTGAAACAAAGGTAACAAGCTCCCTGAAAGGTTCAGTTCTGGATCTGATACAAAATGATTACCAGTTTATTGCAGGTGACAAAATTCAGGAAATGTTTGCCAATGATCTCGTGGAAGTGGTGAGGAAATCTTATAGAGAGCCATGGAAACTGGAAGTTGGACAGATTTTGTGGTATGGAGCAAAGGCTTCAGAGAAGCCGAATTATGGTAAAAACAGTAAGAAAACACCATTAACACCAATTGTTTTGACCTTGATTTCCAAAGATGACCTGGAGATGAAGAAGGAAGGGTATTCAGATAGAGAAATAATGGAAACAAAAGTGGTTAGGATATTTAAAGAGGCATATGAACAGGAAGCACTGCTAACACATTCTGATATGGCATATCTGCTAAATGTTTCCACGGGTACGGTAAGCAAACAGGCAAAGGAGTATATGCAAAGAACAGGCGAGATATTGCCAACAAGAGGAATCATACATGATATTGGTAGAGCAGTCACTCACAAGAGGATTATACTAAACTTGTACATAAAAGGATATCAAACACCGGATATTGCAAGAATGACAAATCACACGCAGGAAGCGTGTGATAGGTACATTAAAGCATACAAGAAGGTAGAAAAGCTTAGCAAAACGATGAAAAGTGAGGAAATTGCACAAATTCTGGGAATGGGAAAATCCCTAGTAGAAGAATACATAAGAATTTTAAATGAGGAGGAATGAGTGATGGGCGAAACAAACTACGGCAAGTGTGAGTGCCTATCGGTCAAATGGGGGTTTAGAAAAAAGGAAACTAAAAAAGGAAACCAAACAAAGAAATCCGTACTTCAGAAAAAGAGGTTCCGGCACGTTCTGGAAGCCGGAAATTAGTTAGAATATCTGAAATTAACAGAAAAAAGACTGAAAAATGATTTTTTATTATTTTTCAGTCCTGTTGTTCTGATAAATTGTCCTGTTTATTCAACAAGGCTGGCAAAACCGTATTTAGGAAGTACCCTTTCGATTTTGATCCTTACCTCATCGCCGACTTTGGTGCCCGGGACAAAGATTACGAAGCCCTCTATGCGGGCAATGCCGTCTCCCTGACGGGCGATGTCCTGAATTGTAACATCGTAGACTTCGCCTTCTTCAACAGGAACAGAGCTGCTTTCTTCTCTGAACATTAAAATCATTCCTTTAATTTAGTAGAATTTCGCGTAACCGAGTGTTTTCCGGCTACCTTACTCGACAACGCTTGCAAATGCAAATTTCGGAAGTACCCTTTCGACCTTGATGCGGACTTCATCGCCGACTTTGGTACCCGGGACAAAGATTACAAAGCCTTCGATACGGGCAATGCCGTCTCCCTGGCGAGCAATATCCTGAATTGTAACATCGTAGACTTCGCCCTCTTCAACAGGGACTGAGCGACTTTCTTCTCTGAACATGAAAACCATTCCTTAAATTTACTTGAATTAATTTTTAGTACTATTAAATTGATTCTCTTACCCACACTTACTCGACAACACTTGCAAATGCAAACTTGGGAAGGACTCTTTCGACCTTAATCTGGACTTCGTCACCAACACTGGTGTTAGGGACAAAGACTACAAAACCCTCAATACGAGCTATGCCGTCTCCCTGACGGGCGATGTCCTGAATTGTGACATCATAAACTTCACCTTCTTCGACAGGGACTGGGCGACTTTCTTCTCTGAACATTAAAATCATTCCTTAATTTTACTTTAGTTAAAAATTAACATAATTGACTTATTTTTCAACCCACACTTATTCGACAATGCTTGCAAATGCAAATTTCGGAAGTACTCTTTCGACTTTAATCTGGACTTCGTCGCCAACACTTGTATTCGGGACAAAAACCACAAAGCCTTCGATACGGGCAATGCCGTCTCCCTGGCGAGCAATATCCTGAATAGTTACGTCGTAAGTTTTGCCCTCTTCAACGGGCACAGAAGTACGTTCATCTCTAAACATCAGGTTCATTCCTTTGACTTTATTAACCAGCTTATGAAAGCTCCATCGATAGAACAGAAAAGAGTAAAAACAGTACTTAATAAACCAAACTGGAAAAACCAAATTTCGGAAGTACACATTCTACTTAATCTATTACGGTAAACTAATCCCCAATAGAGCTTCGGATAAGTCAATTAATTGGTCATACTCATATCCGCTTGTATATAACGTTTTGCTTTAATGCCCTGCCATAAAGAAAAATAAAGAAGTTCGGAGATTATCTTAAACTCGGTTTCCGGAATTTAGCATTCTTGCTTCAAAAACACAATAAGTAATGACAGTTATTATTAATTAATATAAAAAATAAAACTATTCAGAATAAAAATTAGTCTTACCATAAAAAGTAACTGTTTCACATAAATGTAAAATTTTTCTGGATCTTAAAGAGAACACAGAAAAAATTCGGAGTTCATTTCCTGAAAAACTATATAGAGTACCCACTTAGGCGCAACCTATAAATATTTGAAAATACATTGTGAGAGTCGCTCATTGAATGAGAACAACAATGCGTGGGCCCGTAGCTTAGTCAGGCAGAGCGATGGACTCTTAATCCATAGGCCGGGGGTTCAAATCCCTTCGGGCCCGCTGATCTCATTAATCTCTTTTACAGCTATCTCTTTTACATATTTTTTTAGTATAAATCATTTCCAAAATCCTTTTCAAAAACCTTTTTCGAGAACTATTCCATAATTCATTTTCGAAAACCATTTTCAAGTCCTGATCCAATGTTTCCGCTTATCTGATACTTTCCCTTATCCGATTCTCTAACCTCACCTAAAAAGATTCAGGTATCCCTCCATCCGATTTAATTCCACCTTAGATGATTTGCAGATAACGATCAATGTAACTTGAATAGTCCTTTCTGGAACCAAAAGAATCCATCGGATCTGGAAGAGAGAAATATGAGTTGAAGGAAGAAGTTATCAATCAGAAAAGACAAAATTCGAAATCAAAAAAGAAAAACATTGGAGTGCAACCCTGATGCCAAAAGTAAGTGTTGAAATTCCTCAGGAGCTTCTGGATGACCTCAACAGGCATGTAGGAGATAACAAAAAGTTCGTCAGCCAATCTGATGCTATCCGGACTTCTATTCGGAAAATGCTGGATATGATGGATGACATAGACAGAAGGCACGGAAGGCTGAATGAGTGAACCACTGATACATTTATGAACGAACTCTATGGAAACTCATATGAATAGACCCATAAAACTCAAAGACAGAAAAATATGTAAAAATATAAATCAAGCATAAACTTAACCAGAACCCACATCCGACCGGAAAACTGCCGGAAAAGTCCACCCCTTTATTTCTACTGTGTATTGACATCAGTAGACTAATTTTAGTAGATTTCTACGGTCAAGCAGTGTTTCCACTGGAACAAAAAATGAGGGCTAACCTGGATATAGTTCAGAGGATTTTCCAAAATTCCGGGTTGAAATTTCCGGGCAAAATCTCTGGTCAAAATTTCCGGCTAATCAGGGTAATCTTTCTGGCTAATTCTCTGTTTTATCCCAAAATTAGTTCACTTTTTTAATTTCTTTTATTACAGATATATATCGTAGACAGATGACCCGCTATTTTACTTCAACTTCGAATTTGTTTCATTTTACATGATCATCTCACAGTACCATAAACAGAATTTGAATTTACTCAACGTTTAACCTTTTGAGCCGCTTGCTATTGTATCGTATATTGAACTTTCAAATGGTATCGGATCTGCGAAATCATTTCAGGATACAACATAAATTCTGGCTAATTCTCAAAAAGAAATGATTTCAGAGTTAACAACTTTCCCTGAAATCCTTGATTCCCTGAGCAACGTTCGAAAGCAGGATAAAAGCTATCTTCTGGTTGGGCCAGGAGCCCAGACCGCAGTCAGGACCTACGTACTTTATCAGGCTGCCAAAACGTCTGTAAGCCAGTCTCAGCCTTTTTGTAATAACAGCCGGGGTTTCCAGTTGCGTAACGAGTTCTGGCAGATACTGCTGATCCTTCCAGACGTTGGTACAGTATTTCTCATTCAGAACCCCTGCCAGGGAGTAGATATCGGTTCTTGCGACTCCGAGCCTCAGGAAAGAGTCCGTGTCTTCAAGCACTTTTTTGTCGATCAGCTCCAGATAGGAAGGCGTGCCCGCAGACTCAATCCCTATCACATTAATCGTAGGGGTCTGGCAGGCAAAATTATAATAGAGAGCAGAATGAAGATGAATCTCCACATCAGCCCCCCTCTTACTCGCTGCCTTCGAGGCTTCGGTAAGTGCAGAGATGATTTCGTTCTCGTCAAAGGCAAGTTCAGGGTTCAGCCCTATGCTTGGCTCGTCAATCGAAACCGTTGCAATCTTGAAATGCTTTGAAGATTTCATTGAGTTCCGGACGAATTTGTTGACGTTTTTTGCAAAAATAGTATATATGTCCGTATACCGTGTACCCCCAAATTCCTTCAGGTAAAGTTCGGTCGGACCGGTTACACAGATCCGGACCTTCAGGGTTTCCCCGAATTTTTCTTTATAGGCTTTTGCAACCGTTTCTATAGCCTCAAGCTCTTCGATTCTTGCACATTCCAGTTTTACCTCAAAAGGACTTTCAGTGCATTCCGAGTCCCGGATAACCTTCAGGAACTGTTCATTCATGTCCTGGTACTGAGGATAAGTAGGAACCTCTACACCTGCATCGATTTTCTGCTGGAAGGCATCGTTGATCACAGTAAAGAGCTTCTCATCTTCAGCTCTCGTTTTAAATGCGTTTTGGACCCATTCCTTACTGACTCCTTCAGGGAGAGGATAACTTCCGATATCGTCAAAGATGATTTCTTGCATGCCCTCTTAGTATACCTGCAAGAATTTATCATTATTGGAAAGACAGTAAAATTATAAAAAGACAGAAGAGAAAGCAGAGGAAAGATATCAAAAATTTCCCTGCTCCTATTCCAGAGTTATTTTTCTGGATTATTCTTTTCCCGCATTTTTCTGGGTTATTCTTTTCTGAGTTATTCCGGACTCTCTTTTCTGAGATTTTTATGGATCACTATTTTTCAGGGTTTATTCCTTGTTTTTCATTTCGGCATTAAATGCATTGATGCCTTTTGCCGTATTCTCAAGCAGCCTGAAAGCAAGTTCCTGGTCCGGCCAGAATGCCAGCCCGCAGTCAGGACTTGCATATTTTATGCGGTCCCCAAGGATAGAAAAAGCAGTCTCAAGTCTCTTTTTTACGAGGTCGGGAGTTTCAAGATCAGTAACAATCTTTTGCATATACTTCCTTTCCTTCCAGGCATTGACTTCATAGGTCTCGTTAACCATACCTATGAGGCTGGAAATATCGGTCCTCGAGACTCCGAGCCTTATGTAAGTATTCGAGTCCTCCAGAATTTTTTTGTCCAGGAGGTCTATGTAAGAAGGAGTTGCAGCATACTCAAACCCAAGAACATTGATAGGGGTCTCGCAGACAAGTTTGTACTTCAATGGAGAGTGCAGATGGATCTCCACATCTGCACCCTGTTTCCGCGCGTGGGTAGAGGCCATAGTAAGGGCAGAGACGATATCGGAGTCCGAAAACTGGATTCGGTCGTTCATTCCGAGACTGGGCTCGTCCAGGGCAATAACCCTAATTTTGAAATTTTTCGCGGCTTTAAATGCCTGCCTTATGAAATTCTCGATATCCAGAGCCATGATATGGTATGCATCTGCAAAAGGAGTTGCTCCGAAAGCCTGAAGGTACAGATCCGTGGGGCCGGCAACGCACACTCTCACTTCCAGAGTCTCTCCTGTCTCTTCCCTGTGCTGCTTTGCAACCTCGTCAATTATCTCAAGTTCAAGGATTTTTGCGTACTCCTCTTTTACCACATAAGGCTCGTAACAGTTCTTTTCATCCTTGATTATGTCCAGAAACTGCCCTATCATGTCCCTGAACTGCGGATAAGTAGGAACGTGTACCCCAACATTAATTTTTTTCTGGAAAGTCTCCCTTACCAGAGAAAAGAATTTTTCATCCTCATCCCGGTTTTCGGCTGCCGCTTTTACCCATTCCCTGGTAAGACCTTCAGGTGTGGGTAGGCTGCCTCCGTCGATAAAAGTGATGTCCTGCATATGCGTAATGTAAGGCAGATCGGGTATTATAAGTATTGGAATTACTCTGGATAATAAATTAAAAAGCAGGGGTATTGAAACGTTTTTAATTGAAGAATAAATGCGGAAGTGAGGCTCAGGGTTCTAAAAATAATATAGAGTAAATTATTTAACTGATAGAATATAAAAAGAATTTTAAGGTATTGATGACTATATAACGATAGGAGTTTTTGGGGAAAAATTCCCTAAAAAATCTCCTGTGGGGAAAAAAAGGCAATTAAAGGGAAATAAATTACGGCTAGATTGGGGGAAAATAGCTGGACAAGGCCTTAACTGATTTGAAATAAGGTATTTGTTCTTCCTTTGGAAAGGCATTACATTCCAAAAAAATAAGTAAATTTCATGAGGTTCTTTCTGAAAACCGATCCAGAAAGAAGAGCTTTCCCAAAAAGAAGAGGTTCCAGAAACTGGAGGTTCCAGAAATTAAATTTTCCGGATACTTGCCCGGAAACAAAGTCAAGAATTTTGCCAAAAGCAAGAATTAGACTAAAAACAAGAATTTTGCCAAAAGCAAGAACTCGACCAAAAGTTAGCTCCAGACTAAAATCCCATACTTTTAGCCTTTTCACTTTCATCCCTTTCCTGTTATTGTTGAAATAATCCTCAGAATTCAACCAAAAGTGTGTCTTCGACCGGATATATCCAGGTACAGAAAACTATCAAAGTACATACGAGAAAAATCACTTAAGTATATAAGAAAAATCTCAGTAAATACAAGAAAACCACCGAAGTATATACGAGAAAACCACCAAATTATGCCTGGATGCAATAAAACCCCGGCTTTATAATTAATTTAGAGACATTGAAATTTAAAGCTGGAGACATGATGTCCAAATTAATAAGAAATACTGCAAGACCTGTACCAGGAAAAACCATTACGAACTCTGAGCTTTCAAATTTCGGGGGTCTGGACTATGAAAAATGAAATAAAGTTACTGAATGAGTATTACCCCTGGAAAGAAGTAAAACTTAGGGGAGCCAGATGTTACCTGAAAGGAAACGTATTTTTCGAGAATAAACTTCAGAGTCTGGAAAAATTTGCTGAGCTGGTATCCGCTTTAATCTGCAAAGAGGAGCAGGACCGGGAAAAAGAAATTGGAGCTTTTCTCGAGAAATTAAATGGGGAGTTTGCATTTGTTGCCGAGACTAAAAATACCATATTTTGCGCTGTTGATAAAACAAGAAGCATTCCTCTGTTTTACATAAAAACAAAAACCGGTTTTATTGTATCGGACAGTGCCCATTATTTAAAAGATAAAATTGATCAGCCCCTGAATGAAGAAAATGCCGCAGAGTTCATGGTTGCAGGATACGTAACAGGTAATGAGACACTTTTTGACGACGTAAAGCAGATAAGAACCGGAGAATTTTTACTTTATCAGAAAAATGAGAAGCGTCTGAAATCCTGTCATTACTTCCAATTTTTACATGGAGACTATTACGAACTACCTGAAGCCGGATTGTTTGAACTTCTGGACCTGACCCTTGTAAATACCTTCTCAAGGCTTATAGAAAGCACCAGCAAGCAGGGAAAGAGGCTTATAGTCCCGTTAAGTGGAGGGCTTGATTCGCGCATCATTGTCGGAATGCTAAAAAGGCTCGGAGTTAATGATGTTATATGCATGAGCTATGGGAGGAAGGGCAGCCGGGAATCAGAGATCAGCAGACACGTAGCAGAAACTCTCGGATATGAGTGGCTTTTTGTAGAATACACAGCGAAAAAATGGCATGGGTGTTACAATTCAAAAGAAGCCGATTTATTCCGGATACTGGCCGGAAACCTTTCATCTCTTCCGCACATGCAGGACTTTCTGGCAGTTAAGGAACTGAAAAACCAGGGGAAGATTCCGGAAAATTCAGTATTTATTCCCGGACACAGTGGAGATATGCTTGCAGGCAGCCATATTCCTCCGTATTGCCTCAACAATTCAGGAGATTTCAGTTCGGAAGCTTATCTGGAAGCCTCCTTGAAAAAACATTATAACCTCTGGAAATGGCCTAATGGGCAGGGATTTGAAAACATCTTCAAACAGAGGATAAGCAAATCAACAGCAGGGCCGGAAATCAAAGATAACGAAACATTTGCAAACGCAATAGAATTCTTTGATTTCAATGAAAGACAGGCAAAGTTCATTATCAATTCAGTGCGAGTCTATGAGTTTTTCAGATATGAATGGAGAATTCCATTCTGGGACACCGAATTTGTTAATTTCTTCTTAAAAGTCCCGATAAAACACAGAATAAACCAGGATCTCTATAAGAAATATGCCAGAGACTACCTGTTTTCAGGAGATCTGGAAATACTCAAAGAAATCGATTGTACTACCGATATACTGAACCTCAAGGCCCTGGAAAAGCGCTCAAGGTATGAAAAACTCCTGCATTACAGGACATTCATTCACAGCTACTACGATGAAAAAGTGAATAACCCGACATGGGGAAGATACTTCGAAAACCCTCTTCTGTCGAGGCTTCTAATTAAAGTTTCAAGATATGACAATGAAAACGTTAAGGAATACCCGCTACTAAAAATGATTCTGGAACACAGAAATGAAGAAAAGTACCCTATATCAGTGAACGGAATGAGTTCCCTGGAATACCTGACAGGCATAAAGGGAGAAGCTTATTCGGCCAGAAGCAAGAAGGTTCTGAAGCCAGCCGGCTACCCGACAAAAAGGCCTCTTTAATTAGCTGACATTATAGCTAACACTGAAGAGGGCAAAATTATGACTAAAAAAAGATTTAAAATAGAAATTGAGCGAAATTAACTGTAAAATACGGGAAAAAGAATAATAGAGGAGAAAAAGGGCAATAGATATTTTTTAAGCTGTATTTACCTTTTTCTCCTCCTTGTTTATCTTTTTTCTCTTCGATCCCAACTCTCTGCCAGTAAAGTAAAATCTCAACGAACTGCTGTTACCAGGATAATTTCCTTTGAAACGGACTTAACTTTGAAGCAGATTTAATTTTCAACCAGGTCGTCCAGTTCCAGTACCAGATAGCCATCTCCAAGCAAACGTTTTTTTCCTCCTACCTTTTTCCCAACCAGCATGTACTTTTTTTCCGGACCTTCCTGGATTTCGCCCGATTTCAAGTTCTCCCCCCATTTTACCTCCACCGATTTTTCCACAAGCTGGTTCAGAGTCTGCCTTGCCTCCTTTTCCGTGAGAGCTTTCCACTTAACCTCACCGAAGATGATCCTGTTCTGGCTGCTGTCCAGCCCGACAACATCGATTTCTTCCTCTTTATCCCACCAGCGCCCGAAAATATAATCCGGAAATCCGGGACTGGATTTCAGGTATTCGAGGACTATTTCTTCGTAAGCAAAGCCTGCAAAGTTGTTCAGGACCGGGCTTATTTTATCCCCTATAAGTTTCTCCTGCCTGCCCTGCTCGATATATTCGGCATTTTCAAAGACAAAGCGGAACCAGAACTTGAAGTAATTGTCTTTGAGAAGGTAAATGCCCTTCTTTGAACTTTCAGGGCTTTTTTCCGTGACAGGAACCCTTCTTTCGATTATATGGAGGTCTTTTAAGACACTCAGGTACTTCGTAATCTTGCTCTTCTCAAGCCCTGTGTCGTTCATTATCTCTCCCAGTCTGGTATTCCCTTTTGCAATGGAATTTATTATCGAGTAATATACCCTGGGTTCGGTGAGCTCCTGCTGGAGCACAAACATTGTGTCCTGATAGAGGAAAGTGTTCTTCTGCAGGATTCGGTCCCTTATGTTTTCCAGAAGGGGTTTTCCATAATCGAATTCGAGAAGGTACGCAGGTGTCCCCCCCAGTACCGCATAAGCAAGAACTTTATCTTCCTGCTCCAGCTGCGGAAAAAACTCACAGGCCTCCCTGAACTTCAAGGGCTCAAGCAGGATCTGTTCCGTTCTCCTGCCGTAAAGCGGAGATTTATACCCGAGCAGAGATTCCATCATGGCAATGGAAGAGCCGCAAAGCACCAGAAAAGTCTTCTTTTTACTGAAATAGCGGTCCCAGTACTCCTGAAGGATTGAAGGCAGATCCCTGTTTGCCTCAACAAGATAAGGAAACTCATCAAACAGGACAGGCGTTTCCTTTTGTGCAAGATAAATGAAAAGGGCATCGTAATTCTGAAAAGGGCTGTGCCTCAGGACATCGTCATCAAAGAATTCCGCAATCTCGGAACTCATCTTCTTAAGCTGCCCCTCGTATGCCTCCTGCCGGGCCACAAGATAGAGAGCCCTGTGCCTGCGAGCAAATTCGTTCAGAAGCTCGGTTTTCCCAACACGGCGCTTCCCGTAGAGGAGGATCAGTTTGGGCTTGCCTTCAGCATGGAGGTTTTCGAGGAGGGAAAGCTCAACTTTCCGGTTGAGAAACATGATAGTATTAAGAACATTAAGATACTTAAGAGTATACTAATTTAAAGTAGTATATTCTTAAGTATAATACTTGAAAGTATATAATTTAAAAAGAAGAGCAGAATTAACTGGAACAATCCGAAACATAAAATCATGAAGCAAAATCCGGGAATTCATTTGTAAATGTCCCTTCGATGCCCTACCTTAAGTACGAGTATCACCAGAAGGCTGCCCTGAATCTCCAGAATCACCCCGTAGTCCCCAATTCTCAGCCGGTAATTCGGAGACCCAACCAGTTTTGTCACATAACGGAAAGGATCCTCCTGCAGTTCCGAAACCTTACGGAAAATTCTTTTCGCAAGTGGGCGGTCCAATTTTCGGAGTTGCTCTGCCGCAGGTTTGGACCAGACTATTTGAAAACGCATCAGAACCCCTTTCCTGAAATCCAGTTCTAAAAATTCAATCCAAAAAGTTCTCTCTCAGAATTCAGTCCTCAGAATCCCAGTTCTTCCTTCAACTTTTCATGTGTGATGTACCTGTCCTTTTCAACAGCTTTTCGGGCAAGCTCAATTTCTTTTTCTGTCTCTTCGTTCAGTTCCTGAACATCTTCTATCAACCTTTCCAGAACGTCATTGTAGGTTTCCCGCTTGTATATTTTCATGCGCTCTAGGGCTTCTTTCGTGCTCTGTTTAATCTGGATGGTCGTCGTTTCAGCCATGTTCAGTTCTATGAATTGGCCTTTACTTATAACTTGTTATAACTAGTTATAATTAGCTATAGCAAAGGAAAAATAAGATAAAAATTAGATTGGAAAATTGAAAAAAGAAAAAAACAAATAACCAAGAAAATAAAATCTGCAGATTAAACACATGACCTGGAAACAGATCAATACTCGGAAAGCGGGTACACAGCCCTACTATCAAGAATCCTCCACTCATCCCCTTTCTTTCCTATCCAGAGTACGACTGTCCAGCCGACCCTGCACCTGGAACTTATGTCCTTGGAGACGAGGACAGGCCCTATAAGCTTCCCTGAACCCAGAAAATCCTCAAACCATAATTTTCCGGGCTCTATTTTTTTGATGGTGAAGCGGCTGTTCAGCTCTTCCGCATATTTCCCGTGCGGAGACTTTCCTGCATACTCTGATATCAGTTTACTAACTTCCATTGTTGCCGGAAGGTCGGCTTTGAGCTTGCTTACACGTTTATTCGTTTTCTCATATACTTCATCAGCCATGCACCCCTTCTCATGCAGCCACTGCACCAGCTTGTGCATGACCCTCGCCGTAACCTTCAGGAAGTTTTTGCTTATTGGCGCGTTCAGGATAATGTATCCGCTGAGGAAGTCCTCTATTTCCCTGAACCCGATATGTCCGGGACCGAAGATTTCACAGTATTGCCTGCCATTTTCCAAAAGTTTCTCATACCGCAACAGGTCTTCCTCTATCAGGTACTCGGAACCATAGCAATCTAGGTAAAACTCAAAATATCTCATTGCAGTTTCGTAGCTCGAATAGGACTGAGGTTTCAGGTTTTGTTTTTGCTCTGCTAAGAATTCCCTAAATACTCTATGTAAATTCTTTTCTTTCTTGCCCACGGTATCTCCCTCACATTACTGCCTAAACACAGAGCTGGATTCTGCCATTCAGCGGGGCAACACATTCCCACTTTCCAAAATACTCCAGACCTTTCCTGTTTTCACGACCCAGAGGGAAACAGTCCACCCAACCTTGCATTTCGAGCTGATTTCCTCGGAAACAAGAACCGGTCCTATTTTTTTCTTGGATTCCAAATAGTCTTCGAGCCATAGTTTTCCGGGCTCTATTTTTGCGATTTCGAAATATGCATCAATGTCACTGGTATACCGGGTTTCAACCGGGTGTCTCTGGATATAATCAGAGAGTAAATCGGTCACTTCTCCAACAAGTGGAAGGTCAGCTTTAAGCTCTTTTACATTTTCTTCTGCTTCTTCATATTCTTTGTCCGGCATGTAACCTTTTTCATGCAGCCACTTCACCAGCTTGAGCATGACCCTGCCGGTAGTTTCCATGAGAGTCCTGCTGCCTGCCACTTTCCTGGGCATAAAATCGGCAAGGAAATCAGAGATTTCCGAAAGGCCCAGATGTTCGGGGCCGAAGATATCCCAGAACAGTTTATCTTCAGAAGCTTCAAGTTTCTCATATCTTTTAGACTCAGTCCGATTTAGATGTTGATGCCCGTAGTTATTCAAGTACGTCCTGAAAAAATATATTGCTTCTTCATAGCCCGAATAGGTTTTGGGTCTAAGTCGGGCCTGCTGCTCGGCCAGGAATTCCTCTAAAATTTCCCTGATGGTTTTCATAGAATCTGAATGGAATTCGTCGTACTGGTTTTTTAGATTTCCGTCCGCTTGAGAACAACGTTTTCCTAAAAAGAATCAAAGATGAAGAAGAGGATAAAAAAGAATAAAAAGAAAAACGATAGCTGAAGACAGATTTTCCCGCTTTCAGGAAATTTATTTCAACCTTTTCAATCCTTCATTGGTCTTAACCTGTGCCTCTTCAATTTATGCTAAAGCAAGAAATCCCATTTTTCCTATACTCAATGCCTCTTCCTGTACTTTGCGAGGATTTCGTTATTTGTCTCAAAAGCTTTTTCCTCAATGTACCCTTTTTCTAGAGCCCATTCAAAAAAGTTCTGGAAAACTTTTGCAGCTGTCCCGATTAACTTTTTACCTCCTCCGACCTCAACCACGTAATCCTCCAGGAAATCTTTAATTCCATCAGAGCTAAGCTGTTCGGGGCCAAAAACATCAAAGTAACTTTTGTCTTCAGGCCGGGCGGTACAAAGAGCCCTGTCTTCATCGGACAGGTAATCCTCTGCATTGAGTTCGAGAAATTCCTCGTAAAGAAGGATCACATCTTCACAGTCCATGAAGGCATCAGGCTTTAAACAGGTTTCCTGTTCACTCAAAAATGTCCTAAAAGCTTCATTTATAGTGATCATACTTATCGCTGCAACGTTACTTTGTAGAGTAATATGAGTTTGTTATAAAGGGTCATATATTTTTCTAGAATATTTTTTGTGCAAAACTACTATCGTTGTTTCTAGTGTCCTGTCAATCAAGTAATGCCGTATGAAACGGATTACAGTCATTCATTCAATACTTGATGATTGACTCGACACTAGTTACAGTGTTTTAGTTACAGCGTTTCAAATAGCGAACGAAGAACAGGAAATGAAGAACAGGAAATGAAGAACAGGAAATGAAGAACAGGAAATGAAGAACAGGAGATAAAGAACGAAAATCGTAAAACAAGGAGGATAAAAAGAAAAGGAAAAGGAAAAGGAATAATTTATTACTATTTTCCTTTTTTCCGTTTTTTTCTCCTTGTTGCTTCCTCTTTTTCCCTTTTCTTCACATTGATTCGGGGGCACCTATTCCCAGGGTGTCAAGGGAATTTGCAAGGACGATCCTTGCGCAGTCCACAAGGGCAAGCCTTGAGGCTCTGACCTTCTCGTCCTCGGCTGCGATAACCGGGACAAAGCGGTAGAACTGGTTGAAGGAGTCGGCAAGTTCGCGGGCGTAGATGGCAAGGACATGGGGCTTGAGTTCACGGGCTCCAAGGTCGATTATGCTGTCAAACATTGCCATCTTCTTGATGAGATCGATTTCGCTGTCCTCGACAAGGAGTGAGGGGGTAATCTCCTCTGCAGGGTCCCAGGCTGCTTCATCTTTTGCTTTCTCAAGGATGCTGCAGGCACGGGCATGAGAGTACTGGATGTAGGGAGCGCCCTGTTTTTCAAAGTCAAGCGCTTCTTTCCAGTTGAAGACCGTGGATTTTTCGGGGGAGACCCTTACAATGTCATAGCGGACTGCACCTATTCCGACCATTTCCGCAACCTGTTTCTTAAACTCAGTTGAGGTTTCGGGGCGGCGGGATTCTACCTGCTCGAAGGCGGCTTCCGTTACCCTGTCAAAAAGGTCATCTGCACTTATGAACTGGCCGCGGCGAGTGCTCATTGAGCCTTCAGGGAGAGAGACAAACTCAAAAATTACGACCTCGGGTTCTTTGATTCCTATTGCATTCAATGTAGCCCTGAGCTGGCCGGAAATAAGCTTGTGGTCGGCTCCGAAAACATCGATTATACGGTCTGCCTGCCCGGCTTTCCATTCATGGTAGGCAAGGTCGCGGGTCGTGTAGAGGGAGGTGCCGTTTGAGCGCTGAATAACAAGGGTCTTTTCAAACCCATAGTCCGAAAGGTCTACCACAAGGGCTCCTTTATCCGTTTCAGTCCTGCCGGTAGCTTTGATGCGCTCGACAATGTCGTGGACTTCCCCGGACTTGAGGAAGCGAGACTCATTCACGAATTTATCATGCACGACATTTAAGCGGAGGAGGGTTTCTTTGATCCCGGCAATAGCCAAGGAAACTGCCTTATCAAAACGTTCTATAGTCTGGAGGTCTCCGACTTCGACCTTTTCCATGAGGGCATCGATTTTCTTTACATAATCAGGGTTTTTGTCCAGTTCGACATTAGCTTTGATATATACGTCAGCAATTGCAGCATCAGACTTCCTGGAAAGGTCAAGCTCAAAGCGTTCGCATGCCCAGGAAACCACCGCAATCTGACGTCCCATGTCGTTAACATAGTACTGGACCTCAACATCATATCCTGCGCGCCTGAGGATGCGGGCAAGAGTGTCTCCTATAATCGAATTGCGGATATGCCCTACGTGCAGGGGGCCGTTAGGGTTTGCCGAGGTGTGCTCAAGGAGGATTCTGTCCTTCGGAGCTCCACAGCCGAATTTTTCCTTTTCTTCCCGGACAGCCGTTACGGTTTCGTCCATATAGTGCCTGCCTGCAAGGAAGTTAATGTAAGGGCCCGCGGCACTCACTTCTCCTATGTACGAGCCTTCAGGAATTTCAATTGCAGAAACGATACGGGATGCAAGCTCTTTTGGATTTTGCTTGTGAATGCTTGCAAGCCTGAAGGCGACCCTGCTTGCAAGGTCAGCATGGGAAGAGGTTTCGAACTGAAGTTCGGAATCCTCAACCTCAAACCCGACCTTTAGGATAGCTTCTTTTAAGATTGATGTAGCCTGAGCTTTGAGTTCCAGGAACAAGATAAATCACCTGTATAAATCACCGTGAAAAATTATGAAAGTCCTTGATACGATAGCCTTAGATAGCCTTTATTCTATTAACTTTTGATCCACTGATCTTAGGACAGTTTAATTAAAAGAGTATTGGATAAAAAATTAGTGGATAGGGGACTTTGCCCCTTCTGGAGAGATCAGCCTTCGGTACTCAGACTCCGGTGCTGTACCGCAGGATTGCAGCAATGCCTCCGAAAGCATTCATTAGCTGGGAACCTTCGTCAAAGTCAGTGGATACGAAGACAACCTTTGCATTACTCTTGTCAGCAAGCTCTGAGAATTCGTCCACGACGTCTATAACATCCGTAACCTCAAGGGAAGAACCGCATTTTGGGCAATTTCCGGCTGTAGGAGCAGGTTCTCCGGGTTTCCAGCGCCGTGTCCATTTATTCTCGTATCCGCAGACACTGCATTTCGTGGTTACCCTCTCTGCTCTCAGGTCTTCGGAGAGCAGGAGCACGTCCACTGCATTGATCTCGAGATTCGCCCTGACCTGGGTTTCTCCGTAAGCTACCTTCCCCGAATCGGCAATCAGTTCCTTGAAAAAGTCTCTGACGGCATTCTTCTGCCCCATGAGCTCAAGGTCCTGGAGCTTCTCCCCCGCGGCATTAACAAGCTCGGAAAGCCCGGATTCGTCGGTATATGCCGTATCAAAGAGCCCGAGGATTTTCTTCTGGAGCTCATGGTGCAGGAACTCCCCGCCGTAGAACTCTTCCTTTGTCGGAGAGGGACCTCCTATCAGGACCCCTTTAAGGTCTTTATGGTCAACAGCCATGAAGATCTCACTTGCAGCATCTCCTATCCTCTTGTAGAAATCATGAATTGCAATGAGCCTGAGCTGCTGGAAACGGTGAGCACTCTGACCACCTTTCCTCTGCTTTCCGGGAACCGTTGAGGTCAGGTTGCGGAAGGCCTGGATTCGTTTTCCGACCAGAAGCCCTATGGTCGCTTCTCTGCGGTCAAGAACAAGAAGTCCGAAGGTGCTCTTATCCTTGAGCATATCCTCAAGAGGCTCAAGGTAAAAAGATGAGTCGCAGTGGTACTTGTAGACAGTAATGGGTTCGGGAGGAATGATTACCTCGCTTTCCATGCTTGTCTTGTTGGCTCCGATGTCCACAGCTCCTGTAAAGTATACTATCCCGTTCTCAGGTACTTTGTCCAGGTATCTGAGCCTTGAGAGCAGAGATTCAATTGCTCCCTGCACATTCGTCCTCGTAAGTTTGGACTTTATGTTTGCAGCCTGCCCGTGCTCGTCTTTTAACTGGTTTGTGACATCGAAAATCTGCTTGTCAGCAGGAATATAAAGGGAAATAAGCTCCGTGCTCCTTCCTTTCTTATCCCTGAGGCTTTCAAGCTTCTTTTTAAATTCGTATTTCTCGTGTGCGGATTGTTCAGTCATTTTAAAAATTCCCCAATGAATAAAGAAGTAAGATTCGTGATTATCGTGAGTCTGTAGTAAATTGATTTGTATTGAGATTGATTTGTATTGAGATTGATTTGTATTGAGATTGATTTGTATTGAGATTGATTTGTATTGAGATTGATTTGTATTGAGATTGATTTGTATTGAGATTGATTTGTATTGAGATTGATTTGTATTGAGATTGATTTGTATTGAGATTGATTTGTATTGAGATTGATTTGTATTGAGATTGATTTGTATTGAGATTGATTTGTATTGAGATTGATTTGTATTGAGATTGATTTGTATTGAGATTGATTTGTATTGAGATTGATTTGTATTGAGATTGATTTGTATTGAGATTGATTTGTATTGAGATTGATTTGTATTGAGATTGTCCAGTTTAACCAGGATATATCTGGTTCAGTTAGAGATTTCTATTGAAACCGATGATTTCTATTGAAACCGATGATTTCAACTGAAAAGTTATAAAGTCCGGCATCATAATAAATTTAGTTGTTCAGTGTGATATTCGTTTGGCATGTCGGACTCGTTTAGCGTATCGGTTGGCATACAACGGATAACCGGAGGATTTGATAAGGATAAATCACACAGTGAGTTCCTGTCTCACCCGAAATCCGGGTATAAAAACCGCCTGGAACACGAAGAACCTGAGAGTGAGAAATACACCCTTCAGAAGCCGGCATCTAGCAAATCGCTAAAACTTGCTCTTATGCTGCATAAACCCGCCAGGTTTCGCATTCTTTTGATCGCACTAGATATGAGACATAATATTACTCAGACTGTATGTGATAATTAACGGCTTGATTTAATTTAATACTGGATTAATCCCTGTGGGATGATACTCTAATTGGAACTTAGGTTTATATTTGTTTCTATTCCCCGACTTATTTTATATATTCGTTTAACTATAAAAATATTCCTGTACACTAATCTCTTACTTTAGAATCACTTTCAGATAGAGGAGAGATAGAGAAAATAGAGAAAAAAGGGAGAACTGACCGGATAAGTGAAAATCGAAAATAAAAAAGTCGGATAAAAAGAGTTGATAAAAAAAGGAAGGTAAAAAATATTGAGTACAAAAGGCAGTTAAAATACTGTGTAGAAGGGGAAGGTAAAAAGGAAGGTAAAAAAGCTGGTAAAAACTGTTATCTAAGAAAGGTTTAGTCCTGACAGGAAATCTTTTTCACAGGAGACTTTTTTCCGTCCTTTGAGAGCAGGACAACCCGGCTGATTTCGGATTCATCTGCAATCTCATACCCCAGGTGCTTTGCAAGCTCTTTTGAAAACTCCAGCACCTCTTCATGGGTCGGCATGGCAGAACGGTCCAGACGGAGGCGTGAAAAGCCAAGGTGCATGTAAGCCTTTATTTCCACAAAATCCGGGGAGGCTCTTTTAATCAGTTCGGCGTAGCCTTTCGGATTGAATATATTTTCACCTTTGACCAGTGTGGTCCGGATGACTGTTCTTGAGCATTTATCTTTCATGATGTCAAGAGACTCGTTGATTCTATCCCAGAGAGCAGGCGATTTTGGCTGGCAGACTCTGAGGTAGGTTTTGAGGTCCGGGGCGTCAAGGCTCATGTATAACTGGGAAGGGTTGACCTTTGCAAGCATTGAAGGGACGGTTCCGTTTGTAACCAGAAAGGTGGTAAAACCTCTCTTTTCATATTCCTCGATAAGTTCAGGAAGGTAAGGGTAAAAGGTCGGCTCTCCGGACAGGGAGATTGCAACGTTATTGGGTTCATTACCTTCAAGCCAGCGCTCCCTGAGTGCATTCGGAGAACCCCCGAAACCTGTTATCAATTTGCGCTGGCAGGCGATGCTTTCCTCAACTATTTTTTCAGGGGAATCCCATTCTCCGGGTGCAGGGACCGGAACCTCAGTCGGGCGCCAGCAGAAAAGGCAGCGCTGGTTGCATATGAGAGTAGGAGTCATCTGGAGGCAACGGTGGGACTGGACGCCATAAAACTTCGATTTGTAGCAAAAGCCTTCGTCGTTCATGGCTTTTCTGAGCCAGAGACAGGTTTTTACCGCCGAGTGGCGGCCTGCGAGAGCATAGCCCTGCTTTTTAAGAAGGGTCGCAAAATCAGGGATATCAAAGGGAAGAGAACTCTGTTCTTCGCCCCGATTTTCTTCCGGGATTTCCGGAAAGTTTTCCCCGGAATTTTCTTTTTCTTCCTTTCTTTCTTCAAGCGGCATTTTCCGGATATTAAATCTTTGTGGTATATATAAGGATCGGAAAATAATTTTAGAGAATTGTAGATAGAGTATTTAGATTTTTAGACTTGAATTAATAGACTCAAATTAGAACCTTTCCGAAAAATAAATATTCGCATGGCGTGTAATATGCGAAACTGAATAATTAGTAAGCTCGAAGACAACTGAAAAATACTCTAAGCCTCCGAAGACTACACATACCCTTTTATTTCAATTCTCGAGGTTGTTTATGCCTGGGCACTACTGGCAACTCCGTAGTTGTTATCAAAAGAGGGCTTTTGATATCTTTTATTCTCTCAATAATAAGTTCTTTTCCTTTTTGTGTGAGGACAAATAATGGGATTGCGGCTGCTACTTGAATTATGGGTTTTGCAAGCTCTCTTATATATTTAGAAGCGCAACCGGTGACTAGATCCGAATTTTCCAAAAGACCTTGAGCTTCTTCATTGCTGACACCTGTAACATGTACAGCAATTACTATAAGATCAAGCCCAAATTCAGCTTCGAGTTTTCTCAGTTTTTTTGCAGTTGTTGAATCAGCAGTGGTTACTGCAACCTTTTTGTAACTAAGTTCTGCAGCTTTTTTTACTCCACCTACAGGGTCTATGGATGCAGTTTTAGTATCAAGCACAATTCCACCAAGTTTTTGAATTCTATCGATAACATTTTCGATGGGTTCAGTTTCTACCAAACCTGACATCCTGCCGCCAATACCCTGGACAAGCTCTGGATTGCCGGATATAACAGTTCCTGCTCCGTCGCAGGCAGTTACAGTTGCATCAAGAAAACCGCTGCGTAAACCAGACATCATTATTTCGGAGGCTCCAAAAGCTACAAAAGTATCATGCCCAAGTAGTTGGCGTTTGGTTGTGAACATTCCGTAGTCTCTTATTTTGGATTCTACATTCTTTTTGACTTCTTCAGAGGTAATTTTCTGGACTCCGCTTAGCTTGTCAATGAGAGGACACCATTCGAGTTCAGACTCTCCGACTTCAATTACTTTACCATTCTTTACTACCACCCTTGTTTTTCCCATTATTTCCATTATATGAGACATGCTTACACCTTCAATTGTTGGCATTTTTAGCTTTGGCTTCTGCCTTTGAGTTAAATTTGGCAGCGTCGATTATAAATCTCTCATGTGTGCCCTCAGAAATCTTGTCGACGCCATCGTCAGCTATAATTGAAAAAGTGAGCTTTCTTCCCTCTATTTTTTCCAACTTTATCTTAACAGTAACTGTCAGACCAGGTGGTGTAGCTGCCGAATGGCTTAATCTAACATCGGTACCTACAGTCTGCTCAGCGGGGAAGTCCAGATAGGGATTTATTGCTTGAATACAAGCCCATTCAAATAATCCAACCATGAACCCAGTGGCAAAAACTTTTGGCATAACCTGAAATTCAGGTGATTCTGGGTAAAGGTAGGGTACAGTCTTATTCTCTGGAATTTTGAACCTGAATTCGTAGGCTAGACCAGGCTTCAAAGTAGAACTATCCATATATGACCTCCTTTTAGAACGATCTACAAAAATAATTTTTTTTAACTCCAGGACTTGCGCAGTTGAACTGATGAAAAAGTAGAACTAAAGATCAACTGTCCAAAATACAAATTTAAACGACAACGTGTGACTACTTTTGTATTTAATTCAAGCGTGTCAGTCCTGCAATTTAAGCTTTTACTTATCTCTATAAAGTTGTTCTGGTCTCAAAATAAGGAAAATGCTTCACTATTCGATCTTTGATTAAAAATGTTTAAGAGTCTATCAGAACAGTCAATTGACAAGTTATAAAATAGTTCTACGAATTCTTTCTACTTGTATACGTTCCCTTTATAAATCCAATTGGGCACAACACTTTTTGGATAGGCTTTTAATCAAATGCCAGGATTTTCACGTCAAAATCTGCAAGATCCACAACGGGAACTCGAGCTGGCATAGGCATCAGGTTTACACGCTTCTGGAACTCGGTCTGAGCCTGCCAGGTTCCGGAGTTGACCAGCAGGACATTTTTGTATCGCTGGACTCCCAGGGTATGGACGTGCCCCGTATGAATGATATCCGGAACAGGGTCGATTATGAAGTAGTCTTTTTTCTCAGGGGATATGGAAACCCTGCTTCCGTAAGTCGGAGCAAGATGCCTGCGCTTAAGCATTTCAAGGACTGCCCCTGCAGGTTCCTGATACGAGACGCCGGGAACGCTCGCCACCAGATCGTCAATCGACCTGCCGTGGTAGATAAGGATCTGGACACCATCAAGATCCACAAGAGCAGGGTTGCCTACGAAGGTGACATTCTCAGGGAAATCCGCGCAGATCCTTTCTGGCAGGGCGGGTTGCGGTTCTGCCTGACGCACAGCGTCGTGGTTTCCGGGACTTATGATCACATGGATGTGTTCAGGAACTTCTCTGAAGTACTCTGCAGCTTTCCTGTACTGTTCATAGACGTCCAGGATATCCAGTTCCATTTCCTGGTCAGGGTAAATCCCTATGCCGTCCACCAGGTCGCCTGCAACAACGAGATAGCGGACCTGGGCTGCAATCTCCTGCATTTCTTCGGAGTCGGATTCTCCTTTCAAAAAGTCAAGGAAGTCCAGCCAAGAATCTTCCAGGAACTGGGAACTGCCCACATGCACATCCGAGATCAGGACGACTTTTCCGTGGCTTCCTGTCCTGCGCTGAACACTGTTAGGGACATCAGGCTGGAGGAGTTTTGTGGCAAGCATAAGGTTTCCGTCATTCGTAACCGAGCCAGTTACCCCGATAACCTCGTCCAGAAGGAGCCGCGAAGCCAGCTCAAAGAGCTCCTTGTCACTATTTCGGATAAGCACGGAAAAAGAGCCTGTCGGGTCTTCGAGAGAAAGGATCTTGTGCCCATTGGTGGTGGTGTTGATATCGGAAACCATCCCTATGATCGATAGTTCCTCGGTCCCTCCATCGGACCCCCGGCGGAAACTCCTCCTTTTCAGACTCTCTATAGGCCGGGCATTCATCCTGCCCCGAAGGATCTCAGAGAGCCTGCTATACCTGTCCCTGAAATACTGCACAAACTGAATATACTCCCCAACACAGGTCGAATGCCCGGTAATGTCGGAAAGCACGGCAACTGGGTTGCGGCCCGGAAGATATCTGACTCCTTCATCCCTGGAACTCGAAGAAAAAGAATTTTTCTGATTTGAAAAAAGAGAATCAATCCTTAAAGCATTTTTAGAGGCAGAAGAAGGATTTGTATTCCCGAAAAAAGAGGAAGCTGGTCTTTCTACATTTTTTGGAGAAACAGAGGGACTAAGAGGATTGGGAAAAGAGCTATGAGCAGCACCATGAACAGTATCGTGAATTGAATCAGAATCAAAATCAGAATTCGAACCCTGAGAAGAAAGAATTTCAAGTTCAATCTCTGGATTGGAGTCTGAGACTTCAACTGCTGAAACAACCTCCGGTTCGACACTTGGGATTAATCCTGGTTCCTCAGAGACATCCAGAGCAGAGTCAAAAACTTTCATTGTGTCAGGATTTGCAGATTTCAGGGTTTGTTCCGAAGTGGGTTCTGAGACAGGAGTGAAAACATTGTTTGCAACCCTCCCTGAAACAGTTGTAGAAGCCTCAAAGCCCTGCAGGTCGACATGTTCGGGTTCGATAACGAAAACACAGTCATCAATAGTTGCAAGAATGTATTTTAGAAGATTTTCAGGGGAGTTACTTAATTTGATTAGTTCTACGGCTTGCGGGCTTATCTGGTACCCTTCCTCTATAACTGCCCTTACAATATCGATTTCATTCATAATTCCGACCTGACTTTCTCGACCTGATTTTATGGCTACCAGCATCTATTAAACCTTATTTAACCTGGAATCAATCAGCCTGAGTTCAAAGGATTTAAAGCAAAGATCCACTTAAAATATAAAAACTAAACACATACAAAATTGCTTCGATAAAAGCAAAATAACAGTATAGTAAAATAACAGTATAGTTTGATAAGGATTTTTGATTTTTATTCCCGTGAGAATAACCTGTCAATAGGATTATATTTTAGATTCGGATTGGGATGCTTTTAGGATTCGAATTGGACGTATCTGGATTCGGGTTGAATGCTTATATTCTTCGGTCTTATATCAAATTTCCAGACAGATTCCTAAAAAAGATTTCTAAACAATTATTCGAATTCGAGGAGCTTTCAGTCTATTTTTTAAATAGTTAACTATAAAAATATCATAACCTGCTGATAAATTGTAAGTTAATATAGGATAAAAGCAAATCGTATAGGCAAGTATACCTAAAAGACTTATACAATAAAGCAAAAGAGTAGGGTAAAATTAAAAGTGTCAGAGTGGGATCTATACAAAAATATAAATTACATAGCTTACGAAGTGCTGGCACAGGTAATACAGACCAAATGAAATGTAATACAGCACCGGAAGAATAAAATAAAGAGAATAAAGGCTTACTATGAGCAACACTAATACACAAAACAGTACCCAGGAAGAAGAAAGCTTCCTGGTTTCCCTTGGAAAGGATTTGCTGTCAGTTGCGGCTGTCCTGATAGCCTTTATGGTTCTTTCCAAACTGGCGTTCGGGCTCTGGACACCCATGGTCGCAGTGGAGTCCGGAAGTATGAAACCACATATGCAGGTAGGAGACATTATCTTCATTAAAAACATCGATCGAGTTGATCTTGTTACCAATGAAGAAGGGAAAGAGTCAGGTTACATGACCTTTGGGGACTATGGAGACGTGATTCTCTATCGACCCTACGGGCAGGAAGGTATAACTCCTATAATACATAGGGCAATGTACTGGGTGGAAGCCGGCGAGCCTATGTGGGAAAACGGTCCTGCTGCCCCTTACTCAGGATACATTACTAAAGGAGACAACCCTACTACCAACAAGCACTATGACCAGGAAGGACAGATAAGTTACTATGTACCTGTGAAGGACGAATGGATAATAGGGGTTGCAAGGTACAGAGTTCCTTATCTTGGATATGTCAGGCTACTCTTTTCATGAGTCCTTTGATCATAAACCCTTTGAATTGTATGCCAGCCATATGTCAACTGGCAGATGATCGCCTCAAAGATATACCCAATGGCTATTATCTTCTCGTGGTTATATAGCCACATTAACTGTATAACCACATAAACTGTATAACCACATTATCTGCACATTTAATTTCAAGTATAAACTCCGTAATTAACCTCCGTAATTAACTCCAACCAACTATCAAACCTCAATCAAGTTTTGCGTTCTTCATGGAGGAAACGAACCAGACTTTCACTCCTGGTTCAAGTATCTGGCTTTTAACTTCTTTTCATCTATAGAAAAAGTTGGAAATCATAAGAGATACGAGACTTAGAAAACATAAGAGATACGAGACTTAGAAAACATAAGAAACATGAAACTTAAAAAACTAAAAATTGGCAGGACCGAACTTCCCGGAAATCTTCTTCTTGCACCCATGGCAGATGTAACAAATCTGGCTTTCAGACTGCTTTGCAGGCAGGATGGAGCTGACCTGGCCTACACAGAGATGATCAATGCAGATGCCCTGCTCAATGAAAGCAGGAAATCTTTTATTAAAGGGCTGAATTCTCCTGAAGACAGGCCTTTTGGGGTTCAGCTTGTGGGAAGCTGCCCTAAGAAACTTAGGGAAGCTGCACTTTTTGTTGAAGAAGAGTATGAACCTGAGGTCATAGACATTAACATGGGCTGTCCTGCAAAATGTATCACAGGGGCTGGTTGCGGCTCGGCTCTCCTCAATTCTCCGGAACTTGTCCGTAAAATAATCTCAGAACTTGCGGATGCCCTGAATACTCCGGTCAGCGCAAAGATCCGCCTCCTCGGAAAGGAGGAAAAAACCCTTGAAATTGCCTGCCTGATAGAAAAGGCAGGAGCATCTGCCCTTACCGTGCACGGTAGGACAGCCGCACAGATGTACTCGGGCAATGCGAACCTTATGGGGATAAAAGCAGTCAAAAATGAGCTTTCGATCCCTGTGATTGCAAACGGGGACATCAAGGACGAGGAATCTGCAAAAAAAACTCTGGAGCTGACAGGCTGCGACGGACTTATGATAGGGCGCGCAGCAATGGGAAACCCTTTTATTTTTAGAAGGATCAGGCACTACCTGGAAACCGGTGAGAAACTTGAGGTTGAGAGACAGGCCAGACAACTTGAAGATTTTGAAAAATATATTTCCCTTCTTGAGAAACACAACCTGCTTTCATCCATAAACCTCAGGATGCACGCACACTGGTTTACTAAAGGACTGCATGGCTCGCGGCACGTCAGAGAAAAAATTAATAGTCTGAAAGATGGGAAGGCCATAACTGAACTGATGAGAAGTTCCTGTCAGGAAAAATATTAAAAATACTCAATTTTTAGAGTTAAGCTTTGTTTACAATAGGATAAAGAGAGAACATGGTTAGGAGACAGGTTAACCTGAAAACCATAATAATAAAACGTTTAAAAAATAATTTAAAAGGAGAAATATTTGTAAAGAGTTTCTCGACATTCACCGAAAAACTAATAATAATCTACACTATTATCCATGAACTATCAGGCACCAAACGGCGTGAATATATAATTGAAAATATATTACAATCAAAATAATTATGATCCATCAATTATGAATACTATGAGGTTAACAATTTTGCCGTCCAAAGTTTTGAACCATTACCAATCCGCCTTTGGATATTAATTGGTGTCTGAAGAAAAAGCCGGATACAAAACCGTACGGGGTAGAGGTACGGATTCCTGATCTGGCAAGAATTAATAAGAGATTAACATCAGGTTAACTCGATTAACAGCAGTGTGCCGACATCCAAACTACAAATATGCCATACAGACTGCCGAAAACAGCAAAAAATGCTTGAAAAACATTAAAAAATAATAAATTAAAACCGCATTTAACAAGGAGAATCCAGATGAAGGAAATCAGAATACACGGTCGAGGAGGCCAGGGTTCTGTTACTGCAGCTGAAATGCTTTCCGTTGCAGCTTTTGAAGACGGAAAGTTCAGCCAGGCCTTCCCTGCTTTTGGGGTAGAGCGCAGAGGTGCTCCTGTGCAGGCATTCACGAGGCTCAGTGACAGTCCGATCAGGCTCCGAAGCCAGATATACACACCAGATTACGTGATCGTCCAGGATGCCACCCTGCTCGAAACAGTCAATGTTGCAAGCGGGATAAAAGACGATGGCATTATCATTATCAACACAAAAGAAAAACCCGAAGACCTCAAACTTGATACAAAAGCAAGAGTCATGACCGTGGACGCCACAAAGGTGGCAATGGACATTATAGGTCTTCCTATTGTGAACACCGTCCTCCTTGGAGCTTTTGCAGGTGCAACCGGAGAAATCAATGTGGAATCCATTAAAAAAGCCGTAAAGGACCGCTTTTCCGGCAAAGTAGCCGATAAGAACGCTCAGGCTATCCAGAAAGCTTATGAACTTATCAGGGGGGAAGAAGCATGAAGGTCCCAATTGGAGGAACTTGTGAACCGGGTTCAACCCTAGCAAATAAAACCGGAGGCTGGAGAAACTTCCGTCCTGTTTATATTTATGAAAAATGCACCAAATGCGGAATCTGCCAGATTGTGTGCCCGGATATGTCAGTTCTTCCCAGAGAAGATGGCTTTTTCGAGTACAACTATGATTACTGCAAGGGATGCGGCATCTGTGCAAACGAATGCCCTGCAGATGCAATTGAAATGATTCTGGAGGAGAAATAATGCCGCTCAATTCAGCTGACAAGGCCAAAATGGTCGTTGTGGAAGGTTCCTATGCAGTTGCCCATGCAGCAAAGGTCTCCCGTCCAAACGTGATTTCCGCCTATCCTATCACCCCTCAGACCCATATTGTCGAAGACCTATCCCAGTTTATGGCAGATGGGGAAATCCCGAACTGTGAATACATCAACGTGGAATCCGAATTTTCGGCAATCTCGGCCCTTGTGGGAGCCTCGGCAGTCGGGGCAAGGACATATTCCGCAACCACATCCCAGGGGCTTTTGCTCATGCACGAGGTGCTCTTCAACGCTGCAGGAATGAGGCTTCCCATTGTCATGACCGTGGCAAACAGGGCAGTCAGTGCCCCGATCAATATCTGGAATGACCACCAGGACTCAATCGCCCAGAGAGATACAGGCTGGCTCCAGCTCTATGCCGAAGACGTTCAGGAAGCAGCAGACATGGTCCCACAGATCTTCAAAATCGCAGAAGACAAAGATGTGCTCCTGCCGGGCATGGCCTGCATGGACGGGTTTATCCTTTCCCACGTCTACGAACCTGTAGTGCTGCTTGAGCAGGACCTTACTGACGAGTTCCTGCCTAAATATGAGCCTGAATACGTGCTTGACCCCAAAAACCCCCTGACCTTCGGAGCCTTTGCAGACCCCTCGACTTATACTGAGTTCAGGTACCTGCAAGAAAAGGCAATGCAGGCAGCCCTTCCGAAGATCGAGGCTGTTTCCAAAGAATTCGCAGAGATCTACGGCAGGGACCACGGAGGTCTTATTGACGGTTACCAGCTTGAAGATGCTGAGGTCGTAATCATGGCTATGGGCTCCCTTGTGGGCACTCTCAAGGATGTAGTTGACAGGTACAGGGCAAAAGGCGAGAAGATCGGTATCCTGAAAGTCAGGTCTTTCAGGCCCTTCCCGAAGATGCAGATCAGAAAAGCCCTGGCAAATGCCAATGCTGTTGTCGTGCTTGACAAGAACATCTCCATCGGAACCAATGAAGGTGCTCTCTTTACCGAGACCAAGGCCTGCATGTACAACAGTAGATGCGATATTCCGATTATCGGCTACACCTTAAACCACGGAGGCCGCGATGTGTCCGTACAGCTCGTAGAGAAGATAATCGAAGAGACCAAGAAGGTTGCAAAATCCGGTATCACGGTTGAGAGCCAGTTTGCTGACGTCAAGGAGGAGTTGCTATGAGTAAACCCGCACCAAAAACTTACCTCTCTCCGGGGCACAGGGGCTGTGCAGGCTGCTGTGACGCCCTTGCCTCAAAATTCATGCTCATGGGTGCAGGCCCGGACACTATAGTGATTAACCCTACAGGCTGCCTGGAAGTTATGACCACACCCTTCCCGGAATCTGCCTGGCAGGTCCCCTGGATCCACTCCCTCTTTGAAAACGGAGGTGCAGTAGCATCAGGCGTCGAAGCTGCTTTAAAAGCCCTCGGCAGGAAAGGAAACACCAGGGTCATCGGAGTCGGCGGTGACGGCTCGACTATGGACATAGGGATTAGATCCCTTTCAGGTGCCTTCGAAAGGGGCCACGACATTACCTACGTCTGTGTAGACAATGAAGCCTACATGAACACCGGGATCCAGAGAAGTTCAGGAACCCCCTTCGACGCTTCCACAACAACAAGCCCCGCAGGTAAAGTTTCCTTCGGAAACCCGCGCCCCAAGAAAGACATGCCCGCCATCATGGCAGCTCACGGCTCCCCGTACGTTGCCACAACTTCAATCGGTTTCCCGCGGGACATGATGAGAAAGGTCAAGAAAGCTACCGAAATTGTGGGCCCTACCTACATCCACTCCCACGCGCCCTGCCCAACCGGTTGGGGCTTCGATGGCTCCAAGACCATCGAAATAGCAAAACTCGCAGTCGAGACCTGCCTCTGGCCCATGTATGAAATGGAAAACGGCGAGATCACCCAGGTCAGAAAAGTCAAGGATTCGAGACCAGTCGAGGAATACCTCCGCGCTCAGAAGCGGTTCAAACACCTTTTCACCATGGAAGGCGGCGAAGAAGAAATCGCAAAGATCCAGGCTGCTGCAGACTGGAACATAAAACACTACGGACTTCAGTAAAAACTGAAGTTTCACTTTTTTATTCTTTTATTGAGTTTTGATTACTGGATTTTTGATTTCAATTTTTTTGCCGGATTTTTAATTTTCAGATCTGTTTTCAAACTTCGGAAGGATGTTCCGAGACTCAGGAGTTTCGGAGGAATCTGGCATACAACCGCAATTATTTAACTCATGTTTTCTGAGTAATTAATGAAGATATTTTCCAGAAACTTTTTCCAGAGATCTTTTTCATGATCTTTTCTAGAGATGATTCTATGACTTCAACCAGTTCAGTCTTCAGCAAGCTCCCTTCCCGTTATGACACCCTCCAGAAACAATGCCTCCCAAACTGGCAGGCATTCTTCTCCACAGTAATCGAATTTATCCCTGAGCCAATCCTAGAGCCGATCCTGGAGTCAATTCCCGAAGGAACAGAAAGGACGAACAGGGAAATCGAGATCCTCGAACTTGGAAGCGGGACCGGATTCCTCACCAGTCTGATAAGGAAAGAAAAACCTGATGCTAAAATCACCTGCATCGACAGAAACCCTGAAATGCTGGCTGTGGCAAAGGAGAAGCCAGAACTGCAGAAGAATGTCACATTCATTGAGGGAGATATTCTGGAAGAGTGCGAAAAGTGGAAAAATCTCGGAGGGCAGGAAGGGCCCGGGTGGAAAGAAAATTCAGAGGGAAAAGGAAAATTTGATGCTGTGGTTTCCACACAATGCCTCTGCTTCCTTGCTCCAGGTACAAAACACCGTGTTTTCAGACGAATTTATGAGGCTCTCAAACCAGATGGAAGGTTTATTGAAGGAGATGTCTTCAGGCCCGAGAGTGAGTGGGAAGAAAAGATTTACATAGACCACTGGAAACGGTACATGGTTGACCAGAAACTCACCGTTCAAGAAGCGGAAGAAATGTTGAAAACTTTTGAAGATGTGAGGGAGAAGATCGATACCCCGGAAAAGTTCAGGAAGAGACTTGAAGAAGCAGGATTTAAATGGATTTTCTGTCCTTACTGGTACGAGATGTACGCTATTTTTGTATGTACATATTAAGAATGAACAAAAAAACATTGAGTTTTATTTTGACGATGTGAGTGCCTGAATCTGTTTTCATCTGGAAAGAAGGAACCAGAGATTCATATAGGAATACCTCAAAACCAGGAATCGGCTCAAACATTCCAGAAACGGTTCAATGCCTCTTTATCATGGAAGACGGCAAAAGAAATCGCAAGGATCCGGACTGCTACAGGCATGAACATAAAACACTAAGGTCTTCAGTAAAAATCGAAGTCTGAATTTTTATTTTTCTTTTATTTTCTTTTTGAAATTTTGTGAACTTTTTAGACCTTTAAATCCTCAGGGCATTCTTTCTGAATGACACTTATTTCTGAATGTTACTTTTTGATTTTTATTCCCTTTAATGCCTCTGATTTTAATCAAGTATGATTAATTATTTGAAAAAAGATTTCATTTTTAATAGTTATTTGTTTTTTAAAGTAGTGGCATTGCTGAGCTGTGTCAAAATTTTAAAAACTAAAGTCTTGAAACATCATTTGAAAAAATATTTGTTTTTTTCCCCATAACAATATGAATAAAATTGGGATTAAATTAAGAACATTTTAGATAGGAAAAAAGAAACATTATAAAAAAATAGAATTAAAAAAAGGATTAAAAAATCTTTAAAAACAAAAAAAAAGCTTTAAAATCCCAATAAACAATCTAAGTTTTGTCAAATATTTTTGATCCCAAATTATATATTACAAGGTATCTTATTATGAATATTATCAGGAGTATGGTACTAGAAAATACAATAAGTTTGACGATAAAAGATTCAAAGGAAAGAGAAAAAGGATTAAAAAATTAATGGCTGTTTAACTTTGGTTTTATTGTTTGAGGATTAACTGTCTAGATTTATTTGCTGTCAACATCATTTCCAAAATTTATTCAATAGGGAGTGAGGAATTAAAAATTGGTATTTGTCCAACTTAGATTACCTTTTCGGCAAATGTTAATTTTTTGAGTTTAATTATAAATATAGATTCAAATTTTTGAGAAAAAAATCTGGAAGTGAATAAATGAGAAAGAATATCGCAAACCTTGTGGGGATGACCATGTTATCCACTTTCCATTGGATAAGAAAAAACAGGTTATATTCGCTACTTTTGCTGATGTTTTCAGTGATGTTGATCATGTCCAGTGCAGCATCATTAGTACAGGTCGCATCGGCAACCGTATCCTCCGACCAGCTGGAAACCGAATCGAACAATGAAACAGCGCCTGTAGAGGTAACTTCGGCTTGCTACCCCAGTCCGGCATATAAAATAGAAAAGTGCGTTACAGACGTAAATTGTATGGGATCGCAAGCCAGCGTAAAAGAAGCAGGAGATGTTATCACCTACCTGATAGTTGTGACCAATACCGGAGAAGTCGACCTGACAAATGTAACTGTTACGGACTCCCTGATTGCTCTGTCAGGTCCGACAGAGTCAAAGAATGAGGACTGTATCCTGGAAGTTGGGGAAACCTGGACCTACAAAGGCTGCTACGAGGTGACACCGGAAGATATAGACACCAACGGCGACTGTGATGGATACATCGACAACGTAGCAATGGTAGATTGTGATCAGCTGGGGGCAAAATGTGATAGCGTCAGGGTACCCATAGAAGAAACATCTTCAGGAGATGATTCAACAGGGGATGATTCAACAGGAGATGATTCAACAGGGGATGATTCAACAGGGGATGATTCAACAGGGGATGATTCAACAGGGGATAATTCAACAGGAGGAAACCCTGATTATTCAATATATAAATCAATAATCGGAACTGATGAAGCTGGAGATCGTATAATCAACGAAGCTGGGGACATAATCGAATATCAGATAATTGTGAAGAATGAAGGCAACGCGAACCTGACAGGAGTTTCGGTAAACGACCCGATGATTACATTGACAGGACCTGCTGGAGACGATCTTGACTCAGGAGTGTTGAATCCGGGAGAAACGTGGAACTTCTTCGGAAACTATACGGTAACCCAGGAGGATATTGACAGTAACGGTGGAGGAGATGGGGTCATCGAAAATACGGCAATAGTAGGTTGCAACGAACTTCCTGATGAAAACAGCAGTGTACAACAACCGATTACCCTTAATTCAACCGATAGTGATAGCAGTAATAACGCTAGTATAGCCCACTACCACAGTGATGGCGGTACCGGGGAAGCCCGTATCATTCCTAAACCTACTAAAAACGTTGAAGTGAACGAAACTGACAATGAAACGCAGCTTGGACCAGACGCTAGAAATTTTGACCAGAAAACTGAGAGCACAGAAACAGATCTTGGAGATGAACCTGAACAGGAAAAGGCTGGCTTACCAGGGTTTGAACTCGTTTATGGCGCAGCTGGACTGCTTGCTGCAACATTCCTGTATAAAAGGAAGTAAAAACAAAGTGAATCAGATAAAAAAGCGTTAAATAGGCCCGATTCAGAAACAATTAGATGAGGGAATTTAGCCTTCATCTAATTTGCTAACTTTTCTCAATCTAAAGAGATGTTCAAGAAAAATATGATCTTTTTGGTTTATTTCAAAGAACAGCAAACCAGAAAAAGAGATAAAAGTATTTTTTCCGGGGGTTAATCTTAAAAGGCTTCAATAAAATTAAGAACCGGGTATAATGCATCAAAACCCATATTTTCAATATGAAGTAATTAGAAAACGCTAAATGTTAAAAACGAATAGACTCGGAAACCATTGAATGAGCAAAACTTAAAAAATCTACTTATCGAATTGATGGTAGGCATCTGTTTTATAATGCCGTTTTTAGGGAATATCGTTTTTCAGCCTATCGTTTTTCGAGAATTCCGTTTTTTAGGCTACCGTTTTTTAATATATCGTTTTTTAATATATCGTTTTTCGAGAATTCCGTTTTTTAGGCTACCGTTTTTTAATATATCGTTTTTTAATATATCGTTTTTCGAATACTGTTTTTCAGCCTATCGTTTTTCGAGAATTCCGTTTTTTAGGCTACCGTTTTTTAATATATCGTTTTTTAGGCTACCGTTTTTCAAGACACCGTTTTTTATATTCCGTTTTTTTCACAGATGCCTTGAACGCCAGATATCTTTCCCTAAATATAAGACTACGGATGTACTGAAAATTGAATATAACTATCCAGAAGTACTGTAAATTTTCCATAGAGTTTAGGGCTGAAATCAAAGTCGGAAAAGCTTTTTCATATTTATGAGGGACTTTTAATGAGGCCCCGGTTACTTAAAAAACTTTAGATTTAGATCGGCTTTAAATTTACAAAGACCTGATTTCACAAAACTCAGGTATTCAAAATATGAGTCTTTTTAATTTTTTCTGGTTTTTCTTCAATTTCAAGACAACCACAAAATTTCATCCCAATTTGAGCAAATCAATTCACTCATTTAAAAATGTTGATTCATTTACACAAGCATTCACCAAAATTTTCCAAATTGTGGAACTATTTTTGTGGGAATTTCCGACAGCTACAGCTATAAGCCATCAAGTTTAAGAACTAATTATTCTCCAATTCTAGCATTATCCATATTGGAATCTTGCTCTCATTAAAGGTGAGAAACCTTTCCATTTTCCAGTGCTGAAACACCGTTTGTTGAAAAAAGTAAATAGATTGTAACAAAAATTAGTTAGTCCATTATCGGTTTTGAATGACCTTACTTTGTCTACTATATCACATATCAAAGAAAATATTTGTTCCATTGTATTATCTGTCTCAGGTGTAAAACCTTTTTTCAAGAAGCTCACATTCTTGCTGAAAATCTCTTCGGCATAAGAAATCGCTTTATGAGACGCTTCAGAAAGTTCAAGATCAGAGTTAAATTCTCGTATCTTCTGAATATGCGCAACAGCACTGATAACCGTATCAGAAAGTATCAATTGAGATATCTCATTGTAGGTAATCTTATCGTTATCTGGAATCTCTTCAACAGAACTGAATTCCTCATAATACCTCTTACTAACGTTTTTTAATTGATGAAACACACAAAAAGAATGAGTCACTTCAGGAAAGACCATTTTTACGGCTCCAATGATCGCTTTATCCTCATCAGAAACAATCTTTTTGATTTTATCTTCAGGAAATCGGTTCTTTATTCGTATGAAAAGAGGCATCAGAGCCTCAATTGTTGGTAACCTCTCAGTTACTTCAAAATCTAAAATGACCTTCTCTTTGGTAGCAACAACGTAAACAGATTTATATCGCATTTTTTTCCATTCTTTCTTTGTGAGTTTCGTTCCAATAAATTCTTCAAGCTTTTTTTTCCATCCATTCTTGATCCAATTCCCATCAACATACAATGTTTCTTCAAAGCTAACTCCTTGGTTCAAAAGTTCTTGCTTTGAAAGTTTTGCTAGTTTCTGTTCATATAACCACAATGAAGTGGGACAAGGAGCTCTTCCACAGACATTTATTACTCCTTCTGTATATGTTTCCCCAATTCGCCGAGAATTGTGCAGACTGCATCGTCCATCGTATCTGACATTTATTTGTGTATCATAATATTCAGAACTGTAATTTGCAGAACCCTGAACACCAATAACCCGATCATGATAATGTTTCTTACAAGTGGGACAAAGCCAGTATGTAACATTGAGAGATATAGTGCCGTAACGTGATATAATAAAACGAGTGTGATGAGAGTTAACATGTAATTTACTTCCACAACTATCACACTGAGTAGGGGAGAATATAGAGAACATAGGATAGTATCGATTTTCAACCAAAACTTTTGGCAAAGGAATTATTATTTTGCCGTCAACTATCGTTTTTATCATAGATTTATCTATTGCAATGTTTCCTTTTCCCATAAATAGAAAAAATATATCAATATAATTAAAATTTTATTGTTTTGCACGATATAGAGGGAAAACGAAAAACCAGAAAATAATAAAAAGTCTCCAAAATATAGGTTTTCAGGCTGTCTCAAAACTCAAACCATTTCTACAATTGGATAATGAGCAACGTTGAATTTAAAAACAAGACCACCTAAATTAGAGAAATTTATACATGAATTAACCTTGTAGTAGAAAAATTTGACACAATTGTAGAATTAACTTTAGTTTTGAGACAGCCTGTTTTGTGAAATTTTAGACGTTGGAAAAAGAGGAGAGTTATAGAAATGAAACATGAATGAACATAATGAAAAAGAATGGAAAAAAGTTAGCTGCCTGGGAGTTAAATGTCAACCAGGGGCAGCTGTCTTCTGAGGTCCGGCAAGTAACCTTCTCTGTGAAGGGCGATCTTATAATCACTGATTGACCTGCATACCTTGTGTGTGTATTTTATGCAGTCGGTACCAACCACCCCTTTAAACAGCAGCCTTTCTGTCTTTTCTATGAATTCCGGATAGGTAAATACCAGTTCTTCTTTGGTGTGCAGGAAAAGGGCTGTAAAGTCCCTGTGAATACCCATGCTTCTTTTAAGGAGCTCAACGTTGAGGTGATCCTCGGAGAGATAGTTGTTGAACTTCACAAATGTGTAAAAATCTGCGATGTTCTGATTCAAAGAGTTCAGGATTGAATATAGCACATTATCTGTTTCCGGAAGAGGGATATCAGGAAGGTTTAGGTTTTCGCCATCAAAGATTTCGTTTTCTCCAATATTTTGATCCCGGGTTGTCTCGCGGTCCATTTTATCACCCTGGTATAACGTTTTATATTTTAGGTTTTATATTTTAAGAGATAGATCTGGCGGTTTCCGATTTATGGGAACCGAACCAAACGTTAACCTCTTTGAGGTGGCTTACGGACACACCTGCTGGCTTGAGATGGTGGCATTGCAAGTGTATCAGTTGTGCGCCCGGGTGAGATCTGACTGTGCAGGCTACCCTAACCTGTCGCAAATGCATCGCTTCCCCACTAGAAGCGGCTTTGTGGCATCTCACACGGTGCTGTAGACTCCGTTTTTGAATTCCATTTTTGGATTCCATTTTTGGGTTTCTCTTTTGGATTTCGTTTTTGGATTTCGTTTTTAATTACTAATTACTCCAGGAATGTTAACCTTGCAGACCTGGTAGTATAAAAGACTTGATTTAACAATTAGGCTTCTTGCATTTTACCATATATAAAATTATGTCTTAATAAAACTATTCAAATATAATTCTATAGAAGTCAAAAATTTAGTCTTACCAAAAAATTACTTTAATGTATTATATACTGAGAAGCACTGGAATATGTACCTGAGCCTTCAGATCCGAACCTTATACCCGAATTCTGTACAATACCCGAATCCCGTACAATATACCCGAGTTCTGTACAATACCCGAGTTCTGTACATTACCTGAACTCCGTACAATACCCGAGTTCTGTACATTACCTGAACTCCGTACAAATACATTTATAATAGAAGTTCCGGCTGATACAAAAAACCTTGAAAAAAAAATGGCAGGTTTCAGCTCTTTGAAACCTGCCCGCCTTCAAGTATATCCATTCCGACAGCTACAAGCCCGTATACAAAGCTCAGTACAAGAATAATAGTGGCTCCCGACGGGACGTCCAGAGCATAGGAAAGGCCTATTCCCGCAACACTGATCAAGGTCCCGAAGACGGTGGATATAAGCATCATTCGCTTCAGGTTATGGGTAAATTTTCGGCTAAGGGTAGCAGGGATGGTTAGAAGGGCGATCACAAGGATAATCCCCACGACCTTAATAAGGACAACAATTGTTAGAGCAATAATGCAGAGCAGGAAAAGATAGAGCTTTTCGGTAGGAATCCCCTGCACAGTTGTGAACTCTTCGTCAAAGCATAACGCGAGAAACTCCTTATAGAAAAGATATACAGCGCCCACTATGACAGCGTCAAGGACCAGCATCAGGTACAGGTCAAGACGGGGAACCGTAAGGATGTTTCCAAAGAGGTAGGTCATAAGGTCAGGAGCATATCCGGGAGTCAGATAGACAAAAATAACTCCAAGAGCCATTCCGAGAGACCAGAGAATCCCTATTGCGCTGTCTTCCGGGATTTTGGATTTCTTGCTTACGATACCCATGACAAGAGCGGAGAACAGGCTGAAAGGAAGAACCCCATACATGGGATTAATATCTAAATAATAACCAAGCCCGACACCTCCGAAAGAAGCATGGGCAATCCCGCCGCTGATGAAAACGATCTTTTTGACAACAACAAAAGCACCTATGATTCCGCAGGCAATGCTTGCAAGGATTGCGGCTATAAGGGCATTCTGGATAAAAGTATATTGCAGAAGCTCAAACATTTATTATTTCTCCTCAAGAAACTGTTTTTCAAACCCAATCCTTGACTTCAAGAATTCCCTTTGTGCTGCTCCAGCACTCTATGGGGTACTCCGTGAGCGATCAGTTCGACAGGGCACTGGTAAGTGGCTTCCAGGTCCTCAACCGGGATTTCCTTAGAGTTATGGTAGTGGAACGTGCGGTTCAGGCAGGCTATCCTGTCCACATAGACAGAGACTGCGCTGAGGTCATGTGTAACCATAATGATTGCCATTTCATGTTTGAGCCTGTTCAGGAGCCTGTAGAGTTCGTCCTGCATGTGAGGGTCAAGCCCGGAGTTGGGTTCGTCCAGAAGCAGGAGTTTGGGATTAGTTGCAAGAGCCCTGGCGATAAAAACCCTCTGCCGCTGCCCGCCCGAGAGCTGGCCTATCTGCCGATCCTTAAGGTCGAACATCTCCACTGTTTTCAGAGCCTCTTCAGCAGCCTTTTTGTCTTCTCCACTGTACTTTTTCAGAAAACCCGTATGGCTCATCCTGCCTGTCAGGACCACTTCCCAGACACTGATAGGAAAATCGAAGTCAAAACCTTTGTACTGGGGGACATACCCTACAAGATCTCTGCTTTTTTCCGGAGGCTTCCCAAAGAGTTTCACACTGCCTTTATAGGGCTTCAAGAGTCCGAGAAGCACTTTGAGAAATGTGGTCTTTCCACCACCATTGGGTCCTATAATCCCGAGAAGCCCATAAGGCTCTGTTAATTCGAAATTTACGGCTTCGAGGATTGTCTGGTTTCCGTATCGTACCCAGACATCCTTTAACTCTATAACCTTCTCCATTACCTTTCCTTCACCATCGTTTTTATCTTAACCCCAAATTAGGTTCTTTTTATATTTAGATATAGAACCTGATAAGGACCTGAATGAGAACCTGAATAAGAACTCAAACAGGAACCTGAATGAGAACTTAAACAGGAACTTGAACACGATATTACACAAGGTTTCTGGCAAATACATCGGATACATTGTCCATGTTTGCAATGTAATCCTTTGCAAGAGGGTCAACAGCTACAACTTCGCCGCCAATTTCCTGAGCTAAAACCTCCGCACTCCTCGTACTGAACTGGGTCTGGACAAAGATAACCTTGACATTCTTTTCCTTTGCAAGATCCACAAGCCCCGCAAGATCCTGTGCACTCGGCTCTTTTCCTTCAATTTCAACAGGAATCATGGTAAGTCCGTAATCCGCGGCAAAATATCCCCAGGATGGATGATAAACCATGAAACTTTTTTCCTCTTTTCCTTCAAGTTTTTCCCGAATCCTCGCATCCAGAGCGTCCAGCTCTTCAAGGTAAGCATCTCTATTCTGGGCATAGTAAGCTTCGTTTTCAGGATCGATTTCTACAAGCCCTTCATATATTTCTTCAACCATTATTTTTGCGTTTGCAGGGGATGTCCAGATGTGGGGGTCCAGTTCTTCATGCTCCTCATCACTTTCGTTTTCATGCCCGTCTTCAAGCTCTTCATCATGTTCTCCTTCTTCATCATGTTCTCCTTCTTCATCATGTTCTCCTTCTTCATCATGTTCTCCTTCTTCTCCTTCATGGTGATGCTCTTCAAGTTCTCTCAATTCAATCCCTTGAGAAGAATTTACAATAAGAGTGCCGCTATCCATAGACTCGAAATGGTCAATCCAGCTTTCCTCAAAAGGCATACCAACCCCGACTGTTACTAACATCCTAGCTTTGCTGATTTCCTGGACTTCCTTTGGTGAAGGTTCATAAGTATGAGGATCTGCCCCAGATGGGACTATAACAACAGTTTTTACTTTATCTCCTCCGACCTTTTCTACAAATTCAGCCTGGGGAACAATACTTACGGCAACGATTGTAGGTTCATCCGTTCCCGATACTTCAGCTCCCTGTCCCGCAGTCTCGTTATCGGAGTTGCCGGAATCCGTGCAACCGCTGACAAAAATGCTCAGACCAACAATCAAAAGTACTAATGTAGTTATGATTTTTGTTTTCATAATTGAACTCCTGTTTTTTCACTTTCGTTCTGCTTCATTGATTCAATCGATTTCATTTCAGGAAAGAGTTGAAATGAGGTTGATATAAGTAAGATAAACCTGGAACAAGATAAATTTGGCATATATCCAAAAATATGAGATGTATGAATTATTTTTTGGGGATATGCCAAATTTGATTCAAAGCCGGATCAAAGACATGGGTCAAAAACATACCCGAACCAGAGACCGGGACCAGAGACCGGGACCAAAGACCTGTATCAAAGATCTGGATTGAAGAATTTATTCAACTCTTCGTTCATAACGGAAATTAAGGATAATGTTCCTTTAATGACGATTCTCCTTTAATGATTATGCTCCAAATGAAGGCTTTGATCCAAATGAAGGCATTTCTCGTGACTGATTTCCCCGCATACGCCGACCATCGGATGGCCCATCGAATTACATATTTTGTTTACAGCGTCCCTTGAAACAAAAGCTTCAAAACGAGAAACTTCAGCGCATGCTTCCTCCGTTGAGAGCCCGTAATGAGTAAACAGAAGACTCAAAATTCTGTGCCTCCTGATAAGAAATTCCGCATATTCCTTCCCCATTTCGGTCAGATCCACTCCCCTGTACGGAATGTGGTTCAGATAACCGGCTGCTGCAAGTTCGTTTAAAGTCTTGGTTGTTGTTGAAGGGTCAACCTGCAGACAGGAGGAAATTTCAGTCGTTTTTACGGTGCCTTTTTTTTCAAGAATGAACTTGAGATAATCTACCTTTCTCGGAGAGAGTTCGAGGCCTGTAAACTCGGGATAATTCTGCTCATTCATATAGAGAAATATAAAAAACTGATATTTATTATTTGTCATGCACCAAATATCAAGTTAAAATTTGTAGTATATCAAAATAAGAAGGAAAATGAAAAAAATTCAGTGGAAAGAAAATGAAAAAAATTCAATAGAGGAAAACATACACTCCGGCAACCAGCAGGAAACTTACCACGCCCATCAGAGCGTTCCCAAGAGTATTTGACCTGAAAACCTCGGAGGGTTCAAGTTCTGCCAGCTCCCCGAAAATCCAGAAAAATGGATCGTTGACGTGTGAAAACAAGAATGTACCTGAAGCCATTGCAAGGATCAGGATTTCCACAGGAAGCCCAAGTTCCGGAACCAGAGGAAGCAAAAGGGACGGTGCGACAAGCATTGTTACAACCCTTGACCCCTGTACGGTTTGAAGGGCTACTGCAACAAGAAAAGGAACAAGGATATGAGGCAGGTTAATCTGCAGGAAAAACCTACCAAGGGCTTCTCCTGCCCCGGTCATGGCAAGAGTCGCTCCTAGGGCACCTCCCCCGCACAGGTCGAGTAGGACTACACCACTTCTCTTTACAGCTTTTTCAACCAGAGTCCTGACCATTTCAAACCCCAGTGTCCTGCCGGAAAAAATGGAGAGCAGAACTCCGATAAGGAGTGCAACATTCGGGTTTCCCAGAAAAGCAAACAGAGGAGAAGGATGCTCAAAACCAGCCTGGAAAAGGATCAGAAGCAAAGGAAGAAAGATTGGGGCATATGCTTCAAGCCTGTTCGGCTCTCCAGTATCATTTCCATGAATCCTACATCTTACCTTCACTTCACCTTTTCTTTGTACCACTTCTTCCCTGTGCACTCCATCTTTTTCCTTAACGCCGATATCTTTTTCCTGTACTACTCCTGTCTCCCCCTTTTGTAGGGGCTCTTCAATTTCTGAAACTTCTGCCTGTGCAAATCCAAGCTGAACTTGCCCGAGATTGTCGTTTTCAGAACTTATTGAGGTTTCAGTCTTCCCCAGGCTTCTGGCATAGAAATAACCTGCAGTAGAAGTGGGAACAGCAATAAAAAATCCTAGAAGAATGAGTGTATCCGTGTTTGCCGAAAGTTCTTCTGCTGCCGAAATAATTACAGGAGAAGGATACACCAGATTAAATGATGCAACAGCTCCGAGTGCAAGTGAGGTTGCAGTGGAAATGAAGGGGTAATTAAGCTTGGCAGCTAACTCTTTTGCTATAGAAATAAAGATGACATAAGCAAGGATATAGCACATCATTGGCACGGAAAAAAGAAAACCAAGAATAATCAGGGCAAGCAGAGGGTTTCTGGAAAAGTGCATAATGTCAGAAGCTATTAAAGACATTCCACCGGTCTTCTGGAGCAAAATTCCGATGATACTCCCGCAGGTGATAATTATAGCAAAACGGGAAAAAACACTGCCAAGTCCCCTAGTTACCGCTTCGACTGCACCTATAGGTTCTCCTGCAAGCACTCCCGTGAGCAGAGATACGAGAACAAGGCTAAGAAATGGATGAAGCCTGAATTTTGCTGTAAGCAGCAGTATGGAGATAAGGGCGAAAAGGAAAATAAGAGCAGGGTGCATATATCCAGACTCCACTGGGGGAGTTTATAGATTTTCGGTATGCTCCTCAGGAAGCTGCTCAGAAGAAGGAGATGAAGCAGAAGAAGAAAGCTGGCTGAGCTCGTCAATTTCCTCTTCTCCGAGTACCCTTGCAAGGTTCAGCAGGATAAGAAGCCTATCCCCCATTTTCCCGACTCCTATCAGATATTCGGCATTAATCTTTGATTTAATCATATCCGGAGTAGGTTCAACAGAAGAAACAGGCAGTTTCAACACCCCGGTTACGGAGTTTACAAGCATGCCTATAATTGTATCCTTGACTTCAACTATGATAATTTTGGACAGGCTGTCACTTTCTTTCGGACTGAAACCAAGGCGCCTGTTGAGATCTATTACTACGATAATTTTTCCCCGCAGGTTAATTAGGCCTTTTACACATTCCGGAGCCTGAGGAACACGAGTGATTTTTGAAATCGGCATAATCTCGGAGACCTGCATGATATCGACTCCGAACTCCTCGCCTGACAGTTCAAAAACTACTACATGAAGCAACTCCTCAGAAGGGGTTGAATCTTCCTTTTCTGCTCTTTCCTCAAACATTTCAATTCCTCAGGGCCAATTTAAGGATTTTAACGGCTGTTTTTAACGGCTATTTACCCACAAATCAGTTAAACCATACCGGACAACTTTGACAGGCCGAATAGGTACCTAAAGTTATTCAAAACTGCTTTCAGATTCTTCTTTTGAATCGCCGAGCCTGAATTTTTCAGTGGCTTTTTTCATCTTTTCCCCAAGCAAAGAGAGGTCATTCGCCATGCTGGCAAGTTCGGACATGGAGGCACTCTGTTCTTCAAGAGCTGCGGCAGTTTCCTGGGTTCCTGCAGCGGACTGCTCCGATATTGAAGATATATCTTCCAGGGTAGAGGTAATTTCTTCAATGGATGCGGACTGCTCTTCCGTAGCAGCTGCAACGTCCTCGATCATATTCGTGATCTCATTGATCGTGGAAACGATCCCGGTAACCATCTCAACCTCTTCACTAACCGATATTGAGCCATTCTTCACGTTCTTTTTACTTGCTTCTATGCTTTCCACCGTATCGCTTATACTCTCCCTGATCTCATCAATCAGCCTGGAGATATTCTGGGCTGCACTTCCGGATTCCTCAGCAAGTTTTCGGACTTCATCGGCTACAACAGAGAATCCTCTGCCATGTTCGCCTGCCCTTGCGGCTTCAATTGCGGCATTCAGGGCAAGCATATTGGTCTGGTCTGCAATTCTGGTTATCAGCGTTATGATTTCATTGATCTGCTGAGACTTGGAATCAAGCTCCTTGATAACAACTTCGGTGCCAGCAACAGAAGAACGGATAAGGTCCATCTTTGACAGGACGTCCCGAGAAACATTTCCTATATTACTGACGGTTTCATTCACCAGATTTGTGCTCTTAGAAACTTTTTGGGTATTATCCGCAACTTCCTGAATATTGTGGGTCATATCCTGCATTGCATGAGTTATATCAACAATTTTTGTGCTCTGCATCTCTGCACCGTTAGAGATTTCACCTGCGGTTTCTGAAATTCTCCTTGATGCAGATGCCACTTCTTCGGAAGAGGAAGACATTTCCTCCGAAAGGGTAGCAAGGTGCAGTGAGCCTTCCTGAATTTCTTTAATCAGGCTGCGCAGGTTTTCAACCATTGCTTTAAAAGCCTCTGAAAGCTGGTAGATCTCACTTCTTGAGGAGCCTTTGATATCAACATCAAGGTCTCCTTCAGAGATCTTGTCGGCAGCTTCAAGCAGTTCGTAAATAGGCTTTCTGTAGATGTCCAAAATCACAAAAACAAGTAAAACACCAATAAGTATCGAAAGAAAAGTTACCAGAAAGATTTGATTTATGGAGTTTACGATCAGCGAGTCCAGTTCTTCTTTCTGGTCAGCACTGGCAGCTGTCGCTACTTCTTCAACCTGTGTAGCTATAGCCCTCATATTTTCTTCTTCGAGCGTTTTTCTCTCTTCCAGAACCTTAAACTGCTCGAAATCAGCCTGGAAATTTTCCGCACTTGTAAGGATTTCATCTCCCAGAGCAATATTTTCCGGCCTTTCCATCCGCCCGTTCAAGTCTGTAGAAAGTTCGATAAGATCTTCCATATACGCATCAAAGTTATCCGCATATTGCTGATCCGAGCTCATGGCATAATTTTGATACTCGTTTCTGGCCTTCATTGTCAATACAATGATACTCCGTGAGCTCTCAGCGTTGGAGAATTTTTTCTCGAGAGTTCCATTTGAATATCCACTCTCGAATTCCTCCCTGTACTGGATCATCTGATTTTTAGAAAGCTCATCTGCATTTGCTATTAGAGTTTCGCTATCCGCAACCAGTTTATCTCTTACAGCTGCCTGTTCGTCATCTGCTTCGACATATCTGTCAAAAGCTTCACTGAAATTGCTCGAAGCTGAAAGAACAAAATCCATCCTGTCGCGGTTCACAGGATCCAAATAGCCTATGTATATTTCTTTGGATATGGCCGCCTGTGTGGGTACGAGACTAAGATAGCGATAAACTTCTTCTTTGTAAGCCGGATCGCGGTGAATAATATAGCTTTCCTCTGCTTGCAGGGCATCCTGCATGTTATTCATGATAAAAGTCATATTCTGGATAGCCCGGCTCTTCTTCTCAACTTCGGTCATGCCCTGATAACCCGTATAGCCTACAAAAAAGATCAAAATGAGGAGAAGGGCAAATCCTATCACCACATGCCCTATCTTTGTGCTTTTGTACATCTTTTTCACCCGTGCTTCCAGCTTCTTTGCCTTTCTGCCCTTTCTATCCTGCAACCACATTACAACCCACGGCGACCCCTGTTGAAAAGGACAGAAGGATATAACACCTGTAAAGGAAATGCCTGTAAAGGTCTTATTCAGATTTCCCAACTAGTACTCAATATAGATTGTTTAAGAATTCATAAATTTTCTGCTTCTTAAAAAGGATAAGAATCTGAAATAATAGGAAAACCTGAGATCCGGCACTCGTCAAGAGTTCTCCTTTTAAAGTTACTCCTTAGGAAAAATCCAGTGAGGAGAATTATTCAACCAGAGAATCCCAGGCAGGAGAATTATTCAACCAGGAGAATTCGTTGCTGTAAGAAACTCCTTGACTTGCGCTCCAAAAAGATCAAAATTTATGGGTTTGGAAAGGACAGCATGACATCCAGCTTTAAGAAATTCCTGTTCACTTTCAGGATCACAATGTCCTGTGACGGCAACAACCCTTATGCCTTGTGTCTCAGGGTTGCATTTTATCCTTTGAAGTAATTCAAGACCATGCATCTTTGGAAGTTCCATATCCATCAGTACAAGATCAACTTTAACCTTACTGAGAACTTCCAGCGCTTCAAAGCCGTTTTTCGCCTTCTTCGGATCATATCCGCAGGATTTCAGAAGGTCAGCTTCAATAACAAGGTTAAGCAGGTTATCCTCAACGATCAGGATTTCAGGCATTTGATCACTCCTGTATTTGCATGAAGAATTTTCAGGATGAGATCCTTATGTAGAGATCCCGGAATGAGATCCTTGTTATAGCGATCTCGGGATGAAGTTCTTCTTCTAGAGGTGTTTTTCTTATTGAATTATTATTCATATAGGGGGTATTTTTGGAAAACAATTTTTACTATCGGAATAGATAAACGACTTAATATGCGAGAAATCTCATCAATATACATCAATATTCCTTTATATTCCTTCAATATTCCTTTATACTCTTTCAATATTCCTCTATACTTCATCAATATTCCTTTATACTCCATCAATATTCCTTTATACTCTTTCAATATTCCTTTATACTCCATCAATATTCCTTTATACTCTTTCAATATTCCATTATATTCCATCAATATTCCTTTATACTTTATCAATATTCCTTTATACTCTTTCAATATTCCTTTATACTCCATCAATATTCCTTTATACTCTTTCAATATTCCATTATATTCCATCAATATTCCTTTATACTTTATCAATATTCCTTTATACTTTATCAATATTCATTTATACTCCATCAATATTCATTTATATTCCTTCAATATTCATTAATACTTCTTTCAGGAAAAATTCCATCAAATAATCACATGAATTTTTTGTAGTGAGTGGTGATCTCTTTGTTACAATTCCTGGCATTATTCGTAAGATTTAGAGTATGTTAGTTGCGGGTATAGTTAGTATTGTGAGTGCGTTAATTGGAATTTATAACCGACATTCAAACACTTATAACTAAATTTTAACACCGGATAGATTAAATACCAGTGACGAAAAGAAAACATTCAGTTCACAGTGTTGATCCTTTGTATAGTGATATAACAGTAGCGGTAAATTCCCCGTCTTGATAAATATATATGAATCCCCCGCATAATATAAAGTTATTTATTAGTATACATAACTATTTTAATATGTATGAAACACAAGCCTCCTTCTCTTTGTATTCATCATTTTATAAGGGTTAATTTAAGTAGAAATATTTGAAGTAAAAAGAAATCTAGTGAGAAATCTAGTTAAAATAAATCTAGTCGAGTAATCTAATCAATTCATCAGTCTTTACTCCACACATGGGAAACTCAGTCAAAGTTAAATGTATCTTTGCAAATTTACATAACTTTTACAGATTGTTTGTTAACATGCAAACATTCCAAAATTGAGACGGGTTTAAAGCTATATAATTTGATAAAGATAATTAAAAAAGTTTAATATAGCAGGTTTCGCATATATTTTTTCACATTAACATGGAATTTTTAGGTTAGCAAAAAAACTTGCGCCGACCATTATGTTAACCTTGTGAGTATTCTAGCAGAAGTTATTTGGGAAATAGTTACAAAAGGAATCCTTCGGTTTAAGTATAGGAGATTTGAAAAAGACTCTAAAAGACCGAAATAGATCAGAAAAGTCAGAAAAAGACTGGAAACAGAGCCATAAGGTTAGCATGAGTATTCCTAAACTCCGAGTATTCTTAAAAAATAAAATTGTGATGTTAGATAATTTCAGGGTTATCGAATATAAAATAGGACACAATATTATCATAATAATCACAATATAAAGTGGAACAAATAAGCCACAGTAAAAAAGTAGAATCAATACTCTTCAATATAAAACAGAACACAATACTTTCACATAAGGTATTGTCACTTGCTTAGTAAAAATAAAGAAGGGAAATCGATGGCAAGAGTAATGATCGTGGACGATGCCGAATTTATGCGAATGGTAATCAGAGACATTCTTTTGAAGCACGGACACGAGGTGGTTGCTGAAGTAGGTGATGGAGAAGAAGCGATTCAGACATATCTGGAGGTAAAACCTGACCTTGTACTGATGGATATAATAATGCCAGATATGGACGGAAAAGAGGCATTGCAAAAACTTCTTTTAATAGACCCTGATGCGAAAGTAGTAATGTGTTCTTCTCTTGGGCAGCAGGCCCTGATAACGGAATCCATGAAAATAGGTGCCATGGGTTTCATAATAAAGCCTTTCGAACCCGATGGCATGCTGGATGTAATTAAAAAAATTGCTGAACCAAATTAATTAAATTGAGTTAATTGAGTTAGGTCAGAAGTCCGTTTCTAAACTAAACATCCAGATGACGAATAAATAGATTATTTCTGAATCAAATACTGAATTACTGAAAACCAATCATTTCTGGTAGCTTTCGATTACGGAATTACAAACAGTTATTTTCTGGTAGCTTTCGATTGCGGAACTACAAACAGTTATTTTCTGGTAGCTTTCGATTACGGAATTAAACAATTATTTTCTGAACTATAAAATGCATTCTGGATTGGATAGACTGAATCAAAACACCAGAGCTAAATAAAACGGATTTTAAAAACAATTTTTAAATTAAACAATTCAACAAAAAGTGCTTGAGATGACTATCCGCGCACTCGTAGTAGACGATTCTGCTTTAATCCGCAAGGTTCTTTCTGATATTCTCAACGAAGATCCGAAGATCAGGGTTGTAGGGACTGCGGTCAACGGAAAGGACGGCCTTGAAAAAGTCATAAAACTCAGGCCCGATGTAGTACTTCTGGACAATGTAATGCCGGTTCTTGACGGCCTCAAGACCCTTGCCCGTATCATGAAAGAGCAGCCGACTCCCGTAGTTATAGTGTCAGCTCTGGGAGAAAGAGCCGAAGAGATCACCCTTACGGCTTTTGAGTACGGAGCAGTGGATGTGATTGAAAAACCCTCAGGTATTCTCAGCCAGAGCATGCCTGAGATGGCAGAGGAAATTTGCAGGAAAGTCAGGACAGCTCCCAAAGCCAACCTTAAAAACCTGGAGTGTATGCGAGATTCTGAACCCTTGAATCCGGAAAAAAGGGAGACAAAGGAAAACCGGGTTCTGAAGAAAGCAGCTCCCAGAAATATACTGGCGATAGGCGCATCCACAGGAGGGCCACGAGCGCTGGAAAAACTTATATGCTCGCTTCCAGCTGAACTTCCGGCTGCAGTTCTTGTGGTACAGCACATGCCTCCGGGATTTACGGCATCGCTTTCCAAAAGGCTTGATTCAAAGTCAGCTCTCAGGGTAAAAGAAGCACAGGAAGGAGATAGGGTCGAGGATGGAACTGTGCTTATAGCCCCCGGAAATTATCATATGGAAATTGTACGAAATAAGGTAAACAGCCTTGAAGAAGAGACAATACACCTGTCTTGCGGCCCTAAAGAACTGGGGTCCAGACCTTCGGTAAATGTCCTTTTCAGGTCAATTGCCTCTGTTTACGGTTCCAGAGTTATTTCCCTTGTCCTTACAGGAATGAACTGCGATGGAGCTGATGGAGCTGAGGAAATTAAAAAGATGGGAGGCAAAGTAATCGCAGAAGCCCGGAGTTCATGTGTAGTATATGGGATGCCCGGAGAGATTGTAAGGCGAAACCTGGCGGATCTTGTGCTCCCCCTGGACAAAATGGCTGAAGAAATTATCAGAATAATTGGATGAACTTTAAAGTATAATTGAATGAACTTTAAAGTAGAATAATTTAATAACTTCTTACTTACCAGAAATTTACTGGAAACTTATCAGAACTTATCAGAAGTTATTGGAAATTCAGATTTATCAGAAGTTATCAGAAGTTATTGGAAATTCAGATAGTTCTCAGGATTATAAAAGGCAGGCAAAATCATGGACATGTCAAAGTATATGGCCATTTTCAGGTCCGAATCTGAAAAATACATTAAAGAAATGAGTGATTCCCTGCTGGCGCTCGAATTGGATCCTGAAAATATCGAGCAGATGAACATAATGTTCCGTGCAGCCCATACTTTCAAAGGCATGGCTGCAACCATGGGGTTCAGGCAGATTGTCGAACTGACACATGAGATGGAAAGCCTGATTGACAGGTTCCGTACAGGGCGGCTGATTCTGGATTCTTCTTTAATTGATATTCTCTTCGAATGCCTGGACGCTCTGGAAGGGCTTGTTGAAAATGTCTGCAAGGGGGCAGAAAGTAAAACCGAAGAGAGAAAAAATGATAGAAGTGAAAATAATAAGTCTTATCCTGATGCGGGGGAAGTTCTGAAAACTCTCAGAGCTATAAATAGTCCCTCAGAAGAAGTTATCCCTCGAAAAATTGAATCCAATTCCTTTTCTGCAGACAAAAAAAGAGAGGGAAAAGCAGAGAAAAAAGAAGCAGAAGTGGAAAAAGAAAAGAAAACAAACGAAAGAAAAGAAGATAAAAAAGAGACAGAAAAAAGAAAAGAGGAAAAAGAAGAGGAAAAAGAAGAGGAAAAAGAAGAGAAGCAGCTCGAAAATATAGAAGACAAGGAACTCGAAAGGATAAATGAAGAACTAAAAGAAAAGAAAAACTGCACTGACTCTGGACCGGATTTTAAGGTAAAAAGGGTACAGAGCTCAAGAATGCAGGATTCAAAGCCCCAGAGTCCAAAAATACAGAGTTCAAGGATCAGCACGGAACAGTTAGATAAATTGATGAATCTTGTGGGTGAGCTCGTAATTAACAGGAGCAGGGTAAAAGAGCTTACAGGGGAGTCAAAATCAAAGGATCTGGAGCTCGCACTTTCCGAATTCCAGAAACTGACCCGGGAACTTCAGGAAGAAGTGTTAGAAATAAGAATGGTTCCTCTGGATCATATAACCAATATTTTTCCCAGAATGATAAGGAATCTGGCAAGGGAGCAAAATAAAAAAATTAACCTTGTAATCAGAGGAAAGGAGATCAAGCTCGATAGAGCCATTATGGAAGAAATCGGAGATCCTCTGGTGCATCTGTTAAGAAACGCGGTGGACCACGGAATAGAACTTCCCGAACAGCGCGTGGAGCTCGGAAAAGAGGAAACCGGCACTATAATGATTACGGCTTCAAAGCAGCAAAATTACGTTCTTGTCAAAATAGAAGATGACGGAAGAGGGATAAATGCAAAAGAAATCCTGCAAGCTGCCCTGGAAAAAGGATTCATTTCAAGAGACGAAGCTGAACAGCTTTCGGAAAGAGAAGCGATCCAGCTGATTTTTGCACCGGGATTTACTACTGCCAGCACGGTAACGGACCTTTCAGGAAGGGGAGTTGGAATGGACGTTGTAAAGAACCGGATTGAACATCTGGGGGGTTCTGTTAAAGTGGAATCGAAACTCGGATTCTGCTCAAGGTTCGAACTGAGGCTTCCCATAACGATTGCTCTCTATCAGGCTATGCTCGTAAAAGTCGGAATGGAAAGATATGCGATTCCTTTCACCAGCATAGTAAAAAGTATCTCGGTCAGGAAAGAAGAAGTCCGGCATATCAGGGGTGAAGAGGTTATTGTAATAAACGAAAAAGCGCTGCCCCTTCTTAGATTGCGTAAGCTGTTCCAGTTGCCTGCTGTTCAGAAAGAAGAAAGTCTTGTTGTGGTTATTGTGGAAAAAGCCGGACAATATATAGGACTTGTTGTTGATGCCCTGCTTGGAAAGCAGGAAGTTATCATTAAAAATTTTAAGAGCAGGCTGCTGGAAAAAACTCGGGGATTTGCAGGAGCGACAATTCTGGGAGACGGGAGTGTCATTTTAATTCTTGATGTTAACTCCATAATCTGAAATCCAATCAGAGACTGATAATACCAGTAAATACTGGTAAGAAAACGAATGCTTCAGATAAAGAAAGTTAATGGAAATAAACAAAGGTGGGGTAAAAATAAATGAAGAAGGAGTTAAAGAAAGCAAAAACAAAATAAGATTAAATGAAAAAATAGGTTCAAATGAAAAAACAGATAAAAACGGAATCAGAGTAAACGAAAAAGGAGATAGAAGTGGAACAAGAATAAGTGAAGAGAGAAGAAAAGACGGTAAAAGAGCAAAAACAGGTAGAGAAGCAATAGGTAGAGAAGCAATAGGTAGAGAAGCAATAGGTAGAGAAGCAATAGGTAGAGAAGCAATAGGTAGAGAAGCAACAGAAATAAACAAAGAAAAAATAAAGGCAGGCCAGAATTTCAAGGAAGATCCGGGATTTGAACTGCTAAAAAGAGTGGTTACGGAAAGTACTGGTTTTAACTGTGAACATTATAAAGAAACCCATTTCAGGCGTAGAATTAATATTCGGATCAGAGCTACCAACTCGGAGAATTACGAAGAATACCTCAGAGTGCTGAAAAAGGACTCGGCAGAATATGAGCATCTAGTTAAAGCCCTTACAATAAACGTCAGTGAATTTTTCCGAAACCCGGAAACTTTCGGAGTAATTGAAAAAGAAGTTATTCCCTATCTTATAAAATCCAGATCTGACTCCCTGGTAAAATCAATCCGTATCTGGAGTGCAGGCTGTGCAACAGGAGAAGAGGCATATTCTCTTGCCATTTTGTTGCACAGAATTCTCGGGAGAGACTTCGGCAGGTATAGAATAAGCATTATAGGAACTGATATTGATGATTTAAGCCTTAAAAAAGCCTTAAAAGGTATTTACCGGGAAAATGTGCTTAAAAATGTGGACGCCAGTACAAAAAAAAGTTATTTCTTAAAGCAGGGTGAGACATACCAGGTTTCAGAGCAGCTAAGAAGTATGATACGTTTTAAACGGCATGATATGTTATCGGAATCGATATCAGAATCCTATGCAAACCGTTTTGACCTCATAATCTGCCGAAACGTCATGATATACTTTAGAAAGGAAATTCAGGAACAACTGCAGCTTAATTTTCATCAGGCATTGAACAGAGGAGGGTTCTTTGTGATAGGAAAAGCAGAAACACTACTGGGAACCGCCTCAAATCGTTTTAAGCCTTACAATGCAAGAGAGCGCCTGTATATAAAAGAAACTTAGAATGCTTGAAGAGATTTGAAAGATCTGAAAATCTGAGAAACCTGGAAAATCTGGAGATCTGAAAAACCTTAAGAGAATTAAAGGGGACTTTCATGGAGAAGATCAGAAGCTTGAGTGAATTTGAATATGGAGCGCTGAAAGAGATTGGAAATATAGGGGTAGGAAACTCAGCAGTCTCTCTTGCCAGGCTCGTAAACGACATTGTCTATACCAGAGTTCTCGACATAAAGTTTGGGTTAATTGAAGACATACCGAAAATAACAGGTTTTTCAGAGTCCCCGGTGCTGGGTACATTAATGCGTATCAAAGAGGATCTCACTGGCTATATCCTCGTTTTTTTCCCGGAAAATGGCGCAAAAAATCTCTGCATGAGCCTCTCAGGTGAAAAGGAAAAGGAAGATCTGACAGACCCTATGAATCTATCTTTAATTGAAGAAGTTAGCCATATCCTGGCAGGAACTTACGTAACTTCTCTTGCAAAATTCTTGAAACTTAATCTTTCGATATCTATTCCCTTTGCAACATATGATATGTCTGGCTCCATTTTCAATTCGGTAGTTACAGAGATTGGTTACATAGCAGATTTTGCACTTATGCTTGATGCGGAGTTTTTAATAAAAGAAAAGAAAATTAATGGAAACATACTGACTTTATTTGACCCGGAATCTCTGGACTGTCTATTAAAAAGAATTAATTCAATGATTGATCAAAACCCCTGAAAAAGAATTAGTTCAATGATTGATCAAAACCTTTGATTTACTTTCCAGATCAAAGCCCCTAGTTTACCGAACAGAACAGCAGTTTATGAAGATGATAAACAAACAATAAGGAGGTTTTTACATATTGGCAGATCCAGGCATAGTTATGGTTGGTATTGGAGACTGTGCAATAGCCAGATGCCCTGTAAAAATTAAAACCTCCGGCTTGGGGTCCTGCGTGGGAGTAACCATCTATGACAGGCATGAAAAAATAGGAGGGCTTCTCCATACCATGCTCCCAAATATAAAAAAAGCAGGGATAAAGGATAATCCCACCAAATTTACAGACGCAGGAATAGAGTACCTTGTAGCCGAAATAATAGAAAATGGAGGCTCCAGAAGAAAACTCGAAGCAAAACTTGTCGGGGGCTCAAGCATGTTCGAAAACTCACATATGAATATAGGTGAGAGAAACATAAAGAGCGCAAAAGAAACCCTGAAAAAACTGGGATTGGAAATCATAGCGGAAGATACAGGGAAAAACTACGGACGCACAATAATATTCGATACTCTTACTGGCGATCTTCTCATAAAGACAATGCTCAGAGGAGATAAAGTAATCTAAGGGCAACAAAGCCCCTCTCTTCTAAAACCCTCTTTACAAGTTATTTATGGTCTTTACAATTTTATTATGACCTAGCTGGAATAATAAGTTCTTCTTGATTCGTTTTTTTTAGCGGAATAACTTATTTTTAAATTCATTCTAACATACTACATACTACCAGCTTTCGTATTTCTGATTCATTCAAACCCGCTGCTCAACATTTTTATTTCCTGCATTTACTGATTTATTTTAATCTGCTTTCCAAAATTGTGTTTCCTGTATTTACTGATTCTAAAATACCATCCAACTACCATCCAACTTTTTTTAATTTCTTTTCCTTGAAAAATTATATATTTGATATAAATATTATAATAGACATTCATTAGCCAATCGATTAACCGATTAATTAAACCCTAGAGAATCAAAAGTACCACAAAACTTTAAGTGGATGCCTGAGATTAAGTAACTCTGCGATTATGTGACTTTTTCTGTAAGGCATAAATAATCCAGCCAAACACGGACAACCGGTATAGCACAAAAAATTCATAGCACAAATAATTCGAACCAGCATAAATAGTTAAAAAAATATCTAAAGCAGGCTAAAAGAAAAATAATGTGTTATGTCTGACTGTGCCGGATAATGTTGGTCTGGATTACACCGGTACTGGATTGTACTGGAATATGTTAAAATATGCTAGTTTATAGTAAGATATCAAGCCTGGATATCAGAATAATTGATAAAAAAAGTAAATAGGGGATTTTCATGGAAATCAACGGAGTAGAAATTGAAGATACGTATGCAGAAGCGTTTCCGATCAAGATTGCAAGAGTGCTTATCACAGCAGCCACCAAGCGCTGGGCACAGGTAGCAGCCACTGAAGCTACTGGTTTTGCAACATCAGTTATAATGTGCCCTGCAGAGGCTGGAATTGAAAAATTCGCAAGTCCCAGCGAGACCCCTGATGGAAGGCCTGGAGTATATGTCCAGATCTGCACCTTCAAATACGAAGCTCTCGAAGAACAGCTGCTTGAGAGAATAGGACAGTGTGTACTTACAGCCCCCACAACTGCAGTATTTAACGGGCTGCCTGATGCTGAGAAACAATTTAATATTGGCTTTAAACTCAAATTCTTCGGAGACGGTATGGAGTCCGAAGCCCAGGTTGCAGGCCGCAAAGTATACAAAGTCCCGATCATGGAAGGAGACTTTGTGACCGAAGAAAACATCGGAGCCATAGCCGGAATTGCAGGCGGAAACTTCTTTATCTTCGGAGATTCCCAGATGAGCGCCCTGACTGCAGCCGAAGCTGCTGTGGACGCAATTGAAGAACTTGAAGGCACAATCGCTCCCTTCCCTGGCGGCATTGTCGCAAGCGGATCCAAGTCCGGAGCAAACAAGTACAAATTCCTGAAAGCTACTGCAAATGAAAAGTTCTGCCCCTCCATAAAGGACAAAGTAGAAAACACTGAAGTCCCGGCAGATGTCAATGCTATTTATGAAATTGTCATTAACGGGCTTGATGAAGCAAGTATAAAAGCAGCTATGAAAGCCGGAATAGAAGCTGCAGTTACTGTCCCCGGAATCAAGAAGATTTCCGCAGGGAACTACGGCGGCAAACTGGGCAAATACCAGTTCAAACTTCACGAGCTCTTCTGAGCTCAAAAATTCTCTTTTTTAGCAATTCCATTTCTTTTTTTCAGACTTCACAGGCTCTTTTGAGTTCAAAAATTCTTTTTTCTCTCATACTTTTTAATCACGTACTGCTCCATCTTTCTCTCACACTTTTTTGTCACAGATCTTTCAGTCGCATACCTTTTTATTTTCCGGACCTAATTACTTTCAGGAAAATATTTTCCAAATAAGCTTGAAGTAAGCTTAAATTATGCTTGAATAAACTTAAAGTAAGTTTGAAGTAAACGTTAAGATCCATTCTTTAGAAGCTATTTTTAAGGGGTTGCTTTTCGGATCAAGAAAGTTATTTTTCAGATTCGGAGAAACAAAGTGAGAGTGGAAACATGACCAGACAAAAAACCAATTATCTAGTAGACCTTGCCCTGACAACACTGTTTTTTGGGGTAGCAGGCACGGGGCTTTTCATGTATTTTTTCATACCTTCGGGAGTTCAAAGGGGTAGATACATTGTGTACATGGGACTAACAAAAGCTACCTGGGTCTGGATACACAGCAGAATTGGAATCTTGATGATAATTCTGGTAGTCATCCACTTTATCCTCCATTGGAAGTGGATTGTATGCACTACAAAGAATTTCTTCAGGAAAGAACGGTGTGAACTCGAAAAAGTGGATTCATAAAAAGGGGAACCGGAAAAGAAAAACCAACAGAAAAAGTATGGAAAAAATCGACTACGAAGAGGTAGAAAAAAGCTCTGGAAAGCAAAGATGTCATCCCGCTACCAGAGAAATATTTCGAACAATTATTCAAAGAACCACTTATTACCCTATCAGAGTTATTCAAAGAACCACTTATTACCCTATCAGAGTTATTCAAAGAACCACTTGGTACTCTATCAGAGTCCAAGAGCACTGAACCCTGATTGAAGAAGATCCTGCGGGTCAAAGCCTGTAACCTGCATCATTACATATGCCCCGAGGAAGGTACCCATCACACTTCCGATATTGGCAAAACTTGCTACCAGAAGGACGCGCATGAACCTGTTTTTGAACATTCCTTTGAAAGTATCTATCCCTGCAAGGGCTTTAATATCGTCTGTAGTAGGATTTCGCTGTTTTGCTTCTACCAGACCTGCAAACCAGCCTGCGGCCATCATGGGGTTCAGTGAAGTTAACCAGGCAACTGAAAAGGCAGTAAGGACAGAGTAGGGATGTCCTCCCGCCAGCAGGGCGCCGGCTGCGCTCAGAACCCCGTTAATGATGAACCACCATATGAAAGCTATTAAAAGGAGTTTTAGGGGAGTACCTGATGCTATAAGCAGTAAAAAAACCAGAATGGCAAGCCCAACAATTCCAAAACCAACAATTTTGCCGATTCCAATACGCTTCTTCGGAAGTTCCATAAGACTGCTGAGTGGAGGAATACTCTTTGGGTTTTTCAGATAGTTAATTACTCCTGGCTTATGTCCTGCTCCGATTACTGCAACAATAGTTTTATTTCCACCTGCAGCCACCCTGAGGATGCTTCCTGCAAGGTATGCGTCCCGCTCATCTATGAGAGTCTCAGCCGCAGTTGGGGCAAATTCTCTAAGCTCGCTGACAAGGGCTGTGACTACATCCTGCTGAGTGATCTGATCGATATCGATCTCGGATCCTCCAATTCCTATCAGTCCGCCTATGAGAGAACCGAGCATCTTTATTTTCTCCGTGAATTTCATGCGACCCCAGAAACGCTGGAGTGTCACCTGAATATCCCTGTCGATTAAAGCCACTCTGGCTCCTGATGCTTCTGCCTCCGCAATTGCGGAAAGCATCTCAGCACCGGGTTTTACACCCATGTCATCCCCGATCTTTTTCTGCACATAGGCAAGCAGCCAGTGGACCAGGTAATAGTACACCTTTCCTTCACTGAGAATTTCCTTTATTGGAAGCTGATTCGTCTCCGGGATATTTCCTTTCAGAGAATCGTAACGTGCCCGGCAAAGCTCGACGGCTACGATATCTGGTTTAAGGTTCCGAATAGCATTCCTGACTTCAGCCACGCTCTTTTCCGAAACATGAGCCGTACCTATGAGCACAACCTTTGAAGGCTGGAACGGAACAGCAGGATTGCTTCCATCCAGAGCCGGAGGCCGAATAGAAGAGGGAACAAAAAGTTCCGAAGCTGAATCAGGAAGAGGTTCCGCTATAAGCTCGGAACTTATATCGAGCTTCACTTCAGAATCTCCGGCTTCTGCTACAGAAGACGGTATAGAAACCCCAGTATCCTCTGGTTTGTTGATTGAAGAATCAAAAAGCTTAGACTTTCCAACAGAAACACTGTCTTCCGCGGATTCGGTTGTAAGTTTGTCCATAGAGTATATTGACCCCTTAGATGAACTATGAAAATTGTATTCAGGATCCTTGCCCTGAGAATCTGTAATTTTAGACCTATCCATTATCAGTCTCTCTATTGCGGCAGATTAGAAATACGCTTACCGCTGCCAATTCGAAGATATTAAGTGAACGGTTTAGTACACAGGTAATTTAATGAATGGTTTTATTAACCTATACACATTAAATAAGTTACATATGTTATATAACTGATCCGTAAAATGGCTGATCTGTAAACTGTCCGTTTATATATAACCAAACTGCTTCGTAGCCAATCTTACACAAGCAACTACTTCGTAGTCAGTCTTTAAATAGCCGATTAATACAAACCTGAATTTTAAATAAGTTATATCATACAACGAAATAACTAAACTATAACTCTAAATATCAAACTATACTTCAAAGATATAAAACTATATCTTGTAGGCTAAACTATACTTCAAAGATATAAAACTATATCTTGTAGGCTAAACTATACTTCAAAGATATTAAATTACACGTTCCAAACTAAAGTTCTAAACCACGTTCTAAACCACGTTCTAAACTACAAATTTAAAATCCCAGATGCATAGTTCCAAAAAGGAATTTTTGGAGCAGCATTCTGGAAGTGTCATTTTGGAAACATTATTCTTATCTAAAGCATTATTCTGATCTGAGCCTAAGGGTTCGGACCAGGTCTGTTCTGGAAAGTACTCCTACAAGTTCCCCATTATCAATGACCAGAACTCTTCCTATGTTCCTGGCTGTAACCAGTTTGAGAGCATCACTTGCCTGAGCACCCGAAGTAACGGATATGATATCTCGTGTCATGATATCTGAGACACGAGTTACAGGGCGGTCAAGGGTGGAAACGCGCTGGATATCGGTAAAAGTCACTATCCCTTTCAAGCTGCCTCCGTCTACTACAGGGTAACCCATATGCTTTTTCTCAAACATAAATTGAACAAGTTCATCAATATTCATGGAAGAGGGCACTGTAACTACATTTTTTGTCATTATATCTTTTACAAGAACATTTTCCAGAGTTACGGATGCCTGGGTGGAGCGTTCCTCTTCAGATGCACCAACATAAATGAAGAGAGCAATCAAAGGGAACCAGAGGTTTCCTACAAGAATTCCGAAAATCGCCAGCAGAATGGCAAAAAACTTCCCTACGGCAGCTGCACTCTGTGTAGCTTTGATATAAGACATTCTTCTGGCATAGAAGGCACGGAGTACTCTGCCTCCATCCATGGGGAATGCGGGCAGCAGGTTGAAAATTCCAAGAATTATATTCATGGCCCCGAGAATCCAGATTGTCAGAAAAACGGGATTTGCAGAAAGTGCAGAGTTTGGCGCAATTATATATCCATATATTAGCAGACAAACGCCACCTATAAGCAGGCTTGTTAGAGGTCCTGCGGAAGCCATCTTTGCTTCCTGTCCGGGATCCCTTGGCATCTCTTCCATTGAAGAAACTCCTCCGAAAAGGAAGAGCGTGATGCTCTCAATATTGACACCGTAGCGCATTGCCAGATAGGAGTGTGCAAGCTCATGCACAAGGATTGAGGCAAAAAGCAGGATTGCAGTCAGGGTTGAAAGCGCGTATTTTATCGCAGGTGGCTCAACTCCCTGAAAGCCATAAGGGTATGGATTGATTGCAAAGACATATGCAAAAATGGGAAGTATCAAAAGAAAAGTGATGTGCAGTCTGATAGGTATGCCCATTACGCTTCCGATTTTCAATGCAGATTTCATAAAATAAAGTACCCCCTTTATTTATATAATACAAACACTTGATGAGATATATATGAAATACTTGGTGAACTATACGTGAAATACTATACGTGAAATACTTGATAGACCGTAATTAGACTGTAATTTGAAATATATGTAAAACAAGGCCGATAAGCCATGTGACGTAAGGATATTCATATCTGAAACAGGCTGGCAGACTGCATAAACAAGTGACAAGTTTCTAAACTTGAGTTGAAAGCTGATAAACCTGAGCCCAAGATCGTTAAACCTAAGTTGAAGTCTATTTAAACCTGAGTTGAAAGTCGCTAAACCTAAGTTTCAAAATATTTGTTTGATTTCTTAATTTTACTTATTATTTCTATTACTTTTATTCCGCTTATTCCTCTTATTACTTTTAGCCCGCTAAACCTGTTTGAGAGACAGAAACCATCATGTACCCAAAAGCATGCATTATATTAATTTAAATAGTATAATTATTTTTGCATGCCTTAAATAAGCAAAGAGCCACAAATTGACTCATAAACTAAATCATCATCTGAATTATTTCCCACAACAAAAAAGCTAAAAACGGGAAAAAGAAAAGGGAAAAAAGTGGTTACCTTAAATTTCTACGGTCACTTCTTTAAGATCCTGTACAAATATTTCGATATCTTCGAGAGTATTATGCGGCATCAAGACCAGCCTAAGGGCTCTTGGGGTACGGGTAATTGAGACATTCCAGCCGAATCTTTCAAGCATCTGTTCTCTGACAAAGTCAGGATTAGGGACTTTCAGAGCAACTACATTCATGACGGGTTCAAGCAGGGGTTCGAAACCAATTTTTCGAGCTTCTATGACCAGTTTTTCGGTAAGCTGCATGCAGTACTGCACATTCTTTCTGTAGCCTTCATTACCAAGATATTTCATGACAGCGCAGGTAGCGGCAGCTGAAGCTCCGCTTCTTGTGCCGGTAAGTGTAAACTGGGCCTTTGTGGTAAGGTATGGGGTGTTTACCTTAAGGGAGTCGAGGAAGGAAGCAGACCTGAAAAGCAGAGCTCCTGAAGGAATTGTGGAAAGACCCATCTTGTGGGGATCTACGGCAATCGAAGTAACGCCTGGCAATTTGAAATCAAAAGGTTGGGGTTTTTCGAGGAAAGGAATTACGAAACCTCCGAAAGCCGCATCGATATGCAGAAAAAGCTCGTTTTCAAGAGCTATTTCCGAGAGTTTGTCAATGGGATCTATCTGGCCAAACTCGGTATTCCCTGCTATCCCTATAAGTCCTATAGTGTTTGCATCAATAAGACTTTCAATGGAGGCCATGTCAACCCTGAACTCCGAATCAAGCGAAGCCCTTCTGACCTCTATCCCCATCATGTCTGCAACCTTATCGAAAGAAAAATGCGCCGACTCTGGAATTACAATGTTTGGAGCTCCTTTCAATTCTTTTTTTCCTGTGGTTACAAGGTTTTTCATTCCTCTTACAGCCTGAATATTGGATTCGGTACCTCCTGTAGTAAGGTAGCCGCAAGCCGAACTCTCACAGGAGCCTCCGAAAGGAACGTCAATTGAAGGAGCGTGGAGAAGCTCCCCGAGCATCCCGACAACCTCCTGTTCAAGCCTGCTAGCTCCAGCAAAAAGCCCGAGATCGCCCAGGTTGGCCTCGATAAAGAGCCTGTTAGCTTCAACTGCGATCTTATGAGGGTGAGTACACATTGAACTTAAAACCCGATAATAATCCGTATCTTCTGACTTTGCATTTTCCAAATAGGAAAATATCTCTTTTTCAGAAAGACCCTGCTCATTCATACAGGTAAAGTAAAACCAGTTTTATTTAAAATACTTATGGAATAAACCTAGAAAAATTAATCTCCTCAACTTCCTAAAAGCCAAAAAACAGGAAGAAATGAACTAAGTGTCAAGGGCGGTTAAGAATCTTCCAATTACGGCGGTTTAAAAACTTCCAATTCTCAATCCTTGTGAAAAGTTCGAGGATTGTAGATAATGCTGAAAACGGAGGAATGGCTATTGATACGAGATTTGTATTCACAAGGCTTCAGCATCAGTGAGATCTCTAGAAGAACAGGTTATGCTAGGGAAACTGTGAGGAAATATCTTAAAAAGAAAACTGCCCCAGAACCTCAGAAACGTCCGCCAAAACCGAGTAAACTTGATCCTTTCAAACCTTACATACAAGAAAAACTCAAAGAAGGTCCTTATACTGCTGTTCGCCTTTATAGGGAAATCAAAGAAATGGGTTTTGATGGAGGAAAAACCATAGTCAAGGACTTCGTAAGAGAAGTCCGACCTAAACAGGGAGTCCCTGCTGTACTCCGCTATGAAACAAAACCAGGTGTACAGGCTCAGGTTGACTGGGCAGAGATGGGAACAGTTGAGGTTGATGGAAAGGTAAAGAAACTCTTTTGCTTCAACATGATTCTTGGATATTCCAGAATGAGATATGTTGAATTTACACTGAGCATAGACACTCCCACTCTTATTCAGTGTCATCTGAACGCTTTTGAGTACTTTGGAGGATTTACACAGGAGATCCTCTATGATAACATGAAACAGGTTGTTATCAAAAGAGCCTTAAAATCATCAGATTCCGAATGGAACCCACAGTTTGAGGAGTTCTTCAAATGCTTTGGTTTTATTCCACGGTTATGCAGGCCTTACAGGCCTCAGACAAAAGGGAAAATTGAAAATACAGTCGGTTTCGTCAAGAGGGATTTCTTCCTTGGAAGAAGGTTTACCTCTCTCGAAGACCTGAACGCCCAAGTTCACAGGTGGTTGGAAAGGGTAAATTCAACTGTCCACGGAACAACCTATCAAATCCCTCTTGAACGCTTTAAGGAGGAGAAACTGAGCCCTCTGGATCAGGTTCCTCCTTACAAAGTTGTCCATAAGGAGACCAGAAAGGTCTCCAGAGACTGTTATATTTCGTTCCTTGGAAATAAGTATTCTGTTCCTTACAGGTTTGCAGGGAGAACTGCAGAGCTTCAGATCCTTGAAGGAATATTCGAGGTCTATGTTGATTATGAGAAAGTCTGTGAACATGAAATCCTTCCTGGAAACTGCAGAGTTTCAAGGAAAAAGGAACATTTCCAGGGTCTCCTGAGTGAGATTCTTAAAGAGAACTCAAAATGCAAAAAAGATTCACAGATCCCGTTGAAGTTCTCAGATCCCGAAGTTGAAAAAAGGTCTCTTGATGTCTATGAAATATTTAGTGAAGGTGGTTTTGAATGAACAACTTCACCTATGAGAGACTTCACAATAACCTGCAATACCTGAAACTTAATTCTATCGAAGAGCTTCTGGATAACTACCTTGAAATTGCTGCAAGGGACAACAAGACAACAATGGAAGTCCTTGATTACTTGTTTGAACAGGAAAAGAAACACAGAGAAGCTGTTGCAATTGAGAGAAGGATGAAAAGTGCAGTTTTTCCCGTTAAAAAGACTCTTGAGGAATTCGATTTTGAATTTCAGAAATCCATTGATAAAAAAGCAATCGAAGACCTTGCAACCTTGAGATTTGTTCATAATTCAGAGAATGTCGTTTTCCTTGGTCCTCCCGGAGTTGGAAAGTCTCATCTTGCAATCGCTCTTGGGATTGAAGTAGCAAAAGCAGGGATTTCGGTTTACTTTACCAATACAGGAAACCTTATCGAGAAGTTGAAAATAGCAAATCGAGAAGGAATGCTTGAAAAGAAACTAAGGGACTTGATGAAATATAAAGTGCTGATAATTGACGAAATAGGGTATCTCCCATTTGACGAAGAAGGAGCTCACTGCCTATTTCAGCTGATCTCAAGACGGTATGAAAAGAGTTCAACGATCTTGACATCAAATAAATCATATGGAGAATGGGGAGAGATATTCAAGGACCATGTAATAGCGGCTGCTGTACTTGATAGGATTCTCCACCATTCAACTACGATTAACATCAAAGGGGAAAGTTACAGGCTGAAAGAAAGGAAGAAACAGGGAATAAAAACAGGAAATATATGCCAGTAATTTCTAAAAGTTTATGAAAAATTGAGTAAAATTTATATTAAAAGGTTGGCAAATTCTAAACCGCCCAAAATGGAAAAAAGTTAACCGCCCTTGACACTTAAGAAACGAGGAAAAAGAACTAAGGTAAGGATTGAAAAAGAATAATTAAGGAGATTAAGGGATTAAGGAGATTAAGGGAGAAAAAAGGAAAAGTAAAGAAAAGACAATAAGAAAAAACAATGCTGGAAGAAATAACGAGATTATGGGAAAATTGAAGTAACTATATGTTTAAAGAGATTATTAAGTAAATGGATGTTTAGTGCCTATCCGAAAAGTCGGTAATGCGATCGAAAAATTACAGCAGGTCTATAATAGCAGGGCTTCCTCTTCGGTTTTGCATATTGCTAATGGTAAGTTACAGTAAGTCACAACACTTTTCGGATAGGCTCTTAGTTAGGCTTTTGACTGATTTTATGAATTAATTTTAGTTTGATGTTTAAATCGGTTTATGGATTAGTTTTTAGATTGAGTTTTAGATTAAGTTTTTACATTGGGTTTTTACATTGGTTCATGGATTAGTTATAGATTAAGTAGATTAGTTATAGATTAGTAGATTGGCTCTGTAGATTTTTTTATTGATTAATTTTTTGATTGGTTTTAGATTGATTTTTAGGATTAACTTAAAATTATTGACAATTTAGTGAAGATAAGTTACATTAAAAATTGTTTTCAAGAGATTTGTGAGAGAGACCCCTTTATTTCTAATGGAAACATAAATCTGGGTTTGAATAAAAGGATTTTTTTGAGTTATTTAATAAAGCTAGTTTAAAAAAGTTAAATTTATTTTTAACGAATTTTAAATTGAATTGTGTATTTTCTTATTTGAAATATCCAAATTCAATAACAAAATATATATACATTTAATGTTATAACAAAACAACATTATTTTGTTCCCATAACAAAATAAAACTATTTTTTATTTTGTTCTGCAAAGCCCAAAAAACTCTTCATTGGAAATCATAGGGTCTGGGGGTTATATAAACGTTCCATTGGAAACAGAGGGGTCTAACCAATTTTACATAATGTCCAATCCAAGATTATTCCCACAAGTAGAAACCCCCAGAAAAATTCCATCTTGAAATTTAAGGTTGAAATGAGTGAAGCTGTTTGAAATGAGTAAAGCTTAAACTTGAGATTTTGAAGAAATTTAACTTTTTCAGTTCTAATGCTAAACTCCTGTTTTCAAATGTTCATTATAAAATGTTCATTCTAATAACTGGACTTCTAATAACTGGACTTTTCATTTTAATTTTGAACTTCTTTTTGTACTTTATTTCTCCATTTCTTTGTTTTATTCTCTTATACTTTTTTTATAGTCTCAATCTTTCAGGAAATTACGACCATACTGATGCCATACTTACTGGAGAATGATAATAACAGTAAATCTTGAAAGTAGAATTAAATCTTGCAATTTTAAAACCTAAAATGGATTTTCTCGAAATTCCAATATTTAAACCTGCTTTCGGCAGGTAACTTGTTTTTTTCGTAATATTTTTACTGATAGCGTTTTTGCTAGAAAACACATTATTCCTGATACTAGACATTATTGCAAAAACGACTCATTGTTTATATATGCCGTGAGATTTGGGTCATATGTTAACCAGTTTTGAACCCAACATATATTACATAATGTTTGAAAAACGCCATCATTAAAAATACTTAAAATCTAATGTCGACCTGCCGACTATAGGTTTAAACTAGCTTTTCTGGAAATCTCAAAACCTAAAAATGGCTTTTTAAAAATTGTTTTTTTTTCCGTACATCAGTCCAGTTTCTCAGGATGAAAAATCAGACTATATGATAAGAGAATACAAAAATCAAAGGAATAAAAAGAAGGGAATTTTTCATTTGAAAAGAGTCAATGCCAGTTAAGCTGGCGAGCACTCTCAGGCACTGTTATATATTCTTGCATTTTGTGGATCAAGAAGCGTTTTCCCGGATGACGGGGAAACGTTTCTCATATTATGTTTTCTCAGCTTTTACGAAGATCAGTTTTCAGTGGTATTGTGTCTTCTTTGTGGGTTGACATTCCATGAAGAGCTATGTGGTTTACGCGGTCGAATTCTTTGAGGATTTCTTCTGCAGGGCCTTCTTTATCCAGAATGCTGATGGTGTAGAGTGTTATGCATGAAAGGATAAAGCCGGGTACAATTTCATACATGTCAAAAATTCCACCTGAGAGCTGCTTCCAGATGATAACCACGAGTCCACCGACAATCATTCCGCCGAGTGCACCATTCCTGGTCGTTTTTCTCCAGAAAAGAGAGAAGAGGATAACAGGTCCGAAGGCAGCTCCAAATCCTGCCCAGGCATATGAGACCAGTCCCATGACCGAGTTATTCGGATCTCTTGCTATTACATAAGCAATTGCTGAAATTAGAATAACTGCAAACCTGCCCATCCAGACGAGCTCTTTTTCTCCTGCATTCTTTTTTAAAGTTATCCTGTAGATATCTTCAGTAAAGGCAGAAGCAGCTACAAGAAGCTGGGAATCAGCAGTACTCATAATAGCTGCAAGGATAGCCGCAAGGAAAATTCCTGCAATTATCGGAGTAAACGTGTTGTTTACCATTACCATGAAAATAGTTTCACTTCCCCCATCTCCCAGAAACTCAGGATAGAGGTAAGCTCTTCCGATGATCCCGATTGCTACGGCAAAAAACAGAGAGATAGTGACCCAGACCATTGCAATAATTCTTGCCTTTTTGATTTTTTCAGGGGATTCTATGGCCATAAAACGGACCAGAATGTGAGGCATACCAAAATATCCCAAGCCCCAGGCTAGGTTTGAGATTAGAGGAATTGAACCACCGGCAAGAGCGGTCCAGGGATTAAGTAGCTGAGGGTCGATACTCTCAATCAGGCTCACGGTCGACTCGTAACCTCCCATTCCCTTTAAAACTGCAAGGGGTACAAAAACAATGGCAAAGACCATCAGCATGCCCTGGAAAAAGTCGGTCCAGCAGACAGCCATAAAGCCCCCAAGAAACGTATAACTGATGATTACCAGTGCACCGATAAGAAGGGCTTGTTGATAGTGAATTCCAAAAACAGTATTAAAAAGTTTTCCACCTGCGACAAGGCCTGAGGAAGTATAAAGAAGGAAAAAGATCAGAATAAAAATGGATGAGATAATTCTTAAGGAATGGCTTTTGTCTCTGAACCTGTTTTCAAAGTACACAGGAATGGTAATGGAATCGCCTGCAATCTCAGTATACTGGCGCAATTTCTTTGCAACAAATTTCCAGTTCAGATAGGTCCCGGCAGTTAGCCCGATTGCTAACCAGATAGATTCCATCCCTGACAGGTAAGCGTATCCTGGTACTCCCAGTATCAGCCAGCCACTCATATCCGATGCCTGTGAACTAAGCGCAGTAACCCAGCTGTTTAGCTTTCTTCCTCCTAAAATATAATCTGAAAGATTCTCCGTTTTCTTATAATAGAGAATTCCGATACCGATCATAAAAAGCAGATATACTGTGAAAACAAGTATAATACTAAAATTATCAGATACCATTGTTTAACTCCTTTTTTTAGTAAAATTTCAGTTTTTTAGTAAAATTTCGGTTTTTTAGTAAAATTTTAGTTGTTGTCGATTTTTTTAGTTTCTTATGTTGGACAAGTATTCTGTATTAACAAATTTTGTGCAGTTAAAGTTGTTCTCGCCAAGAGCACATTCGCTAAGCAAGATTACTTCTGTCGACACTACTTTTGTCTGCAAAGTTGCCAGTTACAGCATTCAGTTGGCAGCTATGTTCAGAGACGTGTATTTCAGAGAGGTATATTAATTTTAAAATTTTATAATATGTTATTTATATTGTGGAACATAATTATTTGGAGCAGTTCCATACTTTCTTGTTACCCAGACATTAAAAACAGTTCGTTTTACTTCAGTACTTTTAACAAATATATTAAGAACATTATCATTTTCGCTCCTTTCTTCAAAAAGTCCCTTCAAAAATGATGAGTATAGAGTATAAAATGATTAAAATGGTGAGTATTAAAATTGTAGTCATGCGTCTTCGGTTAAGTGAGGAATCATGATAAATTGCCTCCATTTTCGTAACAGTTCTCAAAAACTGTATCCCATTGAGAGTTGGAACTGGGTATCGATTTCATGTAAAAAGGACAAAATTTAAGGCGACTTTTGGTGCAAAATCGATATCCTTCAGGCAAGAAAATTCCTTAACCGATGACCAATGAAATTGTAGTAGATATTACGGGATGATGGATGGTAGTACTGTAGACGGTAATGGTAGATAAGTAAAATTGCAGCAGATAGTACGAAGGATAGTACGATAGTACTGTAGATAATATGGTAGACAAAGGTAGACAAATATAGATTAACAGTTCCGGAACCAAACTAACAGGTCTAAAAAAAATCTTTAGAAAAACAATAGGACTTTGAAAAATATGCAGTTAACATAAAATTTATAAGTTAATGTATACACAGAGCCAATTTTTTATGTATTTACACTCCACGAATATAGTTACTTTTGATGTCTATTCTTTATTTCCAGTCAAACTAGCTGTATTTTTTTAGTAATTGTATTGTTATCAATGATCTCTCTCACATCAAAACTGTTATTATTTTTAACACATCCACTTTCGTTTCAGTAAAGTCATTTCTTTGTTTATCTATATTATCTGATTATAAATATTTTTTGCAGTTTAATGGAAGTGAAGGGGTCTAAAATGCTCCTATTTTCTTCCATTAGAAAAAGGGGATTTAAGACTGATCTCAAAAGGTGCTGGAAATTCTAATGTTTTATTTTTTTAAAACTGATTTTGATGATCTCGATTTCTTCAAGGGATATTTAAGGTAAAATACTATTCCAGTGGAAACAAAGGGGTCCTCACCATAACTATTAATACCGTGTACTTCCATTGCATCTACTGCAAATATGCCCTGAAATCATGTGCTTATATACAATTATTATTGAAAATTTTAGCTAAAGAACATTCCGAATACAGATTTTATCAGAGCTTAAGAGATACCATAAAGTGCGCAACCAGCTCTTCAACTTGCCCCCAATCTGTTTGGAACAAAAATTTCAGGCATTATCTTTAAGAAACATGCATTTATCTATGTATCTTCCTTCGTGGAGCTCTCATAATAAGGTTTGACTTATCAAAATAATACGAAATAACAAACTAGGTTTCCAGAATTATCGAGAATCAAGAGTGAAAGACACTTTGAAAATTAACAATTACACCTTCCCATATATCTTTTCCATGTCTGGGTAATATTATACCTGAATATGTTCAGTCTCAAATATTCAATCTAAAATATTCAGTCTAAAATATTCAGTCTAAAATATTCAGTCTAAAATATTCAGTCTGCAATGTTCTGAATTTACGAAATACTAACTTCGAAATAATGAAAATGGTTTAAAATATCTTCAAAAAACTCTTTCAAAATCTGGATTTCGCATTTACAACTTTCTCGATTATCGTACAAATGGAAAATTAATAATATGATTTTTTTAGGCAGGGCTTTCAAGCAGTTAAACTTAATGTAATAATTTGGACTGTAAATCAGGGTTTAAAACTAAAAAAATTAAGGGCCAAAAAAGGAATTGCAAAACAAGGTTGAAAAGCGAAACTGGAAATTAAGGTTGAAAAACAAAACTAAAAATTAAGGTTGAAAAATTAAGATTAAAAAAAGAAAAACGCGTTCAAGCTTGTTAAATTTATTTGATTTGCTATTAACTTTGCACATGCTGTCTGTGTATTAGGCGTACATATTAATTGTCCATATAAATCCGCTCAATCCGTTATTTTATAACTTTTATACGAAGAGGGTCATTCATGATAAAAGCTCAATCATTAGACGGTTTATTCGAAAAATTACTTGACGGAAAGTCAATTTTCAAAAACAAAGAGGTTCTTCGTCCTTCTTATACACCGGACCTGTTATTACACAGGAATGAACAGATAAACAGTCTTGCAACTATCTTGGTTTCTGCCCTCAGGGGAGAGACCCCTTCTAATGTCCTGATTTATGGAAAAACAGGGACAGGAAAAACTGCAGTTACCAGATATGTAGGAAAGGAACTTGAAAGGGTAAGTGAAGACAAATCACTTTTTTGTTCTGTTGTTTATATTAATTGCGAGGTAATCGATACTCAGTACAGGCTTCTTGCAAATCTTGCCAGGCATTTCGAAGAAGAAGTCCCTATGACCGGGTGGCCCACGGATCAGGTTTTCATGAAATTCAAGGAAGCAATCGATGCAAGAGACCAGGTTATCATCATAATTCTCGACGAAATTGACAAGCTGATCAAGAAAGGCGATGATGTCCTATATAACCTGTCAAGGATCAATACAGACTTAAGGAAAGCTAAGGTCAGTATGATCGGGGTTTCTAACGACCTTAAATTCACGGAGTTTCTGGATCCCAGGGTCAAAAGTTCCCTGGGTGAAGAAGAACTGATCTTTCCACCCTATGATGCCGAGCAGATCAGCGATATCCTGAAGCAAAGGGCAAAAATGGCTTACAACGACGGAGTACTGGGTGAAATGGTAATTCCGCTCTGTGCAGCCTTTGCAGCCCAGGAACACGGTGATGCCCGCCGGGCCCTTGACCTCCTGCGCGTTTCGGGAGAAATTGCGGAGAGAGAAAACCAGCCCCAGGTCCTTGAAGAACACGTCAGGCGCGCACAGGAAAAGATCGAAATCGACCGTGTTGTGGAAGTTGTAAGGACTCTTCCCACCCAGTCCAAGCTCGTCCTCTACAGCATTATCCTGCTCAGGAGCCGGGGAAGAGAAGGCAAGAACGTCACAACCGGGGAGATGTATAATGTCTACCGCCAGCTCTGTCATCATATTGACGTGGATATACTTACCCAGCGCAGGGTCACCGACCTGATGTCAGAACTCGATATGCTGGGCATAGTGAATGCCGTGGTAGTTAGCAAGGGCCGTTACGGCAGGACAAAAGAAATTTCTTTAAGCGTGCCTGTGGAAAATACTCGTAAGGTACTTCTTGAAGATTACAGGCTTAAACCTCTTGTAGATTTCAAAACTGCCGTCTTCAACAAGATGTTCTCATAAAGTCCGGATATATTCCTGATCCGGCCTTTCTGGCTTTTCCTTCAATCTTTCAGACATAGCCCCAGCTTTTCAGGAAATAATATATACGATCCTGTGGTTTGACTAGGATCATATCATAATTCATAGTCAGGTATAGATCAACTCACATTATTGATCGACTCATTGTCAGATGTAGATCAATTCCCATACAAATATTGATCAATTCCCATACAAATATTGATCAATTCCCATGCAGGTATAGATCAATATATTCAGGTTTCATACT